>SFBL01000037.1 GCA_007095785.1 Microcystis aeruginosa Ma_SC_T_19800800_S464
TGTTAATGATTTAAAGGTGGAAGTCACGGAAATCAAGGGAGATATTAAAACTCTTGATCAGAAATTTGAAACAATGGATAAACGACTGGAAAAAGTTGAAGATAGTTATGCAATCCTAGGGAAAGATATTGCTGACTTGAAAGGGTTTAAATCTCTGATTATCCCCATGGTTGTGGCTTTTTTAAGTGCCGTGGTAACTTTAGGATTGCGTGGCTTTTTTCTTGGTAATAAACCTTAATTTTTTATTTCAATAAAGTAGTTATCTGTAAGAGGGTTTTAATTATGACACAAACTAGCGAAACCGTTACCTATTCTCTCGAATCTGTTCTGACAAGGATCGAGAGTAAAATCGACAGTCTCCAAAGAGATGTTAATCAAAAATTTGACAGTCTCCAAAGAGATATGGATCAGAAAATCGACAATCTCCAAAGAGATATGGATCAGAAAATCGACAATCTCCAAAGAGATATGGATCAAAAATTTGACAGTCTTCAAAGAGATATGGATCAAAAATTTGACAGTCTTCAAAGAGATGTTAATCAAAAATTTGACAGTCTCCAAAAAGATGTTAATGATTTAAAGGTGGAAGTCACAGAAATCAAAGGAGATATTAAAACTCTTGATCAGAAAGTCGAAGCAATGGATAAACGACTGGAAAAAGTCGAAGAAAGTTATGCAATCTTAGTTAAAGATATCGCTGACTTGAAAGGGTTTAAATCCCTGATCATACCCATGGTGGTGGCTTTTTTAAGTGCCGTGGTAACTTTGGGATTGCGCGGCTTTTTTCTTGGCAACAAACCTTAAATATATCAGGGAATATTGTTATCATCAAGTTTATTTTGTACTCTACCAATAAAATCCATGAGTTTTTGTATTAATCCTCATTGTCCTAAACCGAAAAGTATCACGGAGAGTCGTTACTGTCAATCCTGTGGTTCCGACTTGCTTTTAAATGGTAAATATCGAGTCACAAATTTATTGAGTGCCAAAGGTGGATTCGGTAATACCTATGAAGTGATAGATGAACGTAAAATACCTAAAGTGTTAAAAGTTCTTACTTACGATTCTAGCAAAGCTATTGATTTATTTCAACAGGAAGCCAATCTTTTAAAACAATTAAATCACCCTGGTATTCCCAAAGGAGAAAACTATTTTATTTATCATCCCCGGGAGAGTCAAACTGCTTTACACTGTTTAGTCATGGAGAAAATTGCTGGTATTGACTTAGAAGAATATCAAAAACAAAGAGGATTTAAACCGATTGATTATAATCTCGCTTTGGATTGGTTAACTCAGTTAGCTAATATTCTCCATGAAGTTCATAAACATAAATTCTATCATCGTGATATCAAACCCTCTAATATTATCTTAAAACCCGATGGTCAATTAGTTTTAATTGATTTTGGGGCAGCGCGACAGGTGACTAAAACCGTCCTAGCAGGAGGTAAAAATACGGGAATTTATACCCCCGGATATGCTCCTCCTGAACAATCTCGTGGTCACTCTGTACCCCAATCAGACTTTTATGCTTTGGGCAAAACTTTCGTCTTTTTGTTAACCGGTAAAGAACCCAGTGATCCAAAAATTTATAATATTAATACAAATGAATTTAACTGGCGTAAATATGCGCCAAATATCCCTGCTCGATTAGCAAATTTTATCGATAATTTAATGGCAGAAAAACCTATTGATCGACCTAAAGATACCAAAACTTTGCTAAAAATTATTACTGATATTAAAGCCAATCCCCATCAAACTAAAAAAACTAAAAATTCTGCTCCTGAAAAACCTAAAATTATTCCTATTCCCAATCCTGCACTTATTTCTTTAATCGCTGCAATTTCTCCCAGTTATGCTGGGTTTTGGCTCCGTTTCAAAGCTTCTTTAATTGATTCTTTTATCGTTTTTATTATCGCCGCTTTATTAGGTGGTTATATCTGTTTTCGCTTACAACAATGGTCAACTTTTCAAGATTTAAATCTTGATTTTAATATACCCAAAGAAATCTGGGTTTACTATGCAGCAGGATTAAGTGCAGCCGGAACAACAATTATCGGGGTTGCTTTATTTATAGCGGCAATTATCTATAATATTCAAGCCAAACTTAACTTTACTCACGAACATATTGCTATCCTGACTGCTCTTGGTTTAGGAATAGTGATTAAATGGTTATATTATGTTTTCTTAGAATATCTTTTTAAAGCAACTATTGGTAAAATGTTTTTTGATTTATCCGTCACCGATAGGGAAGGAAGACGCATATCTTTTGCAAGAGCAAATCGCCGCTACTTACTAAAATTTTTCTCCACTGCTCCCTTATATTTGGGTTTTTTACTGGCAGCCTGGACAAAGAAAAAACGCGCCCTTCATGACATGATTTCTGGTACACAAATCCGCAAGAAAAAGTAACCAGATACTAGAAAAGCAGAGAGATGAGAGCGGTACGATAGGATAAAATCAACTACAATAGGGACAAGATATTCCTGCTTGGTAATTGGGGGACTGTTTATCTTTTTCATCGATGGGATGACCGCAAGCGGGACACATTTCATAATGTCCCACCTCTAGATTAGCTGTTAGTGCCACTCTTTGATCAAAAACAAAACATTCTCCTTGCCAAAGACTCTGATCGGGACTAACTTCTTCTAAGTATTTCAAAATACCTCCCTCTAGCTGATAAACTTGAGAAAAGCCTTGATTTAATAAAAAAGCTGCCGCCTTTTCACAACGAATTCCCCCCGTACAAAAAAGAGCTAATTTTTTATCATTAATACTATCAAAATTTTCCTGAATATACTCAGGAAATTGGCGAAAATGCTGTATTTCTGGGTTAAGCGCTCCCGCAAAAGTACCGATCGCCACTTCATAATTATTACGAGTATCGATCACTACCACGTCCGGCTCTTTCAGCAATTGGTTCCACTCTTCAGTTTTGAGATAAATTCCTGTGTTTTCGAGAGGATTAGCCTTGGGTTGACCAAAAGTCACAATTTCCTTTTTTAAGCGAATTTTTAAGCGTTGAAAGGGCAAATAATCACAAACAGACTCTTTCACCTCTAGATTAGCTAAACGAGTATCGGTTTTTAACCAACTAATCACCTCGGCGATCGCTTGATGGTTCCCGGCGATCGTTGCGTTAATCCCCTCGGCTGCCAGCAGAATAGTTCCTTTAATTCCTCTTTCTTGGCAGTATTTTTGTATTTCTGGCTGTTTTTGACGATAATCTGACAAAGCCACAAACTGGTAAAAAGTGGCGACTAGATAAGACATGGCAGGCAAGGGAAAAATTAACTTGTAATATTTTTCACTATAGGTTATGATAACAAAAGTGTCCTAAAAACCAGATCGGGGGTTTAGCTCAGTTGGTAGAGCGCCTGCTTTGCAAGCAGGATGTCAGCGGTTCGAGTCCGCTAACCTCCATAGCATCTCCCCCATAGTCCTGACTGATTCCCCTTTGTTTGGTGATTAGCTCAAGTCTTTTTGGGAAGACAATTAGCTAGTTAATTATTAAATGATGTCTCGTACCTATCAAGCTACTGGAATCAATCTGCAAGGAATGGCCTTCGGAGAAGCCGATCGCCTCTTAACTATTTTGACCGCCGAATATGGTTTAATTAGAGCCATCGCTCCTGGTGCGCGCAAGTATAAATCTTCCCTCCGGGGTAGAAGTGAACTATTTGTGGTCAATAATCTGTTAATAGTCGCAGGAAAATCCCTAGATAAGGTCGTTCAAGCTGAAACTATCGAATCTTTCCCCAAATTAAGTCAAAATCTCGCCAAGCTCACCGTTAGTCAATACCTCTGCGAACTGGTTTTGGCGATCGCACTGAGCGAACAACCCCAGAGAGAATTATACGAATTAATCTGCAGCCATCTGGCCAGAATTGAAGTCCTCGACGAGAATGAATACATACTTCCCTACCTTTGTCAAGCAATTTTTCATTTCTTAATAATTGCCGGCTTAGTGCCGCAAGTCCATAACTGCCTGTTGACGGGAAAAGCTTTAATTGGGGACAATTGCCTAGGATTTAGTTTCGAGGCAGGGGGAATAATAGATCTAGCTGCCCTAACAGAAACAATCAACCCGCCCAAAATCGATAGTAAACTGACGTTGCAAGAACTGCAATTACTGCAATGCCTAGGAAAAACAGATTTTCCCCCAGAAGAACACCTTACCTCAGAACTAGCTTGGATTAACCTCGATCGCCTGCTGCGTCGCTATACTCAATATCATCTGGGAAAAACTTTTCGCTCCTCGGCATTAGTTGAGGGTTTATCTCCCTTAGAATTTTAAACAGATAGCAAAAATCATCATAATGCAACTGTTTGACTCAGAAACTGACGACGCTACGTCTAGCGACTCCTCCACTCCTGTTTTTAATTCTTCCGATTCCTCACCGAGGCAATCCGACGCAGAAACCATGAACCGCTTGCCTAAACGTGCGCCCAAATCCAATCCTAGTCAGGGTTTTGCCCCAGTGCTAAAAAACCCGCGCTTTCTCACTCTCTGGGCGGGGGGAATTTTTTCCCAATTAGCGGATAAATTCTATTTAGTCCTGATGATCTCCCTAATTGCCACCCATTACCAAAAAGCCGATCAGTCGATTAGTGGCTGGGTATCGGCGATAATGATTGCTAATACAATTCCGGCGGTGTTAGTGGGTTCGGTGGCGGGTGTATATGTTGATAGATGGTTAAAAAAACAAGTTTTAGTTATTTCTAACCTTTTACGCGGGGCTTTTGTCCTCCTCATTCCCCTATTATTATGGTTGGTGCGCGAGCAAACTTTAGCCGTTCCCCTCGGTTGGTTGCCTGACGGTTTAAGAAATTGGCATTACCGGCTACAGGGAGAATTTAATTTACCCTTCGGTTTTTTCCTGTTGTTAGTCATTACTTTTCTTGTCTCCACCTTAACCCAATTTTTTGCCCCCGCCGAACAATCTACCCTGCCATTAGTGGTAAAACGCCGTCATCTTCTACCCGCTAATTCCCTCAACACTTTAACCACCATGGCGGTATTAATTATCGGTTTTGCCATCGGTGAACCGGTATTAGCTTTTGCTGATAGCATTTTCGGCACGAGAGCCGGACAATTTGATATTGGCAAAGTGATGATTGTCGGTGCTTTTTATATAATTGCCGGTTTAATTCTAATTATCCTGCGAACTAGCGAAAAATATGTTATTCCTACCGCAGAACAGCCCCATGTTTGGGAAGATATCCGCGACGGCATTCGTTACCTCAACAAAAATCATAAAGTTCGTAACGCTTTAATTCAATTAGTCATCTTATTCTGTATTTTTGCCGCTCTATCAGTATTAGCTGTCAGTATGGCGGAAAAACTACCCGGGTTAAAAGCTTCTCAATTCGGCTTTTTATTAGCCTCCTGTGGTGCAGGAATGGCAGTTAGTGCGATTACTTTGGGTTATTGGGGCCAAAAATTCTCCCACACCCAATTAAGTCTCTGGGGTTCCCTGGGTATGGCGGCAGCTTTAATCGGTTTATCTCTAGCCACAAAGAGTTTAATTTTAGCCTTCGCTATGACCGCTTTATTAGGGATTTTTGCCGCTTTAGTCGGGGTTCCCATGCAAACTACCCTACAGGCAGATACACCCCCTGAAATGCGCGGTAAAGTCTTTGGTTTAGAAAACAATGCCGTTAATATTGCCCTCTCTTTACCCTTAGCTGTTGCGGGTATCGCCGAAACTCAATTCGGACTCCGACCGGTACTATTAGCTTTAGCAGTTATGGCAGTTATCGGCGGTGGTTTTACTTGGTATGTTTCTCGCTCAGTTATCAGTAAACAGTAAACAGTAAACAGTAAACAGTAATCAGTAATCAGTATTCAGGAGTCAGGAGTCAGTATTCAGTATTCAGGAGATTGCCTTTATTGGTTCTTCGGTTTATCTTATGCAACGGACAGGATGATAAGAGATGAAACCCTTATAGAGAAAGACATTGCTTCGATTTTTGGCAATTGTTTTCGATCTAGAACGAGCTAATCAATTAAATCTCTTGCCAGATAAGGATTTAGTCGATTTATGCCCCCCCTATCGAACCATACCAAGTAACGAAGAGCCCCTTTATTTATTCTCCCATACCCCCCGCAAAGAAGCGAAACTAACATTAACTAAACGGTAGCTTTTGGTAGTAATTACTGAGTAACGCACAGAAAACGGGTTTCTCCGAGAAACCCGTTTTCTACTCATGCCTCATGCAAAAAGGGGAATATAGCGTTTCCTGTTGACAAGAGGTACATTCTCAATCCTGAAAAGCTTAATCAGCAAAGGTTAAAGTGTGCCACACAGATGTGAGAACCGCTATAAATAATCAGTCTTTAATAACCAGATTTAGTATCAGGAGACAAAGTAACCTTAAACTTGTTAGAATCAAAAAGTTGTTATTTTCTGGTAGTCATTCACCGCTCAGATTAGTTAAGATGATATTACATGACTAATAATATTGACCATGATCGCTTATTTAAGGAGTTAATCTCCACCTTTTTTGTCGAATTTGTTGAGTTGTTTTTTCCTCAAGTGATGGATTATTTAGATAGGGACTCGATTACTTTTTTAGACAAAGAAGTATTTACCGATGTCACGGAAGGAGAAAGGCATGAAAGCGATTTAGTCGCACAAGTTAAGTTTCGCGGAAAAGAATCTTTCTTTCTGATTCATGTAGAGGCGCAGGAAAGTTCCCGAAAGTGGTTTAATCGGCGAATGTTTACTTATTTTGCTCGCTTTCATGAGAAATTTGTCTTACCGATTTATCCGATTGTAATTTTTTCTTACCCCCAGCCCAAAAAAGAAGCAATTAGTCAATATGTGGTCGATTTTCCCGATTTTAAGGTATTAGAATTTAACTATCAAGTCGTGCAATTAAATCGATTAAATTGGCGAGATTTTCTCAATCAGCCGAATCCGGTTGCTTCGGCTTTGATGGCGAAGATGAACATTGCCGACAAAGAGCGAGCAAAAGTTAAGGCGGAATGTCTGCGCTTGTTAATAACTTTACGGTTAGATGCGGCGAGAATGCAATTAATTTCTGGATTTATTGATACTTATCTCAATCTAAATCCGGTCGAAGAGATACAATTTCAAGAAGAGATTAGCACATTTAGTCAACCCGTACAGGAGGGAGTTATGCAAATTACCACCAGTTGGATGCGTCAAGGTATTGAACAAGGTATTGAACGAGGTATCGAACGCGAAAAGACGTTTATTATTCGCCAACTTAAACGCAAGTTAGGGGAAATTAATCTTGCATTAGAAACTAAAATTATGCAGTTAAGTATTGATGATGTCGAAGCATTAGGAGAAGCTTTATTCGACTTCTCTACGGTTGAAGATTTAATCAATTGGTTAAATACTTTAACTGCCTAGCTTTGACGTTAGCGATCGCCTTTTGTCCATCACCCGCTAAAATTTTCATTGCGAGGGGGGAATTGAGAGATAACCTTCATCTCAACACCATAATCCCCCCCCAATCTCACGGTATTATCGAGAAAACGGGTTTCTTCAAGAAACTCGTTTTCTGGATTTCTGACAGTCGCCAGTTAGAGAGAATTTGTGCTGTGTCGAGACAGGAGACTCCGAGATAGCTATCAGGGATCAGATTTGAGTTTTCAGTTCACTGTTTACTGGTCACTGAAAAAGCTGACGGGGACGGCTTAGATGTGTAATTAATTTTGCTTAGGCACTTATTAATCGCTACAGTTTCTCTTATCTAGTTAAGGCTTGCTGAATAAATCTAAAAACCTTGTTGGATAATATTTTTAGGCTTTTTTGAAATCAAAAACTGCCAGCCCTTGGAGTGATCGGGGGGGAAATTTAGGGACTTTTTCCCTGAAAATTAGGTAATTGACCCCCTGAAAATGGATAAAACCCCACACCCCACACCCCACACCCGGCCACCACCGAAAAACTTTTTGCCGCAAACCCTAGTTACGAGCGGCTGAATTGGAGATACCAGCTTAGATTTTCCTCCTATTCACACAAGAGGATAACCATTGTTTTTAGACTATGAAAACCCTAGAAATTAAGCTATTAAAACAACTTAACAATATAAACATCGCCTTACCGGTGGCAGCCCAAACAATCTCAACAGTTATAACCCAGGATATACCTATACATATTGTCTAAATTTGGTTAAGTTTTTTTAAAGTTCCTGTGAGGTTACTAAAAACTTCTTGACATAGCTAGGTAGCTTAGGCTAAACTCGCAGAGGAATAGTCAACGCTGAACGCCTCATTATTAAACTTCTTTGTCTTGGAGCTAAGGATATGAATAATCCTCCGTCAGTACAGAAAACAACAACTGCAACCTCTAATCTAGGCACTACTTACACAGTTACTAATACCAACGATGATGGGGAAGGTTCCCTCAGATGGGCAATAACTGAGTCTAATAATAATCCGGGTACAGATACCATTTTGTTTAATATTGAGGACGGATACTATACCATAACTCCCTTATCGGCTTTGCCAGAAATTACGTCCCCTGTCTTTATTGATGGTACCAGTCAACCGGGATACGAGGGAACGCCGATAATTCAAATTAGTGGTTATCAAGCAGGTGAAGGATTGTCGGGTCTAGTTATTAGTGCTGGTGACAGTACCGTCCGTGGCTTAATTATTACCCAGTTTAGTAGCTATGGAATACGCTTAATTGATCAAGGTAATAATATTATTATTCAAGGTAATTATATTGGTTATTATGACTACATTTTTGAGGGATTTTTGGGCAATGGAGAAGGCGGTATTTTAATTGAATCTGCCAATAATCTGATTGGGGGAGCGACTACCAGTGAAAGGAATATTATCTCTGGTAATACGGGAACAGGTGTATTAATTAATAATGAAACTGCAATTAACAACCAGGTCATTAATAATTACATTGGTCTTGATTCATCAGGAACTTCATCCCGTCCTAATGGGGTTGGGGTGGGGATAGTTAACGGTTCAGATAATCTTATTCAAGAAAACGTTATTGCTGGTAATACTAACACCGGTGTAAGTGTATTATCCTATGGAAATATCGCCAATAATAATCAAATCCTTAGTAACTGGATTGGGACTAACCAAGACTACAATTTTTTAGGTAACGGGGATGATGGAATTGATTTAGCCGGAGCAAAAAATACCCTCGTGCAAGGCAATTACATCTATTATAATCAATCGACCGGTGTTGTTCTTCGCGGAGCAGATACAACAGGTAATCAGATTACCAATAATTATCTGTTTAATAATGCCGAGGGAATGAGTATCCAAGA
>SFBL01000038.1 GCA_007095785.1 Microcystis aeruginosa Ma_SC_T_19800800_S464
TCAAGCGATCCCGCGAACCCCCATTTTTCCGTTGACCCCTACGGAGCTAGGACGAGGTAAGGGTTTGAGGCTTTCCGGTAGGGTAGTTATCGAGAAATCTTCGCGATTATTCGACCCGCCAGTTGACCCCCCCAGATTCGATGGGTTACAATCCTCTCGGAGCAAGGTTTTCAGAACCCCACTCTTCTGACTTCCTCGGAAGTTGAATTAATGGAAACAAGAACGAAGTCAGTCTTTGCCTTTTGAAGAACTGACTTCTGACTTCCTCGGAAGTTGAATTAATGGAAACCAAGGATCCGAAATCCTAGGTCATGTTCCATGTGGATGGCCTTCTGACTTCCTCGGAAGTTGAATTAATGGAAACTATCCAATATTTGTCCATGTTTTTCAACTTGGTAAGCTTCTGACTTCCTCGGAAGTTGAATTAATGGAAACTGGGTGCCATCAGCCCCGTGAGGAAGAAAAGGAAACCTTCTGACTTCCTCGGAAGTTGAATTAATGGAAACGATAAATACTTCCAACGCCTGACTATCTGAAAAAAGCTTCTGACTTCCTCGGAAGTTGAATTAATGGAAACTAAAAGCGTTTTGATATATCTCGGATGGAAAAAGAGCTTCTGACTTCCTCGGAAGTTGAATTAATGGAAACTTCTTTTTTGTTTATATCGAATCCATATTGAGAGATAAAAACTTCTGACTTCCTCGGAAGTTGAATTAATGGAAACCGTACCAGCCGTAGGCTTCTTTCTCACAGCGGTAGTCTTCTGACTTCCTCGGAAGTTGAATTAATGGAAACTCTTGCGGATCGGTGTAATAGTCAGTCGGTTTGTTGCTTCTGACTTCCTCGGAAGTTGAATTAATGGAAACTTTGGTCGATTCCGGCGGCCAAAACTGGATCGGTTTTTCTTCTGACTTCCTCGGAAGTTGAATTAATGGAAACTAGAGGATAGACGGTAGTTGGTAACTTGGATGTCTTCTGACTTCCTCGGAAGTTGAATTAATGGAAACGGGTAGCCTGCCTCGAATGCTTGGGCTAGTGCCAACTTCTGACTTCCTCGGAAGTTGAATTAATGGAAACGAGTGTGGATAGTCTTCACTAGCTTTTTGTAGAGCATCGTCTTCTGACTTCCTCGGAAGTTGAATTAATGGAAACTATTGTTACCCTTTTGGGCCCACTGACTACTACAACTTCTGACTTCCTCGGAAGTTGAATTAATGGAAACCATGCACACCAGACATATTCTCGTCATAAATCTGGCTTCTGACTTCCTCGGAAGTTGAATTAATGGAAACGATCCATTTTGTTTGGAAGTAACACGCGGTGGTGCCTATTCTTCTGACTTCCTCGGAAGTTGAATTAATGGAAACGCGGCAGCAATTCAGACTTAAATTCCCGAAGTTCTTGCTTCTGACTTCCTCGGAAGTTGAATTAATGGAAACGATTTTGGCGCGAGATAGTTATCCAGAAAAAGCAATCCTTCTGACTTCCTCGGAAGTTGAATTAATGGAAACGGGTAGGCCGTCCACCAGCTTTTTACAGTATACGCTTCTGACTTCCTCGGAAGTTGAATTAATGGAAACAGTTCCTCGAGATTTCCTAGATAATAATTCTCTTGGATCCTTCTGACTTCCTCGGAAGTTGAATTAATGGAAACTAGGACCTTCGCTCTTTTTCAGCGCCGTAGCTTTGCTTCTGACTTCCTCGGAAGTTGAATTAATGGAAACCGCCGCAGGTACACAATCGTAATTGATTGCTAGCTGTGAAGCTTCTGACTTCCTCGGAAGTTGAATTAATGGAAACCAGTGCGCGATGTTTTGTGTGTAGTTGACTAAACAGGACTTCTGACTTCCTCGGAAGTTGAATTAATGGAAACCCGAAAACACCCATTAACCACATGAACATAAATATTCCTTCTGACTTCCTCGGAAGTTGAATTAATGGAAACCAGTTTTAGATCGACCTCCTTTACGGAGAGTTGTTTTTCTTCTGACTTCTTCGGAAGTTGAATTAATGGAAACATTAATCTTCCTCGTCAATAAAAAAAAGAACGAATTGCTTCTGATTTCCTCGGAAGTTGAATTAATGGAAACCTAAAAGCCTGCCATAATTTCCTTTTTGCTGAGTCAATTCTGACTTTCCCGTAACTTTATTTAAGTAGGTAGGCAGAATTAATTACCCATCCGAGAGAGCTAAAATCTTTACGAGGCAGTGATTATCATGTGTAAATAATTTTGACTAGGTACTTATAACTTACGATACAAAAATTTTCTATCGATAAAAACTAGAGTATTTCTAATTGTAAAAAATACAAGTTTCCTAAAACATCTCCAACTATAATTATTTTACTAATTTCTGAAAAAGAACAAGAAATTAATTCCGCTTCTCCCGTAAAGCTAGTAATAATTTGACCAGTTTGAATATTCCAAACTTTAAAAGTTGTGTCCGCAGATATAGAAATTATAAGATCTTCATGATGAGTAACAATAACTGAATTTACGCGTTGGTTATGCCCAACTAAAGTACGCAGTTCAAGACCATTTTTAAGATCCCATACTTTTAAGGTTCCATCCCAAGAAGAGGAAACTGCCAACCACTTTCCCGACACGAGAACCACACGATTCACCACATTAGTATGACCTTCAAGACTGAATCGTTCTCGGGCTGTTGTCAGATCCCAAACTTTTAAAGTCGAATCTCTTGAAGCCGAGATCGCTTGTTGTCCATCGGGAGTAACAGCTACGGCTAATACGGGGGCGGAATGTCCGGTTAGAGAATACATTTCTTTTCCAGTTTCCCAGTCCCAAACTTTGAGAGAAGAGTCACCAGAAAAAGAAATCACTTGTTTTGTATTGGGGATAAAATTGACCGATTCTATCCACTCGGTATGTCCTGTTAAGGAAAAAACTTTTTGCCGATTTTCCAAATTCCAAACTATCAATGTTTTATCTCTAGAAGCCGAAACAGCAAAATGTCCATCTGGACTAATCACGACCGCTAAAACCCAATCTTCATGTCCGCGAAGAGATCCCAACTCCGTACCCTTACATAAATCCCAGATTTTGATTTCCATTTTAGAAGCGGAGAGCATTCTTTTTCCTTCTCGATCGACCACTACATTGAGAACCCAATCCTTATGGCTAGTGAAATCATATACTGGATTACCATTGAACAAATTCCAAACTTTCACGGTACAATCTACCGAGCTAGAAATCGCTAAAGTTGCATCGGGAGTCGTGGTAATTGATACCACTCGATCGGAATGACGAGGAATATTTCTTGCTGTATTAAAACCGCACAAATTCCAAACTTTTAAAGTTCGATCTTCAGAACCTGAAATCACTGTTTGTCCGTCCGAAGTTACGGCGACCGTATGTATCCATCCACTGTGTCCTGAAAATATAGATAACTCTTTCCCTAGGGCTAGATCCCAAACCTTGATCGTTTTGTCATCCGAGGCAGAGATCGCTTTTTTTCCATCGGGAGTCATCGCGACCGCTCTCACCAAGCTACTATGCCCGGTCAAGGTATAAACTTCTTTACCACTGGTTAGATCCCAAACCTTTAAGGTAGTATCGACGGAAGCGGAAACCGCGTATTTTCCATCGGGAGTCAGAGCCAACCCGAAACAAAAACCATGATGCCCGACTAGCCGATGAACTTCCCTTCCCGTTGCCAATTCCTCTAACCCGATCGTATTATCCTCCCTAGAGGAAAGAAGATACTTTCCATCGGGCGTGATGGCGATCGCTAGTCTCCCTAGAGGAGAGAGCAAGGGATGCGGTATGCCCGTACCATCCCGTAAATCCCAGATTTTCAGGCTTCTGTCCGCCGAAATCGAAATCACCCTCGCTCCGTCGGGAGTGATGGCTACCGACAACACCGGGGCGGTATGACCACTCAGAGTCTTTATCTCCCTCCCGTTCATTAAATCCCAGATCTTTAGAGTGGTATCTCTAGAGGCGGAAACCGCTTTTTGACCATCGGGAGTGACGGCAACCGCGAGGATTCCCTGATGATGGCCCGAAAGATGATGAATCCGGGTTCCGGCAGCCAAGTCCCAAACGTAAAGATCTTTGTCCTCTCCCCCAGAGATCGCTCTTCGGCCATCGGCCACTATCGTGACCGCTTGAACCGGCCCTCTATGTCCGACAAGAGTACCCGTTAAAGTATCGTCGGGAGGGGTTAGCGTTGGGGTTAAAGGACGTATCCAAGTCCGCGATTGACTGGATTTGACGCACTCCAAAAGGTTTTGAATTTCTATTTCTGGAAAAGAGAATAAACGCCCGATTAACTGTGACGCTAGTTGAGTTTTATCTCGCTCTAAAATATGCGCTGAAAGTTGAATAGCGCGTTGAAGTAATCTCAGAGTTCCTTTTTTTTCTTCCGGAATGTTTAGGGGGGATTGTACCGCTAAAACATAATCTTCAACGAGTGACCGTAACTCCAATTCAAAAATCTTGGCCTCGATAAAGGCAAAATTCATCAGTAGAAAGTATAGACGATCGCTCTCGTCCGCGTTGGCTAGATGAGAGGGCAAGTTAGCCAGGGTCGCGCGCCGTCGATCAGGCGGCATCCGACGCAATTTCGCCCCGAGATCAGTCATCATCGAATAACCCCGCCCACAGGCGATCGGCGATCAAGGTGTTAATCTTGACCAGATCGATTCCAGCCGCCCGCACGATATCTTTACGGTGGAGAAAATCCAGAAAGCTGGTGTGATAGATGCTGTAGCAATTTTGCTCCTCGATTTCCCGCTCGTGTAGAAACTGCTCCCAATCGTCCAGTACCTCTTGAACGGTCAACTGCCCCTCTCTGGCATATTCTGCGAGCAACTGTCGGGAAACGGGTTGGCGGATCTCCCCTAAAATATAAATGATTTTTAGCTTGAGGTGCGGTATGGGTTTGACATTCATCCCCATGCGTCGCCAGTGATCCTCGTAGTAGCCCTCTAACCCTTTCGGTAAACCGTCAATTTTAAAATCCCGATAGAATCCCGCCTCGATTTGCGGTAAGACGTAACGCAAGTACATGAAGTTATTCTCGCTCAGGTGGGCGAGACGGGAAACGAATTCCTCGATCGACAACCGCTTCCCCTCGATCCAGTCCCGAAGTTTCTCCCGTTCGGTCGCGCCGTGAAGGTAGTCCCGTACATCCTGCGAACTCTCCCGTTCGTACTGCTTCAAATCGAACCGGTATTCGGGCGCGTGAATCGTTAAAGGAAGAGTGATCGGGCGTTGGGAGAGAATCAAGTACACCCCGCCGGGTAAATGGGCGGGAAGGTAGAGGAGATTAGCTCCGGGGTCTTGACCGGCCGTGTCTACTTCGTCTAGGGCATCGATAACGATCGCTAGTTTTTCCCCGTTCTCCAATCGCCCGCTCGCCTCGACTAGCAATCGGGCGAAGAAATCGCCGTCGGACGTGGCACCCTGGGGTAAAACGGGGTAGGGTAGGTCGTAACGCCGGATCAATTGGGTACAGATGCTTTCTAGAAATTGCCCGGCGCGGTTAATTCCCTGCGCTCTGACATTGAAATAGGCGAGACAAGGGTAACGCTGAACGTATCTGGCGAGAATGGCACTTTTTCCCATGCCCGGATCGGCTTGCAGGATAAAGTAACCTTTGGGGTGAACGGTCAAGAATTCGGAGATCGCCTCGAAGACGTATTCCCTCCCGACGAAACCCTCGGTTTTATCGGCGATTAACGCCCCGAACCTCTCGATAGGTCGATCTGCTTGCAGCAGCGCTTCGCTCACGGGAGGTTCGGGAGCGGGGCGGGGATGTTCCTCCCCTGCCTCACCACTCCTTTCTGGAAACAGGGCAACATCTTCCCATTCCAAAGATAGAAACTCGCAAATCTCGACAAAAATAGGACGATCTACGGGTTTTCCATTGAAAAACTTGCTAATAGTTGACCAAGAAATCCCGAGTTCTTCCCCCAATGCTTTCTGGCTCAAATTTCTGCCTTCTAACTTTAGCTTGGCCACCTTGATTCCAGTAATCGAGGCCACCAGCGATCGCTTTCCCATCGGTCTTTTTCGATCTTGACTCGTAGTTATCGGCGATCGAAACGGGTCGGTGCCGATTTTTCTCCACCTTAGCACGAGTACCGCCCGAACAATCGGAGATCGAAGTCATATATCAACTCTTATGTCCTCCTCGATTCTCGGCTAGTAACTTATATCCCCCCGTGAACAATAGGAAGTAACATTTCACGGAGAAAAACGATGGCGATACTCTACGTCACCGAAGAGAGAGCTTGCCTAAAGGTCAAGCACCAGCAATTTCAGGTTTACCGAGAGGGTGTTCTAGAAATCTCTGTTCCCGTCAATCAAGTCAGTCACGTTGTCCTGTTCGGTTCTGGCGCTCTCTCCCACGGCGCGGTCAATCTAGCCTTGCGACGACAGATACCGGTGATGTTTCTCTCCGGGCGGGGACGCTATTTCGGACGCTTGCAGGGAGAAACCGCCGAGATCGACTATCTGATCCGACAGGTACATCGTTCCCGTGACCAGGAGTTTACCCTACGACAGGCCAAGAGTATTGTGGAAGCCAAACGGCATAACAGCCAGATTTTATTGCGTCGATTGAACCGCCGCCGCAGGAACGAATCGGTAATCGAGGCGATCGCGACGTTGGGCGACTGGCGAGAGAAAATCCAGACCGCTCCTTCGGTGGAGAGTTTACTCGGTTGCGAGGGGCAGTGCGCGCGGGTCTATTTTGAAGCTTTAGGACGGTTAATTCAACCGCCCTTCGCGTTCGACAAACGAACTCGCCGTCCCCCCGCCGATCCAGTCAACAGTTTGTTAAGTCTCGGTTACACTCTGGTCTCTCAAAATATCTATTCTCTGGTCGGATCACTCGGACTACACCCCCACTTCGGGCATCTCCATACCCCCCGCGACAATCACCCGGCGTTGGTATCGGATTTAGTAGAGGAGTTCCGCGCGCCACTCGTTGATTCGCTGGTAGTTTCTCTAATCAACGGTCGTATTTTTCAAGTCGACGATTTTACTCCTCCCGATGCCCGAGGGGGAGTTTATCTAACCTCTAAGGCTCTCAAGATTTTTCTCAAGCACTGGCAACAGAAGTTACAATCGGAAATCACCCATCCCTACACCAAAACCAAAGTCACTTACTATCGGTGCTTCGAGTTACAAATCGGGGAGTATATCGCTTGTCTTCTTGGAGAAAGGGAAGTTTATCGACCGCTACAATCACCGAACAAATGGTGAAAATCTTAGTTCGGGTCAAGGGAATTTAGCCACGATCTCGACAAGAAAATCGAGATTTTAACTCTCGACTTATCGGGAGTTCAGTTTATCTCGAACTCACGTTAAATAAAAGAGATCACTTCCGATTTCAAGTCGCGTAACTTCGATCCGCTTCTCGATCGAGAAGCGGCTCTAGATCGCTGGTGGAGAAGAAACCACGACAGCTAAAATCATATCACTGGACGAAAAGTTATATAGAAACTCATATAATTTTTCTCCGTTCTCAAATCGTAACTTGTATTCCCCTCTCTAACATAGACGTAAGGCGAAAAACCTAGCCAGAATCAATATCTCGATCCTTCAACCAAGAGGACCTCTTATGTTCACCCTTTACCTTACCGAGACTCCTTCAATTTTAAAAGCAGACTCGAAAAATTTTCAGATATTCAAACAACAGAAGATATTCAGGAAAATTCCCATAGAATCCGTTAAACAAATCATCCTCTTTCCCGGAGTCCAAGTATCCCGTCAGTCCGAAAATGCTGTTAAGCATTATCGAATTCCTATCTTATTTATTGCTGAACAGGGACAGATATTAGTTCACTGCGATCGAGGAAAACCTCTAAGCGGTAAACATATCGATCGACAAAAACAATGTCAGCAAGATCAGGCATTTAGCCGGGCTTTCGCTCGAACATTATTGCGAGCGAAAATCCACAATCGCCAGACAATACTTTTGCAGTCCTTAACGTCTAATACCTATTGTCTAGCTATTCGGCAAGCACTAGACAAATTAACCCTATTAAAAGGGGATTTACCCAGTGCAAAAACGGTTCAAACTCTGTGGCGTATCGAGAAACAAGCCTCTTACTTTTACCGACGAGCTTTTCCTTTCCTGCTTCCTGATAGTTTTCAAATTCAACCCTCGCCGACTTTGCCGCGAAATTCGTCGGTTAACACGCTACTGAACCTGGGTTACGCTTTCCTCTCTCAAAGTCTCTATCATCTAATCACACGCTCTGGACTTGATCCAGAGATCGGACACTTTCACACGAGTTGCTCCAATCATACTCCTTTAGTTTGCGATTTAATGGAGCAATTTCGCCCTCAACTTGTGGAAGAACTAATCGTCGAATCACTTCACTTCCGCCAACTAACTCGGGAAGATTTTATCGAGAACGATACAAGGGATCACGGCTTACTTTCCCCGCTCGGTATCGCAAAGTTTATTGACTGTTGGGAATCGAAACTACAAACAATAGTCTGTCATTGGCTCGCGGGAAACATGACCTACCATCAAGCGTTAGAGTGGCAAGTTCAGCAATACATTTCCCATTTACAAGGAGCGAGCGATAGTTACCTCCCCTTATTAATGAAATGGTAAATTCCGAACTCTATCGCTATCGCAACTATGTTTTATCTCATCTGTTACGATATTGTCGATGATCGCCGCCGCACGAGAGTCGCTCGTCTCTTGGAAGCTTACGGAGTAAGAATCCAAAAATCCGTGTTCGAGTCGGTTCTCAATCCCGCTCAGTACGAAAAGTTACAAGCGAGACTACTCCAATTACTTGAGCGGCGAGAAGATCAACTGCGCTTTTATCCTCTATCCGAACACTGTCGGAATAAAGTAATCGTTCTCGGTATACAGCCCGATTTTCAAATCGACGACCCAGCTTTAATTATTTAAAAGGATGATGCTCATCTATTGTCGAATACGCTCTCCCCCGGACTACCGAGCTTCTACCTATACCTTTGCTCGATAGCCTATTATCTGATCTGAATTGCAATTCTCTCTAATCTTGAGCGCTCGGGTTACAGAACAGTTGAATTCCCTGCCATTGAAAACTCGTGATAGGTATTGTAAAGCTTTTTACTTAATCACTTCGCTCGGACCAGAATACAGGAGCTTGAGAACTCATCGCTATCACGAGCGAGGGGGAAAGCTATGGGGATCTTCCGCTTCCATGTCCCTGAGATTTTACTGGTATTTTCAAGAAAAAAAAACGATCGTGGTCGTGAGGTTAGATTCTCATTAATCCCCCCGCTTTTATCGCTCTAAATACTTTCTCGCTTTATTAACAGCCATGCTTACTCCCGAAAAAAACTATCTACAACTAGAACCACCCAATTATCGGAAAGCTCTCGATGATTTTGGAGTGATCGAATTACTCCATAAATTGGCCGCACTGACCGGGAAAGACCTAGGAGCAGGTGACTTAGAAACGTTGGCTACCCTACTCATCCGACAGTTAACCAATCTTCTCGGTCTCGATTTTTTGGAGGCGTTTTTGAACGCTATCCGTCAGGGAAAAGGCGATCATCTCTCTCAATGTCTCGATCTCGCACGACAGTTACCGCTTCCGTCCGATTCTCCCTCCTTCTTTCTAGACGCTCGACCTCCCCGCTTTCCCTTCGGTTCCCGTCTGCGCTGGCTACCGCTCGACGATCTGGTGTTGACGGACTGGGGGATCGTCATCGGTCGCTTTTACGGTTATGCTCCCGAAAGCGGACGCTGGCTATGGTGCTATTTACTACTGCTAGATCCCGATTCCCCCTCGGCTCGCTGGTGTACCGTGGATACCGCTTGGGAATGCGATCTAGAACTTTTGGAAGATGAATAAACCGCACCAACTACAACCGCGAGAACATAAACTAATCGCACTCTACTGTCAGTGCGAGTTGGGAATGACCCCCCGGCAATTCTATGAGAAGTGGGAAGTAACTCACGAACAAATGGCGGAAATTTGCGATCGATCTCTGTCCACCGTTCGAGGGTGGTTTAAACGAGGCCGTCACTACCGTCACCCAACTCCAACCGATGTGCGCCATCTGGCTTTGATGAACTTCTTGCTGGAACATTTCGAGGAGATTCCCGCGACACTTTGGAAACAGCTTTGCCCATCACTCGATTCACTCCCACGAAATCGCTAAAAAGTCAAGATCGGGCTGACCTATTTTCGTCCCCGCCTTCTTCGGTACTCTAACGACAGAAAAGAGATCGATCAATCCCTTTTCTCAGCTTCTTTTAGAAGTCGAATTAATGAAAACCACTTATTTCTAATAAGTTGCATTAAATCGAGGAATTCTCTGGCTGTTGGAGTCAGAGGATTTTTCTCTGTGGAGAATCGTCAGAACAGATCTCACGTATCGGATGTACGAGATCGATCCCCGTTTGCGCCTCATCGTAGCTGTTACCAAGACAAGTTGGAGGGCTAAGGCTCAAAGTCAAGCCGCGATGTTTCGGGGAATTTAGGGGTAGAGATACGGGCGCATCATACAGGGCAAGGGTTTCAGCGATTTTTGCCTTGACAGCTTGAGATTGATCGTGCCAAGATTGACAGGCGGGCGCAGTTCAGCTTCAGAACCCTTATCCTATAAGGCTTTGACGTGGCGTTCTCGCAATCTCTCTTGTGGAGATGAATTAATGGAAACAATATTATCACTAAAAGCACCTCTATATTCCTGACTCGCAATCTCTCTTGTGGAGATGAATTAATGGAAACTTGTAACCGCGCCAAGCCAACCAAGTCATACGGGCTCGCAATCTCTCTTGTTGAGATGAATTAATGGAAACGGGTCTTCCCCGAACCCATAAGTACCAGAGATAAAACTCGCAATCTCTCTTGTGGAGATGAATTAATGGAAACTTCTGGGTTATCAGGGTTTAATTTATTAAACTCCGCTCGCAATCTCTCTTGTGGAGATGAATTAATGGAAACCAGTTTCGAGACTTTCGAGAACAGGGATCGCGAGCCTCGCAATCTCTCCTGTGGAGATAAATTAATAGCAATCGAGGGGTGCGATCGTACCGACTGGTCTCTAAGGGCGCGCTTTCAGCGACCGCACTCGCTTGACAACTGAAGCAACCGATGTGTATGCTAGAGAAGGTCAAAAAACCTTTGGGAAAGTGCGTCAGTCAACCTGAGCAAGACAGCAATATTTGGTCTCGCTTGGAGCAAGAACCGAATGACCGCACCCAAAAAGCTCGATCGTCGTCAAGTCATCCTCTTACAAATCGTCGCCATCTTCCTCTGCGGACTCATCGCTTGGAGTATTCAGCAACCTGCGGTCAGTACGTGGCTACAAGGGGCAATAGTCCTTGTAGCCGATCAAGAAAACTTCGAGCAACTGGAAGGCTTCACTCGAAAACACTTGCGGAAAACCAAAAACCTGCTCAAGCTGAAAAAGCGCGAAGATTGACATCCTCGCCGCCGTAAAACGGACGGCGATTCCTCACCACGCCACTTTTTTAGGGTGGTCGCTGAATGGGGTTGACGCTTCATAGGATGCTGCTACCTTAGCGGTAGTCTTACGCTTTCCTCTACGTCCGTTTAAAGTCTCCGAATGTCCTCCGGCGACCTTGATATTTACCGCAGCGTTTACATCTCGATCATGAAAAGTTCCACAGAAAAGACATTCCCACT
>SFBL01000039.1 GCA_007095785.1 Microcystis aeruginosa Ma_SC_T_19800800_S464
TTGAGCAATATTTTCATTAATAGTATCAATACTTAACATTTTGATTACCCCTAAAATCTTCATTTACCTATTGTACAACAAATCCCGCACTATGAAGACGGTAATATGAGATCGCATTAGTAAACATCCCAAAAATCAGATAATTACGGTGAATAACAATAAATAAGGTGCGTTACATTTCACTAGCGTACCCTACAGGATCACCGACCATACTAACCGGTTGCTTGTCGAGAGCAATTTCAAATAAAAATTCAGGGGCAAAGTCTGCTCCGTTTGGCCATTCTATTGTCCGACTATTTACATATACTTTTTGAAATAAACTTTTATCTTTTAAGGGTTCAAAGATTTCCCCATACAATTCTTGTTCTAAATCTACAATCCCTTCTATTCCATTATTAAAGGTTAGCTTTAATTGATACTTATCCAGATATTCCACACAGATAACATGAAGAAATAGCTCCTTTTTAGGGAAGGGGATCGATTCTGTTAAGAGGTTTTCTTTGACGCGCATTTTCCCAGTTCTCCAATAGTTCAGATTGGTGTAGATCAAGCCACTCCCATATTAGATTTAGTCCTCTTTTGGGCATTTGACCACAAACTTCACCTGTGTGAATCATTATAACTGCTTCATAATCTTGATACTCGGCATGGATATGAGGCGGATTGTGATCGTTATAGTTCATGGTGATTTTTAGGCTCTTCGGTTTGTGTTATGCAATGGATGGGGGTTATAAGGAATGAAACCCTTATAGAGACAGACATTACCGCGATTTTTGTCAATTGTTTGCGATCTAGAGCGAACTAATCAATTAAATCTCTTGCCAGATAAGGATTTAGTCGATTTATGCCCCCATATCGAACCATACCAAGTCCCGAAGAGCCGATTTTTATTCCATAGAAGCTTGATAGAGTGGGCATGAGTAAGAATAGTAATCAAGGTTGCTTTCTAAAAGTTTTCCCCCTATTGTAAGCGATCGCCCTTGGCGTTCCAGCAATGACAATTTTAAAGTTTAATCAACAAGATAACAGCGATTACATTGAGCCTAGTCATAATGAAATTTACAACTAATAATAATAATTTTTGTCTCTGTTGGTTCCCCAATCCAATACATCTGTCTGTCTTTGTCGCAGTTGTTTGGCCGTTTCTTCTAACCAAGCAGGATAGTCTTGTTCGTATAAGTCTTTAGTTGTCATAACCTATCCTCTTTAGCGCTGGTCAGGTATTAGATTTTTATTTTCTTGACGCTTATCTAACCTAAAAAAAGAGGGTTTGTAGGAAGGTACGGATTCCCATTCTATATATAAGTATCTGTCAAGGGCGGGGATTTGTCAAGGGTTTTTTTATTGAGATTTTGTTAATCATCTCGAATACCGTGCATCATGGATTAGTAAACGCTCCGAAAGATTGGCAATATTCCAGTTTTCACCGTTAGGTTGAAGAAGGAATTTATGATCAGATGTGAGGAGCTTCAGAAAAGCTGATCTTTGATAGTGATATCGGTATGGAATAAAATGTAGGTTGGGTTTCGTCACCTCAACCTACAAGATCAGCTCAAATTTTTCAAAAATTCGGTAGGTTGGGTTAAGGAACGCAACCCAACAAATTAAAAGATAATGATGTTAATTAAATTTGGAAGGGCATATTGTTTGTGTGGAAATGTTGGGTTTCGTGACCTCAACCCAACCTACAAGATCGGCGATCGCACTACAAGATCGGCGATCGCACTCAAGTACCTCTGTATCGAATGCCGTTTACTTTTTCTTCAGATAGTACTCAAGTTTTTTATTCATAATATCAGATAGGGCACCTCCATGTACTCGAATTTTGTTACAATGAGTACAGGCATAGGGGTTGCCCACAACAAGAGGTGAACCAGGGAAAAAATCACCAAGCGTTCCGACGACAGAGCTAAACACTTGCTCTCCCTCTCCCCTTCCACGATGACTACATTTTGACAGAGCCGCATCTGCATAACCTATGCTTATGTGCTTAGTGATTTTGCCACATTTTCCGATGCACATAAGTTCTTGACTGGAATTAGCAGCATTAGCCAATTTACCCGCAACTTTACCCACAACATTACCAATACCAAAATCGCTCATAATCCTAACCTTTGAAGAATTTTTTTAGCGATCGCCGATCTTGTAAGTTGGGTTAAGGAACGCAACCCAACTATGGGAAATGATAACCTCATTGTGGGTTACTGCGTGCCGACTCAAGTTTGATCGCCGATCTCACAGGTAAATGATAACTGTGTTTTTGGCTAATTGTCGAGTTACTGCGATCGCTTTTCTTTTTGATAAGGGGCGGTCTGCTTTGCAGTGCCTTTGGCAACGCCGATTTTATGGGCAAGAAAAAAGGTAATGTTGGGTTTTGTCACCTCAATCCAACCTACAGATCAGCGATCAAGAAATATTCTAGATAGGACTATTTCAATAACTCGATCTCCCCTGGTCGCCAAGTCTTGTCAAACCAAGGCTCAAGCGGGCCATAAAGCCGAAGAATCGTGTTCCAACCCGTTTCAGGAATCGTCTGTACCCAATTATTCTCCTTGCCAGCAGGCGGTTTCGGCCCGAAATAAATATCTACAGAACCATCGGCATTAACCAAAAGTCCCTTTGTCTGACTACCGACCTGGGAAACTGTTGATCCGCCTGAATCTGCGATCGCGTCTGGTTACTGTCAAGAATCACTGACCAGAATAGTAGCACGCTAGGATGTTTTAGCGTAACGCAGAATAATTACAAATTCGTCATGATTAAAAGCAAAAAAGCGCGTTAAGTAACTATTTTTTAAGTCAAGACGGCAGTTAGCGATCGCAATTCCCCCAAAAATGCTCTATACAGTGCTTAATGCTTTGATTTTCGCTATCTCTGTTTCTAAGTTGGGAAGTTTTTGATTATATTTTTGGGCTGTTTCTAACCATAAATCTTTTACCATCAGTAATTCTTGTAGGGTTTCTTCTAAGGTTTCACCCTGAGCCAAACAGCCAGATAGTGCTGGAATTTCAGCGACAAAACCGCCTTCTTCACAGGGATAAATAATAATTGGATAATTCATCTTTAGTTGTCTCCGATGATTTCAAGGACTCGACGAATATAAACAGATTTTACTTTTTTATTATGAACAGGTATGACCAAAATAATATCATTTCTTTTAAAAATGTGATGGCTACCTGTAATTCGATCAAGGGAAAACCCTTCTAATTCTAGCAGTTTACAAATATCGTTGAATCTTGCGTTATTAGGACTATTCTTGAAAGGAGAAAACTTTTAACAATACACTTGTTCTAACATAGCGGCAGTGAGAGATTTTTGGCCGTGATAATAGAGACGACGATTGAGACAACCGATCGATTTAACATAGGTAGATAGGGTTCCCAGATCATGGGAAATAATTAAAATAGTCATCCACTCATTCAGTTCTTGCAACAGGGAAAAAATACTAGCACGCATTTGGGGATCGACACTGGCAGTGGGTTCATCTAAAATCAAGAGACGGGGTTCTACCGCTAAAGCGCGAGCGATATAAACCCGTTGGCGCTGTCCTCCCGAAAGTTCAGCAATCGACCTTTTTTTCAACGCTAACATTCCCACACTATCTAAAGCTTTATCTACCCTTACCTCATCTTTTTTACTATAGCCTTGCCAGAGTTTTTTGCTGCTCAATCTCCCCATTTTTACTACCTCACCCACAGTGATGGGAAATGAGCGATCGCATTCGACAAACTGCGGTACATAACCGACTAATTCCCGACCTTTTTGGACACTTTGTCCCAAAATACTGACTTCTCCGCGCCAAGGTTTCATTAATCCCAGTAAAACCTTAAGCAGGGTAGTTTTTCCCCCTCCATTCGGCCCGATAATTCCCAGAAAATCCAGTTCTTGAATGGTTAAATTAATATCTTCGAGGATGGGTTCCTGTTCGTAGCCGGCCCAGAGATTACTAATGGTAATGATCGTTGACATATACAAGCAATTACTAATTTAAAACTGTGGCCATTTTTTGGGAAACTTGTCGCAGGTTTTCACTCCAATTTTGAGCAAAGGCACTAATAGGGATTACCTGTCCCCCAATTTCCCTCGCAATAGTTTCGGCACTTTTCTGGCTAAATTCTGGTTGAGTAAAAATAACTTTTATATTCTCTTTTTTTGCCTGTTTGATTAGTTGACTCAACTGGGCAGCACTGGGTTCATTGCCTTCGATTTGGATCGCAATCATCTCTAAACCGTAATCTTGGGCAAAATAGCCCCATTCAGGATGAAACACCATAAATTTTTTGTTTTTAATCCCTGCCAAGTTTTGCCGAATTTCTTGATCTAATGTGTCTAATTCCTGACGGAATTTTTCCAAGTTAGCCCGATAGATAGCTTCCTGACTGGGATCGAGTTGTGCTAGGGTTTGATAAATAGTTTCTGCTTGTGCTTTGACTCTTTTTGGTGATAGCCAAATATGGGGATCTAGGGTGTTTTTTTCTTCTTGATGTTTTTTTTCCTTGCTGTGATCATGATCATGATCGTGATTATGTTCTGCTGTCAAAGGGATTTTATCTACTCCTTGACTGGTATCGACGATTAACATCTGTTGGTTAACACTGTTTAAGCGATCTTTCCAAGCATCTTCTAAGGATACACCGATTTTAAAGTAGGCTTGCGATCGGGCTGTGGTTTTTAATTGTTCGGGTTTTGGTTCATAGGTGTGGGGATCTGTCCCGGGTTGAATCATGGCATTAACACTGACTCTATCACCGCCGATGCGTTTGACGAAATATTCCTGCGGTACGATACTCACTGTCACCTGTAAGGGTGTCTTTGCTTCCTTTTCCTTGACCGAGGGACCACTACAAGCTGTTAAGCTGGCTATAGTCATTGTTAAAGCGATCGCTGTTAACTGGAATTTTTTACCCATGAGATTAACTGAGTCTGATTATGATTCTCATCTTATCACAGTCGATGAGAATCGTTATCATTCTGAAAATATCTCGGTATAGATGTACTGATTATTCTGGAGCGATCGTGACTAAGGTATCACCTGATCAATTTTTGGCTCTCTTGGGTTTGCTGGATAAAATGTATTCTAAGATACAGTGCTGCTGGCAAGGGAGTGGGAAGAACCACAAAGACACAAAGAAAGAAAAAGAAAGCCAATTTTTTCTCTTGCCAACCAACGCTTGACATGATATTATATAGACAATGGAAAATCCGTGCGCCTGCGACCCCCCTCTGGTCAAGTCAAATAAAGCCCAAAAAAATTAGCCCCAAAAAGTAGTCGGTGAACTGAAAACTCACAACTGATAACCGATACTCGTTAAGACTGCACTGGAGTGCCGGAGTTGGGAGAGGAAGCCTGAGCATTTGTACTAAAACTCCCAAGAGGCAGTTTAAATTCAGGAGAGCTTAACTAAAAAATGACTTTTGCCTCCGTTGTTCGCAACATTGAAAAATCGCCTCTAACTGCCGAACTTATCCAAAAACTGGAGAAAAACGGCAATTTAACCCTAACTGGCCTTGCCCGCTTACCGAAAGGATTAATAAGCACAGCTTTCGCCCGTTGTCAAGGAAAAAACCTTTTAATTATCTGTGCCAATCTAGAAGAAGCGGCGCGTTGGGCGGCACAATTAGAGGCGATGACGTGGAAAGGTGTTTTCTTTTATCCCACCTCGGAAGCTTGCCCCTACGAGACATTTAATCGGGAATCCGAGATGATTTGGGGACAGATGCAGGTATTATCGGCAATCAGTCATCAAGATGCCGGAATTGCGATCGTTACCACCGAAAAGGCCCTGCAGCCCCATTTACCCCCTAGGGAGGTTTTCGAGCAATATAGCGATAATTTTGCGGTAGGAACGGTTATAGAAGCCAAAAACCTCGATCTAACCCTAGCTAGATTAGGATATCAACGGGTTTCACTGGTAGAAACCGAAGGGCAATGGAGTCGTCGCGGCGATATCGTTGATATTTTCCCAGTTTCGGCCGAATTACCAGTCAGGTTAGAATTTTTCGGCGATGAATTGGAAAAATTGCGAGAATTTGACCCTGCCACCCAAAGATCCCTCGATTCTATCCCCAATCTGCTTCTTACTCCCACTAGCTTCGCAGCGATCATTGCCCCTTCTCTTCCCCCCACAGTGGCCGATTATTTGGAGGCTGAAGAGCGAGAAAAATTGGCTAATGGCATTTATCCAGAGGGAATTGAGCGATTTTTAGGCTTGTCCTTCCGTCAACCTGCCTCTTTATTGGATTATCTCCCCGAAAATACTCTTATTGCCTTTGATGAACTGGAAAGCTGTCAAGCTAGAAGCGATCGCTGGATAGAATATATTGGGGAACGCTGGCAAGAGATAGAACCAGCTTTACCGCAAATTCACCGTTCTTTTGGCGAATCTCTGCAAATATCGGTTAAATTTCCCCATCTCTACCTCTCAGAAATAGACGATCACCTCTCCGAAAATAGTCTTAATCTCTCCAGTCGTCCGATTCCCACCAATCCGGGGCAATTCGCCAAACTAGCGGAAATTTTACGGGGAAAAAGAGAGATTTATAGCGGTATTAAAGTAAATAAGTACGCTACATGGTTAATATCTGCCCAACCCTCCCGTACAGTCTCGTTATTACAGGAACACGACTGTCCAGCCCAATTTATCCCCAATCCCCTCGATTTTGGGGCGATCGAGCGCTTAATCATTCAAAACACCGCTACAGCCCTAAAATACTCAGGATTAGCTGAATTAGAAGGTTTTATCCTCCCCACCTATCGCATAGTCGTCGTTACCGATCGAGAGTTCTTCGGGCAACATCTTTTAAATACTGCTGGTTACGTCCGCAAACGTCGGCAAGCAGCCTCGGTACAGGTGGACGTGAACAAACTCCGTCCCCTGGATTTTGTAGTACATAAACACCATGGCATCGGACAGTTTATCAAACTAGAAAAGCAGGAAAGCACAATTAGCGGAGTAGTGCAAGGTCGAGATTATCTAGTTATTAAGTATGCTGATGGATTATTGCGGGTTCCTGCCGATTCTGTTGATAATCTCTCCCGTTATCGTCATACAGGTAATCAAGAGCCTGAATTACATAAAATCTCTGGCAAAGCGTGGGAAGCGACGAAAGCTCGCGTCAGGAAGTCGGTTAAGAAGTTAGCGGTTGATTTAATCAATATTTACGCCCAACGCGCCCAAAAATCGGGTTTTGCCTATCCGATGGATAATCCCTGGCAGCGGGAGTTAGAGGATTCTTTTCCCTACCAACCCACTGCTGATCAACTGAAAGCGATACAGGATGTGAAACGAGATTTAGAAAGCGATCGCCCGATGGATCGCTTAGTCTGTGGGGATGTGGGTTTTGGTAAGACAGAAGTGGCCATTCGTGCTATTTTTAAAGCTGTCACCACGGGTCATAAACAGGTGGCTTTATTAGCACCAACAACGATTTTAACCCAACAACATTATCACACCCTGAAAGAACGTTTTGCTCCCTATCCCATTAATGTGGGTTTATTAAATCGTTTTCGCACCAATTCCGAGAAAAAAGATATCGTCCAGCGCTTGAAAACGGGGGAATTGGATATAGTGGTGGGGACGCAGTTGTTATTGAGTAAAGCGGTGGAGTTTAAAGATTTAGGGTTATTGGTAATTGATGAAGAACAGCGTTTTGGGGTCAATCAAAAGGAAAAAATTAAGGCTTTTAAAAGTAATATTGATGTGTTAACTTTGAGTGCGACACCGATTCCCCGGACTCTTTATATGTCCCTTTCTGGGGTGCGAGAAATGAGTTTAATTACCACACCTCCCCCCTCTCGTCGTCCCATCCAAACCCACCTTTCTAGTTATAATTCTGATGTGATTAGAACGGCAATTCGCAACGAATTGGATCGGGGGGGACAGATTTTTTATGTAGTACCCAGAATCGAGGGAATTGAAGAAAAAGCGGCAGCAATTCAAGGGATGATTCCTGGTGCGAGAATTGCCATCGGCCATGGTCGTATGGATGAGTCCGAATTAGAGACCACCATGTTAGCTTTTAATAATGGGGAAGCGGATATCTTAGTCTGTACGACTATTGTGGAGTCGGGGTTAGATATTCCCAGAGTTAACACAATTATCATTGAAGATGCCCAAAAATTCGGTTTAGCGCAACTCTATCAACTGCGAGGACGGGTGGGGCGATCGGGAGTACAAGCGCACGCTTGGTTACTTTATCCAGCTAAGGGAGAACTAACAGAAACCGCTCGGGAAAGATTAAAGGCAATCCAAGAATTTACCCAGTTAGGATCGGGGTATCAATTAGCAACTAGGGATCTGGAAATTCGCGGTGCGGGTAACTTATTGGGTGCGGAACAATCGGGACAAATGGAAGCGATCGGTTTTGATCTATATATGGAAATGTTACAGGAAGCTTTGCGGGAAATTCAAGGTCAAGAAATCCCGCAAGTGGAGGATACCCAAATCGATCTGAAATTGACGGCATTTATTCCTAATGATTATATATCAGATCTGGAGCAGAAAATGGATGTCTATCGGGCGATCGCTACTGCCAATTCTCAGAAAACTTTAGGACAAATTGCCGGCGATTTAGTCGATAGATACGGGGCAATTCCTTCCCCAGTGGCACAATTATTTAAGGTAATCGAGTTAAAACATCTGGCTAAATCCCTCGGTTTTTCGCGCATTAAACCCGACGGAAAACAGCATATTATCCTCGAAACTCCTATGGAAGAACCAGCGTGGAAATTATTACAAGAACACCTACCCCAACATATACAATCACGCTTTGTTTATAGTCCCAAACAGGTGACAGTTAGGGGTTTAGGAGCGGTAAAACCGCAACAGCAGTTAGATAGTTTATTGGAGTGGTTAGCTAAGTGTAAAGATGGCCTACCCACGAGGAATTAGACTAAATCCTGTTTAAAAAGTATAAGAGACTGGGAATTATCAATTATAAATTATGAATTATGAAGTGGGGAGCGGGAATTATCAATTATAAATTATGAATTATGAAGTGGGGAGCAGGGGAGAAGATAATCAATAAGAGTAATCTCCTGAATTCAGAATCCTGACTCCTATACTCTGCTATAAAAAGCACCTCCTAGATATGAGGTGCTTTGGGGACGGAGAGAGAGGGATTCGAACCCTCGTTAAAGTTACCCCTAAACAGCATTTCCAGTGCTGCGCCTTCAACCGCTCGGCCATCTCTCCAATTGAGGTCACGATCAACCATCGTACAGCAAATGCTGCCGATCTGTCAAATTATTTTTCTTTTTCCGACGATGACCGATCAGGTTAAACTTCATCTGGACGGGAAACGCTGTCAGTTAAGCATACCCTAGATATTGATTTAAGATTGCGGCCGTAGCTAGACCAGTTTTTTGCCAACTAAACTCATCGGCCCGTTTTTTGCCTAGATGACTTAATTTTGAGTGTAATTGTCGATCTTGAGCGATAATTTTCAGGGCATCGGCCAGGGACTCGACTCGATAGGGATCGATTAAAATTGCCGCTGTTGCCGTGACTTCGGGCAAAGATGACAAATTTGAGGTAATGACGGGTGTACCGCAGGCCATAGCCTCTAAAACGGGCAACCCGAAGCCTTCCCAGAGACTAGGGAAGACTAAAGCAGTGGCTTGACTGATAACCTTGGGCAGCTCATCGTAGGGGATATAGTCGAGAAATTTAATGCGATCGCTGACTGCTAATTCTTGCGCTTGTTGTTGTAAATTGGGGGTATAACGGCGATCAAAGCTGCCGGCAATCCAAAGATGATAATCTGTTAAATCTGGGGGCAGTTGGGCAAAAGCGGCGATTAAACGCGGTAAATTTTTATAGGGATTGGGACGACCGAGATAGAGAAAATAGGGATGCTCTGGCTTATCATCTTGAATAGGGCGAAAGTGATGATGATCGTAGGCTAGGGGAATAGAAGTAATTTTATCGGCGGGAATTTGATAATATTCAGTGATATCTTTGGCCGTTGCCTGAGAGTTGCAGATAATATGTTTTGCCTGTTGTAATACCTGCGGCACATAATAACGGAAATAGTGAGTTAAGGGGGAAGTAAAACTGGGAAACCGCAGGGGAATTAAATCGTGGACCATGACGACAAAGCGACAGGGAGAATTTATCGGCGCTTCCGGAAGGGGAGAAAAGAGTAAATTGGCCTTTAATTGTCGGTAAATTGACGATAACCGAAACTGAGTCCAGAGTAAGCGTTTTAAATGACCTTTCGCTCCTCGATTGGGGCCGAGACCCTTGGGGATAGAATAACAGTTAAAGTCGGGATAACTATTAACTGTTAGTAGGGTTGGTTCTAAATTTTTCAGGTAGGGTAAGAGGTTAAGAATGTAGGTACTGATTCCCGTGGGTTGGGGAAAAAGTACCGAGAGATTAATTAATAGGTTATGCTGTGTATTCACTAATTACCCTGTTGATATTTGCTGAGAATTTCTGAGATATATTGGTAGCCTTCCAGTCCAAGGGACTTAATCAGGGAGGAACGTTCCTGACTGAAAGTCTGCTCAAAAGCTGCGATATTTTTGCCGCGAATAACCGTTAATAGACTAGCAGCTTGTCGCCATTCCACTGCACCGATTTCGTGTAGCCAATACATTCCTAGAGAACCCATATAAATTGCCTGTTCAAAATTCTTGTCTTGATAGTAAGCTTCCCCTAAATAAGTTAGTAATAAACCTTGCAGATATACATCTCCGTAGTATTTGGCCGATTCCAATCCTTGCAGGAGAATATTAATCGCATCTTGGGTTCTTTCGAGGACAAGATATGCTAAACCTAAACTGCTACAACAAAGAGATTTACTCTGCCAATCTTGGAGACTTTCCGCTAACTTTAATCCCTGTTTTAAATACTCGATCGAACTTTGATAAATTTCGGGATCATATCTCTCTAACTGTTGTGCTTCCTGTACCTGACTATAACCCAAATTAGCTAAAGCGTTAGCCTGTCCTAAACTATTACCCTGTTGACGACTTAAAATTAAAGCTCTCTGACTTAAATTAATCGCTTCTGCATAGTTTTTCTGGATAGCATTGAGACGAGATAAATGGTTTAAATTAGCTATTTCACAAGCAGAGTCCTGCTGTTGACGAGCAATTTCTAAAGCTTGTTGATGACATTCTCTGGCCTGTGGATAGTCGCCGCGAATGCGATTAGAATAGGCAATTAAAGTTAAAATTCTCGCCTTTTCTCCCGTACCTTCCACATAACGTAGAGGAATTGATAAATAATCTAAGGCCTCCTTGAGATAACTGCCAGAAAAGGAGGCGAAAATTCCTCCGTATAAAGGAAAATAATCCCGTTGAGCAAAGGTTCTCAGAATTTGTAAAGCCATCTGAAAACAGCCGCGACTATAGAGAGAATTTTTACTAACTTGCTCGAAACTATTGGTTAACAGTGACCAAATTAAAGCAAAGGTGAGAAAGGTAGAAATGGATAATTTGGCTCCCAGTTTTTCGCTATAGATGCGCTGATCAAAAAAGTTAATTAGTCCCCTTTGGATATATTGAAAAACAATAGCAGTTTCTACCCAATCGGTTAAAGTTAAATCCTCGGTGATAGAATCAAAAGATTGTTGATTAGCTAAACTTTCTAAGACTCGTTTTAACCAGGAGGGATTAACTTTACTTGCCCAAATTTGCCAGGGTGTCACTCGCTCATTATCATTAGTAAAGCCAAGATTGCGATTTTGTTCGTAGAGCCAACTGGTGAGATCATTCGATAAATTTGACCAAGTATTTAACCCCAAATTAATCCCCGTGGCAATTTGCCATAAATCCGCTTCTCCCCGCTGCTGGGAAACTGTCTGTAAATGCTTGGCTAACTGTTGTAATTGTTCTAGGGTTAAAGCATTATTTTGATTGGGATCGATTAAATTCACTAAAGTTAGTAAACGATCCTCTCGATCGATTTTCACCAGATTATCGATCGCCGCTGCAGTGAGAGAATTTTGCTGATTGGTTTTTTGATATTTTTCCCATTCACTTTCGATCGTTTCCAAGGCCCGCAAAACCCTAGTCGCTTTAATTTTTCTTTCTAACTGTGAGCGAGTAACGATTATTTTTTCGGTTAAACAACGCTCAAAAATTTCTCCTGTGCCATTTTTTACTCCCTCGGCCAAAAGGTTATAAACCTGTGATTTAGCCCTAATTTTTCCTTCCAAAGTTAGATTGACAATGCGCTCGATTAGTGCATTATAAGTTTCGTTGAAGTTATCTCTATTGTCTGTCATAGGAGGTTTTTCAGTTATCAGTAAACAGTAAACAGTAATTAGGGTCTGCTGAAAAAGTTTTTCGGTGGGGGTTGGGGGTTGGGGGTTGGGGGTTGGGGGTTGGGGGTTGGGGTGTGGGGTGTGGGGTTTTAGCGATTTTCAGGTGGTCAATTACCTAATTTTCAGGGAAAAAGTCCCTGAATTTTCCCCCCAATCACTCCTAGCTAAGGCACTTTTTGATTGACAAAAAGTCTAAAAGTCTTATCGAACAATGTTTTTAGATTTATCCAGCAAACCCTAATTAGGGAGCGGTAAACAGTAAACAGTAATCAGTGAACCGAAAACTCACATCTGATAACTGATCACTGAGCACCGATAAGGCTGATATTTGGGGGAATTGTCTAGAAATCATGACAAAATTTTTTTAATGGTGGAGCAGGCAAGAGATAAGATAACCTATGTATAGAATTTAACAAAAAATCTGGTTAACGGACATTGATCAAGTCGATAGCACAGTGTCAAACGAGTTCTTTTCCCGCTCAGGTATGGCAATTAGATCACGGCTTAACCGTAATTCATCAGTATTTACCCGTGACTCCTGTGGTGGTGGTGGATGTGTGGGTGAAAGCAGGTGCGATCGCTGAACCCGACTCATGGTTAGGTATGGCCCATTTTCTCGAACACATGATCTTTAAGGGGACGAAAAAACTTCCCCCCGGACTCTTTGACTATTTAATCGAAAATTGTGGCGGAATGACCAACGCTGCCACCAGTCACGATTACGCGCACTTCTATCTCACCACCAGTGTGGATCAAATTGAACATACCCTACCCCATCTGGCGGAAATTCTCCTCCATGCTGAGATTGACGATGAGGAATTCTATCGGGAAAAAGATGTAGTTTTAGAAGAATTAAGGGCCTGTTATGATGATCCCGATTGGATTGCCTACCAAACCCTCTGCGGAAGTATCTATCAAAACCATCCCTACGGACGCTCTATTTTAGGCGATCAACCCCGTTTAGAGCAATTAACCCCCAATCAAATGCGCTGTTTCCATCGCACCTATTATCAACCGGAAAATATGTGTGTGGCGATTATCGGGGGAATTGAACCCCAACCAGCTTTAGAAATTATCCGGCAATCTTTTCGGGAATTTCCCGTCCCCTCGGAATCCCCTCCCCATCTAGTGGCTGCCGAACCCCCCATGATCGAAATTCGTCGCTCCCAAGTATATTTACCCCATCTAGAACATTCTCGTCTCTTGATGGGATGGACTGGACCGGGATGCGATCGCCTAGAAGATGCCTTTGGATTAGACTTGCTTTCGGTAATCCTTGCTGGGGGACGCTGTTCGCGGTTAGTGCGACAGCTGCGGGAAGAAGCGCAAATCGTCCTCGATATTAACAGTAATTTTTCCCTGCAACGAGATTCTAGTCTCTTTACCATCGGTGCTTGGCTATCTAGCTCACAAACTGAGACAATTGAAGGTATTATCTGTGAACATCTCCAACATCTGCACGATCATCCCGTCACCCCCGCAGAATTACACCGCACTCAACAGTTATTAGCTAACGATTACATTTTCTCCACAGAAACCCCGGGCCAATTAGCCGGACTCTATGGATATTATCAAACCCTGAGAGCTGCCGACCTAGCAACGATCTATCCCCAAGTTATCCAAAGTTTGCAACCGTCAGATCTACAACGTCTGGCTCGTCAGTATCTCTCCCCGGAGCGATATGCTATTACAATAATGCAACCCTGTGAATAAACGATGTCCGCTTCTCCCATTCACCGCTTAATCTTAGAAAATGGCATCACTCTTTTAGTGGTGGAAAATACGGCCGTGGAGTTAGTTGCCGGGAGGATTTTCCTCAAAAATGCGGGTACTCGTTGGGAAAAACCCGAGAAAGCGGGTTTATTTCGTCTGTTAGCAGTGCTGCTCACCAAAGGTACAGAAAAGTTATCTTCCCTAGAAATTGCTGATCGAGTTGAGTCCACGGGGGCCGGTTTAAGTGCGGACACAGGGACTGATTATTTTGTGGTTAGTTTAAAGACCGTTACCAAGGATTTTCTAGATATATTGCGTCTAGCGGCGGAAATTATTCGTTTTCCCAGTTTTCCACCCCCAGAAATCGAATTAGAGAAAAATCTCACCCGTCAAAGCATTCGCTCTCAATTGGAACAGCCTTTTAATGTCGCTTTTAATCAATTACGCGCCGCTATGTACCCTGATCATCCCTATGGTATGTCTTTATTGGGTACGGAGGCAACGGTTTCTCAATTGCAACGGGATGACCTTCTCGCCTATCATAGTCGCTTTTTCCGTCCCGATAACTTGGTGATTAGTCTTTCTGGCCGTATTACCCTAGAGCAAGCAGTAAAAGCAGTAACGGAAATTTTTGGCAGTTGGTCAATTCCCGATCTTCCTTTATCTAGTTTACCCCCAGCCGCTTTTGATTTTCAGCCCACCTGTTTAACTACCGTCCAAGCTAGTCAACAGGCGATCGTTATGTTAGGATACCCTGGGTCTTCTGTACAAGAGGATGATTATCCCGTTTTAAAATTATTGAGTACCTATCTGGGGAATGGGTTATCTAGTCGTTTATTCGTGGAATTGCGAGAAAAACGGGGATTAGCCTACGATGTTTCTGCTTTTTATCCCACCCGTCTCGATTCTTCCCAATTTGTCATTTATATGGGAACTGCACCCCAAAATACAGCGATCGCAGTAGCGGGATTGCGTCAGGAAGCAGAAAGGTTATATAAAGTAACTTTGAGTGAGGAGGAGTTACAGTCAGCTAAAAATAAGTTATTGGGTCAATATGCTCTCGGTAAACAAACTAACGCCGAAATCGCTCAATTATACGGTTGGTATGAAAGCTTAGGTTTGGGGATTGAATTTGATCGCACTTTCCTGGATTCTATTAATCAGATTACTCCCGAACAAGCGCGATCGGTAGCCAGTAAATATTTTCAAAATCCTTACATTTCTTTAGTCGGTCCAGAAAATGCGATCGCTGAAATTCTCTAGTCAGAGCAAAAAGCAGCAATAAAAAGCTATTGCCGCTGCTATTTTTGATTAACTCCCCGGGTGGGATTCGAACCTACGACCAATCGGTTAACAGCCGACCGCTCTACCACTGAGCTACCGAGGAAGGCTACTCACAATTAATAATTATAATCATAAGTCCCTCAATAATGCAAGTGCTTTCTGGATTTTTTCTCAAAAAAATTTCCGGTGCCGGTAGCGGTGGGCGGAGAATCCACTATTGTGGAGATAAGGACACCATTAAGTCTAGTCTATGCTTGCCCATCACCGCCGTCCCGTTTCCTTCTGTCTGCTCTCGACAGATCTACCCATCCTCTCCACTTTAGACACTTCCGCTACCCTCTACCAAAAGGATCGCCACCGGTTTCATCTTCTCCTCAATCGACCACCAGTCGCTCTCGCGGAAATAGAGACACTTAAACCCGAAAATAATCAAAATAAATTAATTTGGCTAGAAATTTCGGCCAATCGGGTAATTATGACCATGCAGGGCCAGGGAAGATTCTCCTATCGTCATTTTTGGGAACAAGGGGTTTTTGGTGTCAGTCGCTACTGGTTAAATGCCGAAAGTTCTCAACCGGGTGACGCTTTTCGTGTCCGCAACTATACCCGTAGTCTCCAATTAGAGGGGAATAATCTCCCCGAATATTTGCGTCTAGAGTACGAATTATGGTCAGATAAGCTGATTTTAGGTCATTATGTCCTTCATTTGCAAGTACACCAATAAATAGGACACTTTTGCCCTGAAAATTAGTTAATTGTCGGGTGGATTGAAGACTTAGTGCTAGACTTCCCGAAAAGTCTATTTTATTTCAGCTTGTTGTTAGGAATCCACTTAAAAGAGGTTGTTTAATCTGGCTAATATGCTCTTGGGTATAATATGCGGAAAAGTTCCAGCGATTGCGCTAAAATGGGGTAGTATGCCGAAAGTTTCCACCTATCGTTACTCTGAGGACTGTTAGACAGAAAGTTTCTGTATAATCAATAGTTAGAGAGAGTTTGAGTCAAAGAATTAAGACAAATACAAGGTAGTTTTTATGATTTGCAAACTTTTGAGTGTTTCCATGCTGGCTACAGTTCTTGTAGCAGTCGCATCATCAACTCCTGTTCAAGCCAAGCCAAAAACTTATAAATGCGAAAGTTATAAAACAATGGATGGTCAATGGCGATATCGTATTTCTCCTCCACTTCAGGGTAGTTTTGGCAATACTCCAAATAGTCAAAATTTTATGAATTGTTTTATTCCAGTTTCTAACAAAAAGTGTAGATACGATAACAATACTGGAGATGGCTGGCATGAATGCGGTAAATGTAAAAAAGCTCCAAATGATCCCTTCAATTTTTGTCTAAGAGAAGGCTACGGTGAAATCATTGAAGTTCCTAACAGAGGTCGTTATCGTGCTTTTAGGACAGGAACCACTATTGTTTTAGATTAGGACAATGGGAAGTGAGATCGCTATTGAAGCTGTGAAGTTAGTGCGATCGCTATCGCCGTAGGGTGCGTTCCCTAATGCAAGTCCTGCTACTCCAGAGATCGCTTGTGGGGAACGCACCATGCACATTGATTGCAGCTGTCAGTGGGATGCCGAAGAACGTAGTGTGATCGCCGTTATCTTCTTGATTAAACTTTAAAACTGCCATTGCTTGGGATAGGAACGCCAAGGGCGATCGCTTTTTGGGGATGAGGAGTGCGATTGCTGATCTTGTCGTTTAGGTCGAGGTAACAAAACCCAACAAGCTTTGTTATAATATTTTTGTCATAAAGCAAGACTTATAAAAATAGATTTATGCCAGAAATTACTCGATTTTATGGAATTATCATTAAAATCTTTTTTGCCGATCATCCACCTCCCCATTTTCATGCGATTTATGGAGAATATAACGCCCTATTTAATCTGGAAACCTTAGAAATCATTGAAGGAGACTTACCTAATAGAGCCACAAAAATGGTTGTAGAATGGGCAACAATCTATCAATCAGAATTATTGAAAATGTGGAACACTCAAGAATTTAATAAATTACCACCTTTGAAATAAAACAATGCTTTACCCCAAAATAACATCAGCCGAAATCATTGAAAATTATACTCTATTGGTGCATTTTTCTAATCATCAAGCTAGAAAATATAACTGTGAAAATCTACTAGAAAAAACGATGTTTTCTTCCCTTAAAAACTATGCTTTCTTTAAAAACTTTCAACTTGATCCATCAGGTAGCGGAATCGTTTGGAATGATGAAGTTGATATAAGCGAGTATGAAATTTGGATCAATGGAATTGAACTATGATTGCCGATCTTGTAGTGCGATCGCTGTCATCTTCTTGATTAAACTTTAAAACTGCCATTGCTTGGGATGGGAACGCCAAGGGCGATCGCTTTTTGGGGATAAGGAGAGGCGATCGCTATCGCCGTAGGGTGCGTTCCCTAATGCAAGTCCTGCTACTCCAGCGATCGCTTTTGGGGAACGCACCATGCACATTGATTGAAACTGTGAAGTGCGATGCCGAAGAACGTAGTGCGATCGCCGTTATCTTCTTGATTAAACTTTAAAACTGCCATTGCTTGGGATAGGATCGCCAAGGGCGATCGCTTTTTGGGAATGAAGAGGGGCGATCTCTCTTTGTGAGTTGGAAAGTTGTCATCGATCCGCGATCGCGGATGTCATTATTGCCCAAGCAGAGTAAAATAAAAGTCTGTATTGAAAAAGGGGAAAGTAACAATGCCGCCAACAATGCAATTTAGTCAAATCTTAGAAATGATTGACTATCTCTCTTTTGATGAACAAGATGACTTGATCAATATTGTTAAACATCGGCAAATCGAAAAAAGACGAGAACAAATTGCTCAAAATATTTCTCAAGCTCGACAAGACTATCAAAATGGTAATGTTTTTCGAGGAGATGTTGATTCCATTATTGCCGAACTAAACAATGATTAACTTGGTTTTTAGCCAATCATTTAAACGCGCTTTCAAAACAAGGATTAAACGACAACCTGACTTAAAATCAAAAATAGAAGCCAAATTGAGACTACTCGCTGACGATCCCTATAATCCAATATTACGCAGCCATAAACTAAAGGGAAAATTGTCAGGTGCTTGGGCTTTTTCTGTTGAATATGATTGTCGAATTATTTTCAATTTTGAATCAAACCCTGAAACCCAAGAAGAAGAGATCAACCTAATTGATATTGGAACTCACGATGAGGTTTATTGAATATGATTTTTTATTATGTTAGCAAGGTTTCGGAGTTGGTGATCGCTTTTTGATGATGGGAAAGGGCGATCATGTATAATCCAAAATATTATGAACTAGATACAAAATCTCGATAAAATGGAGATAGAATGGGACAATAATAAAGCTGCTGCCAACTTGATCAAGCATAAAATTGATTTTGAAGATGCAAAAAACATTTTTCTAGATCCAAACTGTCTGGAAAAAGAAGATAAACGTGATTATAATGAAACTAGAATTCAAGTAATCGGTATAGTTAATCAAGTAGTTTTATTGGTCGTCTATACCAAAAGAAACGGCAGATACCGCATTATTTCAGCAAGGAGAGCCAATAAAAATGAACGACGACAATATTACCAGAGTCAGACTTGATCCCGAAAATGTTAGTCATGGTAAGACAGATTGGGAAAAAGTTGAAGCAATGACTGAGGAAGAAATTGACAAAGCCGCCGAAGCAGATTCGGACTGTCTCCCCCTATCTCAAAAAGAATTAAATGAGTTTCGCCGTATATCAATACAAGTACCTATCTTGTAGTGCGATCGCCGTCTTGTTGTTGATTAAACTTTAAAAACGCATCGCTGGCTCTTCTGGTTTCTGTGTGGAAACGAGGTCTATACTGATAGTTTTTTCCACAAAATAGTCCTAAAAGTGTTGCCTAGTAAGCATTTCACGATTCCATAAGCAAAAATTATCACACACAGTGCGTGGGTTGAAGTTCATGAAACCCAACAAATCGTTTACAATAACCGTTAGATAGATTCATTCTATAAGGAGCAATAATAAGATGTTAGTTCGTTATGCTTTAAGTGATTATATCCATGAAGCGATCGCTATATCAGAAATTGAACAACTAGAAGATGGCACTTATGTAGGTAAAGTTCCGAACTGTCAAGGAGTAATTGCTTTTGGTGACACCTTATCCGAATGCCAAACACAGTTACGCTCCACTTTAGAAGATTGGATTTTAGTGGGATTAAAACTAGGTCATATTTTACCTGTAATTACTGGAATTGATCTTAATCAAGAGTGCTAAAGTGTGAGTCGTTTAAATCCATGTAAAAGAAGAGATTTTATCAAAAAACTAAGAAAATTAGGTTTTGAACAACCAAGATCAGGTACAAGACATCAATTTATGATTTATCAACAATATCGTCTGACGATACCCTCTAATTCTGAATATTCTGTGCCTCAATTGAAAATGATGATCAAGGAAGTTGAAAATATTATGTCTCGTGAAATAACGATTGATGAATGGAATGAACTTTAAAGTGCGATCGCCGTTATCTTGTTGCTCAAGTGCGATCGCTGATCTTGTAGGGTGCGTTACATTTCATTAACGCACCAAATTAATTGTTATTCACCGTAATCATCTGATTTTTGGGATGTTTATTAATGCGATCTCATATTACCGTCTTCATAGTGCGGGATTTGTTGTACAATAGGTAAATGAAGATTTTAGGGGTAATCAAAATGTTAAGTATTGATACTATTAATGAAAATATTGCTCAA
>SFBL01000004.1 GCA_007095785.1 Microcystis aeruginosa Ma_SC_T_19800800_S464
ACCTGTCTATCTCCAGCGTTGGATAATAATTATCTGTCAAAAAATAATGCTTCTACACAAGTTCTCTATTTAAATAAGAGAATTTTATCTGATTTTTTTTCAAAATGAGAATTGCTGTCCGTTAGATTCTTGGCTTGAACGAAGTAATTCGGATAGGGTTCATCCGCAGGAATTATGTACTCGGAAACTAACGAACAGCGATCCGCAAGAGACTTTCGAGATTTCAATCAATCCTTCCGTTCCGAGAGCGCGTAATTGTAAACGCTCTTGCCAACATCAAGAATATTGAGATAGAACGGCAAAAAATATAGAGACATTGGGGCGCACTATAAACACGCCTAGAGGCTCAGGTTTGTCTCAGCTTAGTCTATTGGACGATTTATACCATTTTCTAAAGTAATGACAGAGATGGTTAATTACCCTCACTCCCAACTCCTCTCCCATAAAGGGAGAGGGCAGTGGGATACCTGCCACGAATAAAGAAAAATAGTATTAGGGCTACAGAAAACCTCAACCTCCGCCGGTTGTTAGATGCGCTCGCTCCTTCCAGTGGCTTGACATAAATCCCGCAATAATGTTAGGATAATGGACTGGCTTAAGCCAAAGACAGCAGGTGCGAAACAGCTTAAATACCCTGCCGAGGTCAAAGCGAGAAAACAGCGGCCAAAAAGACTAAAGAGAGAGATATTTTCTGTCTCGGTCGTGCCTGAACTGATTCTCTCCACTCAACCCCGGCGCTACAAGGGGTTATTTTTGTGCCTGTGGAACCGGTCCCCCGCATACAGGAGGTGAACAAGGGATGGGGAGAAGCAGAGAAAGCAAGGGAGTAATTCTAGAAGAATTAAAAACCTCCCTTAGCGAAGCTCAATTAACGATGGTCATCGACTATCAAGGTTTAACCGTCGCCGAAATCAGCAATCTACGCCGCAAATTGCGCCCCACGGGAACGATTTGTAAAGTCACCAAAAACACTTTGATGGGATTGGCGATCGCTGAAGATAGTGGCTGGGAACCGATGAAAAGCCTTTTATCGGGAACATCCGCCTTTCTGCTCGTAAAAGAGGATATCGGTGGAGCTTTCAAGGCCTATCAAGAGTTCAAAAAAGAAAGCAAAAAAACCGAATTGCGCGGCGGTGTCCTCAAAGAAGGGACCAAAGGTCAACTGTTAACAGAAGATCAGATCAAAGCGATCGCTGATTTACCGTCGAAAGAACAGTTAATCGCTCAGGCTGCCGGAGCAATCAACGCCATTGCCACCAAACTGGCCCGCAGCATCAACGAAGTTCCCGCATCTTTGGCCCGTGCCGTGGATGCCGTGGCCCGTCAAGAAGAAAAAGAAGCGGCTTAACACCGCGCCAATCAATCACTTAAAACCATTAGGAGTCTAACCCATGTCTGCTGTAGCTGAAATCTTAGAAAAACTCAAAACCCTTACCCTCTTAGAAGCTGCCGAATTAGTCAAAGGTATCGAAGAAACCTTCGGAGTTAGTGCCGCCGCTCCAACTGGTGGCATAATTATGGCTGCCCCCGGGGCTGCTCCTGCGGCTGCTGCTGAAGCTGTGGAAGAACAAACCGAATTTAACGTCGTTCTTGAAGAAGTTCCCGCCGACAAGAAAATTGCTATCCTTAAGGTAGTGCGCGAATTGACTGGTTTAGGACTCAAAGAAGCGAAAGACCTGGTAGAAGCAGCTCCCAAAGCGGTTAAAGAAGGCACCAACAAAGATGATGCCGCCGCCGTCAAGAAAAAACTGGAAGATGCTGGGGCAAAAGTTAGCGTTAAATAGATCGCCACTGATTCTGGGGATCTAGATTACATCCCCAGACAAGCCGAAAAGCTCATTTCCTGATACTATAGGATTGTCATAGCAATCTTGTAGGATGTCCAACCATGGAAAGCGTCGCTTACATTTTGGTTTTAACTATGGCCTTGGCGGTAATTTTCTTCGCCATCGCCTTCCGGGAACCTCCCCGGATTCAAAAGTAAATTTCTTAACTCCGTTTAACTTAATAATTTTCTTCCCTGAGCCGCCCGCTTGTCCAAAGCAGGTTAGCGGCTCTGGTTTTCGTATTTAAAGGCTTAAATTAAAGGTTCCCCTCACCGAGCGCCTCCTATGCAGTGTCCTAATTGTCAGCATACCGATAGTCGCGTTTTAGAGTCCCGTTCCTCCGAAAACGGTCAGAGCATTCGTCGTCGTCGTGAATGCTTACAATGTAAATATAGGTTCACCACCTACGAGCGCATCGAATTCGTGCCGATCACGGTGATTAAAAAAGATGGTAAACGGGAATCTTTTGATCGCTCCAAACTGCTCCGGGGGATCGTCCGCGCTTGCGAAAAAACCGGCATTCCCCCCTCAAGATTAGAGGCGATCGTCAATGATATCGAATCCCGTCTGCAGCAAGACTCAAAACGGGAGGTAACAAGTCAGGAGATCGGTCAATTAGTCCTAGAATACCTCCGGCAAGAATCGGAAGTGGCCTATGTGCGCTTTGCTTCGGTTTACGGCAATTTTCAGGGAATTAGAGACTTTATCGCCGCTTTAGCGCTGCTGCAATCCTCCGAAATTGAACGCGCTCATCCTTCTTGGTCTCAAGTGGAAGAAGCCAGCGTGATCACCTCATCTTAAATAGTCCCCGATTCAGTTATAATTAGGATCCCTTGTGCTATTTAAAGCCCAAGCTCTGGTTAGATTCTTAAAAGTCATTCTTGAGGCGAATTGCCTGCAAGAAAGCCGGATGCGGCAGTTCATCCCCTAGGCCCGGCCTAGTAACTAAATTAGGAGGCATCTCCTTTATTTAGAAACTGTACATCACATAGGAGGAAAAACCTACGGAAATTCCGAGGCCCAAACAACGTACATGACCACCCAAAAAACCGCAAACAAAAACATAGGCTTTACCCATGAAGATTTTGCCGCCCTTCTAGACAAATACGATTATCATTTCAGTCCGGGAGATGTTGTCGCTGGGACTGTTTTCAGCATGGAACCCCGGGGAGCGCTCATCGATATCGGTGCTAAAACCGCCGCTTTTATCCCCGTGCAGGAGATGTCGATCAACCGCGTCGATAATCCCGAAGAGGTTTTACAACCCAACGAAACACGGGAATTTTTCATCCTTACCGACGAGAATGAAGATGGACAGCTAACCCTGTCGATCCGTCGCATTGAATATATGCGCGCTTGGGAACGGGTGCGTCAATTGCAAAAAGAAGATGCTACCGTGCGCTCAAATGTTTTTGCCACTAACCGTGGTGGGGCATTAGTCAGGATTGAAGGTCTCCGCGGCTTTATCCCCGGTTCTCACATTAGCACCAGAGAGGCGAAAGAGGATTTAGTTGGTCAGGAATTGCCCTTAAAGTTTTTAGAAGTGGATGAGGATCGCAACCGTCTGGTTTTAAGTCATCGTCGCGCTTTAGTGGAACGCAAGATGAACGGTTTAGCCGTGGGACAGGTGGTAATCGGTTCCGTGCGCGGAATTAAGCCCTACGGTGCTTTCATCGATATCGGTGGAGTCAGTGGTTTACTGCATATTTCCGAAATCTCTCACGATCACATTGACACCCCCCACACGGTTTTCAATGTCAATGATGAGTTAAAAGTGATGATTATCGATCTCGATGCCGAAAGAGGTCGCATTTCCCTCTCGACTAAACAATTAGAACCCGAACCGGGAGATATGCTGAAAAATCGCCCGTTAGTGTTTGAAAAAGCGGAAGAAATGGCGATTAAATACCGAGAAAAACGTCTAGCGGAAGCGGAAGGCCGCACTGTCTCGGAAGTAGTCGCAGAAATCGAAGGTCCTCCCGCCTTGGAGGAGGAAGATTTAGTTCTCGCTGCCACCGAGGAGTAGGTCAGTTATCAGTTATCAGTTATCAGTTATCAGTTATCAGTCGTCAGTTATCAGATTTGAGTTTTAAGTGTACAGTATTAAATAGGGTTTGCGGCAAAAAGTTTTTCGTGGGGGTGGGGTGTAGGGTGTAGGGTGTAGGGTTTTACTGATTTTGAGGGAGTGAATTACCTAATTTTCAGGGAAAAAGTACCTGAATTTTCCCCCCGATCACTCCAATGATCGGCACTTTTTGAGGGAAAAAAAGTCTAAAACTCTTACCCAACAAGGTTTTTAGATTTATTCAGCAAGCTCTAAATAGAAGTTTCCTACTGTCTTTTCACTGATTACGTTTACTGATCACAGCAAAAAAGTTGGCTGCTCCCCGTTTAATTTAAATCCTGAAAACCGACACTGCTGGCAAATCCTGTAATTCCGGTCATCTCCTCACTACTGTTGGCATCGAGGAAACGATCCAAGTCATCGAAAGCGGTTCCGTAGGTAATAGTGTTATCGTCGTATCCTTTCAGACTGACGGTATGTTGATCAAAAGCTTGGTGGAGATGGGGTAAACCGATGAGATAACTGTAGGTAGTTGTTCCGATAGCTAAATCCCTACCCATTTCTTTAGTAGCCGACTCTAAACGAAAAGCGGCGTTGACCGTATCGCCGATCGCCGTATAATCTGGATGTTCACCGCTGCCAGTATTGCCCACCATGGCATAACCGGTATTCACTCCCGCACCGATGCGTAATGTAAAGGGTAAGGGATATTCTTCGCTTAAGACGCGGGTCATCTTGTATATTTGGCTAATTGCTTCGAAAATTTGCAAGATATCGTCTTGATTGACTTCCTGTTGACCGTGAAACCAGATGGCCATGATCGCATCACCAATATATTTATCTACCCAACTGCCGGAACTGCGGATAATACTCCCGGCATGGCGAAACCAATTGCCAATCAGAGAAGAAAGCACTTTTTCGTCTAATTGCCTCGTTAAAGCCGTAAAATTTCGTATATCCACCACCATCACCGATGTTAAGCGACGTTCATGGAGGGGCGAGGTGGGGGTATCCGATTCTAAATTGCGCGGTTGCTTGCCTATATTAGTGGGAGTAGGACGATGGAACTGCACTGCGGTTTTGCCAAAGGTGATCCGATCTTTGTCATGGATAGTCACGGGAATAGAGACCCTTCTGCCATTAACAAAAGTTCCATTGCGACTACCGAGATCGATCAGATAAAAATCTCCTGTTTCCGTGGATTGTAAAATAGCGTGATTGCGGGAGATACAGTGATCTTTAATGACGATATCGTTATCTTTGCCCCGTCCGATTGTCCAGCAAGGTCTCCCCACGAGAGGGAAAAAACGCTCTCCCTTCTCGGTATGGAGTAGTAAATAAGGATTTTGTCCTAGTATATCCACGGGTAGATCAGCAGTAATAGATGGGTGATAGTAACTACACATTTTATACCTCACATTCCAGACATTTTCATATATCTAAGTAGGTAGGTAGAAATGGGAATTAGCCAGGAAAACCCTTAGGCCAGAGAAGCGGTAATCCAAAATAAACCATCGACTAAAATTGTACTCAATACGGCTCCGCTAAATGCCCACCAATAGTATAACCGTTTTTGCAAAGGATAGATACCGATCGCTAAGAGCAGGTTGAGCAGCACGATCGCCCAACTGATGCCCCAGGGGGTCTGAATTTGGGCCAAGGCGTTATCAAATATCGGTGCTACTAGGTTGGGGTCTAGTTCCACGGTCATCAATTGTCGCCAGTAGGGAATTAGTCCCGTTAGATAGAAATATAGGTCGGTGATGGCGGTTCCTAACAAAGAACCGAGATAGAAAAGATTGCCCACTTTGCCGCGACCTTTGCATAATCCCCAGAGAACAAAGGGCAGCCCGATCGCTTCCATGGGAATATGGATCAAGGGTTCCCAACGCCACCAACCCCAGTACAGAGAACCGGCTAACCAACTCCAACTAAAGCCCAAAAGTAAATCCCCCCAAAGACTGATTTTTGCTTGTTTGAGCAGCCAAATCCCTAAACCCACCCAGAAAACGGTTAAACCTAGGCTAATTTCGGGATAGTAGCGCACTAGGGGCGCTTGTACGAACACGGGGACTGATACCAGAAATGCTGCTGTCCAAAAGACGGATTGACATTTTTCCCAGTTAGGGACTAGGGGTTTCAGGCGATCGGAATTGCTGGGGACTAGGGTAGAGTTGAGCAAAGTATTTCAGAATTGTTACAAAACTTTACTTATATTAAGATACATCATTCTCTTTCTACTATATCCCCCCTAGGGGGATTTGGGGAAATTAAAAAATTGTTTTTGGCAATGCGCTATCCTGTTAGAATCGAAACGACAGCAGCGATCGAGGAGTGCAAAAAATATGGCAGCGGGCCATGAAGAAAATCCGAGAATGCCCCTAGATAAAGTTATTTTTGTCATTGCTTGCGTCTATCTAGGTTGGGTGGTGGCATGGCTAATCAGTCAAAAAAATGCCCCTGTCTCTCAAAATGGCCCGATTTCCCAGGAAGAGCAAAAGTTTATCGCCTATCTGCAATCATCCCTTGCTATTATCGATCGCCAAGGTCAAACTTCATCCCCCGATCCTGATCCTGATCCCCAAAATAACCCTTCTCCGGTAGCCACAGTTCCACCACCACCCCCTGCTAATTTACCGGTTAATAATAGTCCCCAGATCATAGAAAGAATTTACGTTCCCGTTTATCCCCAAACTCCTCCAACTACCGCCAAACTTGTCCCGGTTACACCCCCAAATCCCGACATTTCCGCGCCACCATTACCGGCTGCCCCCCAAGTGAATCGGCCGTTGGCAGCGGTTATTCCTACCAATAATCAGGTTAAAAATACCCTGGTGGGGGTGATGGATTTAGGCGATCGATCTTCGGCTTTATTTGATAATAAGGGGATAACTATGCGTATTTCTCCGGGGGAATTTATCAACGGTTGGACTTTAGTGGAAGTTGGTAGTCAACAGGTTATTTTGTCTCGCAACGGGCAAACGAAAGTCTTAGAAGTGGGACAATCTTTTTAGGGTGAACTACCCGCTGGTCCAGATTGTCGGGGCTTCTGAACTCACGGGGGAATGCCTGAAGATAGACTTACGCCCACCTTGCGGATTTGGTATGATAGAGACAATTAGAACAGGTTTGAGAACTAGGAAAAAATCTATCAATCTCCATTAATAAAACACCTTATTGACAAACATTTTGTTAACGAAGAAAATAAACTGTAGCGGTAATAATACTCAGAATTACCACAGTCCAGCGCAGATAACTAGGAGAGATAATTCTAGCTAGTTTTCCACCCAATAAACCCCCAATTAAAGAGCCAATTGCTATCACTATCGCCGCCGACCAATATACCTGATTAGAAAAGAGAAAAAACCAAGATGCCGCCACGTTAACCACCAAAGAAAGCAACTGTTTTAAAGCATTTAATCTCGTGAGATTATCCTTGAGAAATAAGCCCAAAATTGCCAACTCGATCACACCTAAACCCGCTCCAAAATAACCACCATAAATTGAAGCGAGAGCGATGGGTAAAACCGCCCAAATTTCTGGGATATTGCCCTTTTTATCTCCCTGTCGCCGCTGCAACCAAGAGCGTAAAGTATCTTGAAAAGCCAATAAAGCTGCCGCTAAAAGAATCAGAAAAGGAATCAGGCGATCAAATACTTGATCACTGCTATTTAACAGCAAAATACCACCGATAATGCCGCCAATAACTGCCGATGGTAGCAATAACTGAATCCGTTTTTGTTGCCCGTGCAGGTCTTTTTTTTGGGCGAGAGTTGCCCCCAGATAACCGGGGCATAAAGCGACGGTATTAGTCACATTTGCCATCACCGGTGGGATACCCACCGCCATCAGGGTCGGAAAAGTAATCAGACTACCGCCACCGGCAAGAGCATTAATTAAGCCGGCAGCGACGGCAGCGATTGCTAGGAAGCCATAGTGAATAGGCGTGAGCATTTAGGGGTTAGGGATAGTAATTAGAGCTAAATCAATTTTTTCCTCGTCAACTTGCTTAATTTCGGCTCTAATTCCCGGGCCAAAGTATCTTTCAATTTTTTCCTGTTTTGCCAGCCACTTTTCTAGGGGTAAAAGGGGCGATTCAAATTCTAGGGTGAAACAATAGGCGGAATCCACAGCAGTTTCACGAATTGCCACTAAAGTCGGTCTTTCCTCGTCCGTGGGGCTTAATCCCAGCTTTTCTAGGGCTTCATCCAGATGCACTTCCTGTCCGTAGCGATAGCGGGTGACATCGTTGCGAAGTTTGGTTTGGGTGACAGTAGCCTGTTGTTGGCGCAATTGCAAGATTTCGGGGCTAGTGGGTTGACTGAAGGGTATAGGTTTGATTTCTGAAGCTTTTAGGGCTAAACCTCCCAATAATAACGGTAATCCGTAGAAAAACCCCGCTAAATTGACCGTGGCGTTACCTTGGGCATAACCGATAATCCCGATAACCGTTAAAATACTGCCTAAAATTAAGCCAAAGTATGATAGTCTAATTTTTCTGAGCATGAAATAATTTTTTTCTTGAGTACGCTAATCCTTTAGAGATTATACAACTCAAGAGAATCTTTTTTGCAGGGGGGCAGTGGGGAGATTTTTCAGTTATCAGTCATCAGTTATCAGTCATCAGTGAAAAGAAAGCGGCGAACTTGACACTTAATAAGTAAGTAATCTCAATTAACTGTTAGATAGTGGCACAGGTTTCAGTTTCTTTGTAGTTTATCTTTAGATTGTAACCAGCTACTTAGTTGATTATAGGTGGTGCGTTAGGAATTTTTGCCGTCTAACGCACCCTAGGTTTTACTATTGCCTATGTACTCGCAATTTCTCAATCAATTGAGATAATTTCTCGTCAGAAGCAGCAGTAATAAAGTCTAATTTAAACTTTTGTCCCTGACTGAGATATTCTGCATAACTAGACAGGAGAAAAGGACGAAACTTGTCATTATTAGCAATATAAACTTCAAAAAAGGCCACCAATAAGGCCCCCGCATAACCCTCGATTAAATTTTGATTGGGTAAAGTGATATCGACCACAGACTCTAGGGTTTTTTGCATTCCCGCATCCAATTCCGTAAAATTTACATGAGCTTGTCCCTCCACCATGGCTAGATATTTATCTGGCGTTTTTAACCAAGTAAAAGGAATAGCCTGTTCAAAAATTGGATTAGCTGCCGGGTCATAACTTCCTGAACCCAAGAGGACAGGAATCGAGATTTTACTTAAACCTTTTTCCCCAAAAATACTGCGGTTAACGGGATTAGCTGCAAAAACAGCTGCGACTCGTTCATCGCGAAAATTATAGACCTGTCTAGGCAATTCTAGGGCGCGACATTCCAGTAAAATAGCGATATTAATCCCGGAATAAGGACGGTTACAATCTTTAGCAAGATTATCAAAATCGATTGACGCACCGGCAACAGCAATGGCAGTATAACCTCCGAAGGAATGACCAGCTACTCCCACATTAGTTAGGTTAAGTTTACCTTGAAATTGACTAGCATTACGTCTTGCTAATTCATCGATGACAAAGCTAATATCTTTGGGTCGGTTAATAAATTCATCTCGATCAAAAATATTGCGATAATACCCTGCTAACATTCCTTGCAGGTATTTGATATCACTGCCGGGGTGTTGCGGTGCTGCTACTAAAAATCCGTGGGAAGCTAGATGTTCAATTGCTTGGGCATAATCTTCTGGTCGCGAGGCTAATCCGTGGGAAAAAATAATTACAGGTGTTTTACCGTCTCGGAAAGTTTGCGGGATATAAACATCCACATATAAACTGCGATTGCGACTGCTATCGGTTAGGTTCCAAACTTCTTTTTTTACCTGAAAGCTACCGCGCTGACGCAAATCGGGTAAACTGGCATAATTAATCGCTGGTTTAACCGCAGCCGCTTCCTCTGCTGTCCAGAGGCGCATATCTTTGGTAAATAATTCAGATACATAAATGGCATAATCGATGGTTTTAGCTAATCCGAGGATTTCTTCCCCCTGTAACTGAATATTATTGGGGAATTTTTTCAGGACGTTTAAAAGGGTTAATCCCCCCGGAGCAAAAGCGGCACTAACAATCGCACCCCGCAGGGCATATTTACCATTAATTCCCCCTTGAATGGTGATGCTTTTGCCCAAACGAGAGAGCATATCAGCGCCCATCACACTATTAAAAAAACGAGATAGTAAAACAGGATCTATGTCAATTTTTGTTAATAAAGCTTCACGAAACTGCTCTCTTGCTTCGGGAGTTACTCTGGCTAGAAATTGTTTTAAATTAGCGTCGATTTTGCCTTCTTTAGCAAAGGTTTCTAGGGATGCTACCGATAGAGAAAAGACGAGGGGAGTATAGACAAATTCAATTTCTTCGGCGGCTTTTAGGGGTAAGGTGGTCATAGTGGCGGCAAAAAGACCTAGGATAAAAGCTCGCAGACGACGGGTGGGATTATTTCTGGAAAAACGATTTTGTAAACTGGTGATAATCATGGAATTTTTAGTTAGGGTAGATGACAGCAATTAAAGAAAAAAAGTGGCACGGTGATTGATGTCTAAGTTCAACAAACATCGATAAAGCACCAAGCAAATTAGAACCAAAAAGCATAAGTAAAACCTCGATAGATTAATTTGAGCGATTTCGATTCTAAATTACGGGCTATTTTCTGAACATATTATCTAGTATGGATTTTATATTAAAATTGTTTTTTTGTCAAGACACTGGTTATTAATAAAAAAAAATAAATACATAAATTTAATAAGTGAAAGTGATATATTTGGAGATGAAAATAATCAGATAAGGTTTTTGAACAAGATAAGTACCTAAGCAAAATTAATTACGCATTTTGATAAAGCTTTTACCTTGTGCATGAGTGCCTATCCCGACCAATAAATTAATTTTGCACGACTACTTAAATTGCTAATTATTGCGAATATGAATCTCTTGCTGCGGGAAGGGAATCTCGATACCCTGTTGGGTAAACCTATCAAGAATAACACAATTAACATCACTAATTACTCGCTTTTTCCTGTTAACATCATCCAACCAGAACTTTAATTCAAAGTTTAAACTAGAATGATCAAAATTAAGGAAAAATGCTACTGGTTGCGGTTTTTTAAGTATGTTAGGATGTTGTTCAGCAATGTCTAGCAATAAATTCATCACCTGTTGTGCGTTAGAATGATAACTAACTCCGATAACAATTGAACAATAAATCAAGTTATCACTACCCGTATAGGTGGTGACATCCTCAGTAAAAAACTTTTGATTGGGGATAATTTTTTCGGAATTATCCGTGAGTATTTGCACTGTTGTTGCTCGAATACCTAGCTTTTTTACCTGAGAAGTTTGCCCTTCAATATTAATGATATCACCTGGTTTGAGAACTTTTTCAAATAATAGCAAAATACCGCTAATAAAATTACTGACCACTTGCTGCATACCGAAACCAATACCCACCGATAAACCACCAGTAATTGCCGCTATTGCCGTTGCATTAACTCCCACATAACCCAAGATGATGATAAAACCTAAGACAATGAAAAAATAACGTCCTAACAGTAAAGTTGCTTCAATTTCACCGCGACTAGCTTGTTGATTTAAATTAGCAATACTCAAAATTATAGTCTCTATAAGATCAACAACAATTACCAGAAAATAGGGAGCTATTATCAAAATAAATATGCTTCCCAATGTGATCGGACTATTGAATAAATTGAAAGGAGATACTTGGACGATTTCCTGAATATTATTGTAGAAACCAATCATGGTTCTCAGGAGAAATAACACCAATAAAGGTGCTAAAAGCCGGAAATGATAATATTTAATTGTATTGACGGAAAACTTGGCGTATAGTCCAGCTAATAAACCACGATAAACTAAATAAAACCACATTAGTTTGATAGATAAATTAATCATTCCTCTTGTCCAGTTTTGACTAGAAAAAATTAGATAATTTAAGTCAAGTAAAATTATACTAATAACTGGAAAATTAAGAAACTGTATCAGGATAGCAAAATATTGACGGAGGGTTAAATTTTTATCACTATGAATAAAACTGGTGACGTGAGGAAATCTTTTTCTCACGTAAGACCATAACCATTTTGATAATAACCAAGCAACAATTAAAGATAGAAAAATAATCGTTAATTGGTTTTGAATATTTCTGCGTCCTAAAAATAATAATTGGTTAGCAATGATTTCCGAAAGAGAGGGAATATTGTTGTTCATAATTAATTTATTTTCTTGACTTCCTGATCGAGATCTGATTGAATATAAAGTGTCAGTTGGTGGGCTGCTTTTGAGGAAGATATTTCACCAGCGATTGCTCTTTCATACCAAAATTCTCCCTCTTCTAAAATTTTATTCAACTTTTCCCAATCATCCAGAGGAACTGCCACGGCATTGTGAGATTGTTGTAATAATACCGACTCAATCGGTAGTAAATTTCCTTCGATCTGCACCCGTCGATTAGTGGGAATAAAACTTTCTGTTTGGATGATTGCTTGCAATTGTTGTTCGGGATTAGTGAGAAATTTTCCTAAAGCTAATCCCAACCTATTTTCATTATCACTATTATTGCGATTAAATACCATCACCCGTGTATAGAGAATTGGTGCTGCTTTACCTTGAGTGTCTTGGGGAAGTAAAGCGACCCTAAGATCATCTTGGAGGCTGTTTTTTAAATCGGCAATTTCAATAGAATTACACACATAATAGGTTAAGCGACCTCTAGCAAAGGCCTCATGAAGTAATTCCCGTTGACGATTGAGGGTAAAATTAGGCTGTGACGAGGCAAATTTTAGCCATTCTAGCCATTTTGCCCAACCATCCAAGCGAGGTCGCAGCCTACCCTGATCATCCCACAAATAGCCGCCAAAAATTGCCATTCCCCAAAAAGTATCTTCAAAAGAGGAAACTATCCCCACAGAATAGCCTTTGCGAGCGCGTTCAACTAATCCCTCTAAACTGGTGGGAGGTTGCTTCAGTAGCGGATCGGTACTAACTTGTAATTTTTTTTGATTATAACATAGTACATTAGTGCGAGAACCTAAGGGAATGCCATAGATTTTTCCTTGATAGCTAACTTGTTTCAGGGTTGGGGGATTATAAATAGATAAATCTAGATTTTTCTGGTCAATTTCCCCCAGTACCCCTTCAGAGACTAATCTGGGTATATTTCTCGAAAAAATTAGAATAACACTCGCACCCAATCCGCTTTGAGATTGTTTAAAAAAACGTTCGGGTATCTCATCGATAGGAATAGCTTGTTCAAGAATTGTCACCTGCGGATTTAATTTTTCAAACTCTTGCAAACCGAGACCTACTAGTTTAGTTAAATTGCCCTCTTCTGGATACCAAACCAAAAGGGTTCCTTGCCGTTGCTCCGATGATTGGTTAGGAAGATCACTAAAACAAGCATAAAGAAAAATTGGCATCAAGATAAAAAGCAATAGGAACGATATAATCGTCCTTGCTTTTTTGCTTCTCCAAGCAGTTTTAACTCTGAGCCTTAGGGATTGCATCGCTCGTGATCCTTCAAAAATATTGCCATAGACCCATAGTACATGAAAAGGTGACTAATAATCCTCATCAGAAAAATAATTAACATGATCTTTTGTCAAGAGCCACCAGTCTAGCAACAATCCCAGTTAAAAATTTGTGCGAGTTAAACTGCTGACCTATCGAAATTATCTGTTAAGACCAGATGAGAGCAGGGAAAGAGCCAGTTTCATAGTTGGTTTTATAACATTATAACACCCAGTTTAAATTGGGAACAGCTTCAGGAAACTGTGCTTAGTATGAGTAAAATTCCTGTTATTAATAATTAGGTAATGACGAGAGAGTGATACCTGCATTAACTTTACTGTATCAACCCTAACCCCACCGAAGCAATCTTTACCGTATGATTATAGTCTAAAAGGCGAGGTAATTTATGAAACTATTTACAGCAATTATCGAAAGAGATATAGAGACTAATCTCTATGTTGGTTATGTTCCTGGATTGGTGGGAGCGCATTGCTAAGGAGAAACCTTAGAAAGAGGTAATTGAAATGTTATTAAAGGATGAATATATGAACCCTGTCCTGTAGGAGCGAAGCATTCGGATAAAAAATCTATAGTTTAAGCGCTAGGTTATGCCTAAATGCTCCGCTCCTACTGTGATTTAATTGCTTTATCAAGGGTCATTGCTAGTGATATATCGTAAGCTAAGATAACGAATTGAAGCTGTCATTGCGGAGGTAGAAGCAGCCAATAGTCTAGCTGAATTAAGAAATATCAAAGCTATTGAAAGCAACCCCAGTTACTATCGGCTGCCATAATAGAATTAGTCCAGCAGATAGCAAATGCCTAAAAAAATACGAGAACTCAAGTCTATACTTCTGAAAGCAGGGTTTACCTATCGCCCCGGTAAAGGTAGTCATACCGTTTGGAGCCATCCCCGTTTAGAATATAGCTTGACCCTGTCAGGCAAAGATAGTAGTGATGCTGATCGCTACCAGGAAAAAGACGTAAGAAATGCACTTCAGGAACTAGCAAACTTAAATCAAGGAGACAACCTATGAATTATCACTATAGTATTTTTATTCAATGGTCAGAGGAAGACCAAAAATTTATTGCCCATCTACCCGAATTTGGCCCCTATGCTCATACCCATGGTGAAACCTACAATGCAGCCCTACAAAATGCCCTTGAAGTTCTAGCTCTCCTTATCGAAGACTACACTGCACGAGGCAAATCTCTCCCACCTCTCCAGGCTATTTCCGCATAGCCAAAATATCCTCTATTACACTCAAAACAGATATTATCTAAGCAATTATGGCTGAATTAAGTTCAAAAATTATGGCTAAAATTAAGCAAAACGTCGAGGAAATTTATGACGACGAGGGTTCGTGATGTCATTAAATTATTAGAAAAAGATGGCTGGTTTTTTGTTAATATGGTCGGTAGTCATCACCAATATGAGCATCCAACAAAAAAGGGAAAGGTGACTGTTGCGGGCAAATTAAGTGATGATGTTCGTCAAGGAACTTTAGCTAGTATTCTCAGACAAGCGGGGTTAAAATGATCGACAAATATCTAATTGTTCTCGAAAAAAGTGAAACGGGATTTTCCGCTTATTCACCCGATGTAGTAGGTTGTATAGCAACAGGGGCGACTCTAGAAGAAACAACGGAGCAAATGCGATCGGCTTTGGCTTTGCATTTGGCAGATGTTGAAAATTGGCCCCAACCGCGAGGAATTGATGCCTATGTAGAAGCTTTGCGAGATTCGGAAGGAGAAACATTTTTTCTGACTCATATTCCACTGGAGCAAGTCTTAGTTAAATCTTAGTTTTATCAAGAAAAATGAACGACAAACTTAAGCAAACTGGAATTAGGAGAAAATCACCCCGATACTCAAACAGTAAAAAATAATTATAATCTGATGCTGTCCCAACTTCCCAATCAGGAATTAAGCCAACGCTTTCCCCGAAATGGTCGCATATATTCAATTCCTCCGTCAAAATTAACCCTGATGAGACAAAAAATCACCATGTAAACCCAACCGCTAGAATCAAACACCACAAACCTGATCAAACTGCGCTCTAGTCAACCAGAATCCCTTAAAGCAATGATTCAAACCGATCTGAATAATCGGCTCCAAAACCTAGAAAGCGGATTACAAAAAACTCAAGCTCGCTTAAAACAATTTGAAACCCAATATCAGTGGATTCAAAACTATATCAGGGAAGATACACCATCACAGTCTGAAAAAAGAGCGGCTCAGAAGTATTGTAAGTTATCCCATGCTTTAACCCAAAAAGACATTTGGAACTTTGAGCATGAAGTATTAAATGAACTCAAAGAATTTTTATACTAAATCTGGTTATTAAAGACTGATTATTTATTCCCCCTTTTGCATGAGTGCCTATTGCCTTTTGCCTGTCCTCATAAGTAGCCTATACTCAACGGATTTAGTATTACAACTATTTGCTGTCTAATCAAAAATCCCCCTAGAAATCTAGAGGGATCGAGGGATATATGGAGTGCAATTTAGAAGTAAATTGTCCCACCCCAGCGCTCGTCTAGACGGGGAGCAACCAACATATAAGCGGCGACGTTATACACATCATCTTCCGTCAGATTGCGTAATTCTGGGAAGATATCGGGACGGCTAACATTGGGATGGAATTCGCTCAGATCATCTTCACCATCGTAACTGGTGGGATGTTCTAGATAATCAATCAATGCTAACAGATTATCTCTGGGGGGTTCCGCTTTTGCCAGATCACCCAGGCCCAAACTGACATTATTATTAGTTTTGGTTTTACCTTGCAGGTGACACTTAGTACAATTGGCGACAAAAAGTTTCTGTCCTTCCGTCGCTTGTTCAGAAGTCAAAGTCACCGATTCCCCTGCGTCATTGAGGGTGATGGTGAGGGTTTTTTCATCGAGTTCTAAGGCACTAGCGCCGTTAACATTGAATTGTAATACAAAAAAGACTACAGCGATCGCTGCTACCATCAAACGTTTGATCATTGTTCTCCTACTCGCAATTGTTCCAAGAAAGGGGATTTTAAGGTGACTAAAAAATTTTCTCCTCTGGGAGGGTGTCGATCAATTCTAAGTGATCACGGACACCGAGAAGATCGCAGTTGCGAATAAAGTCAAGGGGACGTTTCCGTTTTAGAGGCGGTTACTCCTGAGCGTTGGGATAAAATCAGTGAGATAATTGCTTTAGCATCTTCTAGGGCGAGATTAGTCTGCCGATCTTTATAGGAGATGCCTAATTGGTCGCAAAGTGACAACACAGATTCATCGGCCAGATCGTACTCTGCCGCAATATCAGCGATCGATAGATCAGCAAAACCCATAGTCTGACGCACCCACCAAGGATAGAGAATACTTATTAGTTACCATAATTATCATGCCATTGCCGGGGACATTCTTAACAGTGATCAGTTATCAGTGATCAGTTATCAGATGTGAGTTTTCAGTTCACTGATTACTGTTTACTGTTTACTGATCACTGAAAAAAGCTCCCATCACCCTACACCCCACACCCTACACCCCATCTCCCCACTTCCCCATCACCCCATCACCCCATCACCCAACTCCCCAAACCCCCAAAATTCCCTAATTTTCCCGACTTTTGGACTATTTACTCCCTAAGATAGAGACTCGTGTAAACAAATTTAATTAAAATCGCAAAAAACCTGAAAAAATACTAAAATGTGATTAAGAATGTTATTTTTAGCCTTGTAAGGCTAAATTTTTCTCGATAACATTGTAATCATACCTCCACACTCTTTTGTACAAAGGACTACACCTTTGTTAACTTATGGATATACAACTGATCAACATCGGCTTCGGTAATATCGTTTCCGCTAATCGGGTTATCGCCATCGTTAGCCCAGAATCGGCTCCTATCAAACGCATCATCAGTGATGCTCGGGATAAAGGCTGTTTAATCGATGCTACCTATGGAAGACGGACTCGTGCGGTGATCATCACCGATTCTAGTCATGTGGTGCTGTCGGCCATTCAACCGGAAACCGTAGCTCACCGTTTCGTGGTCAACAAGGAAGCCCCTGTTAATAGTAGCAACTAAGTTATTAACCCCATGCAACCCGGTCAATTAATTGTCATTACTGGCCCTAGCGGTGTGGGCAAGGGTACGCTAGTCCGGCATTTACTAACTCGTTTCCCTAACCTCTACCTGTCCGTATCCGCTACTACGCGCCCACCTCGACCGGGTGAAATTGAGGGGGAAGACTACTATTTTCTCGACCGTCCCAGTTTCGAGGAGAAAATGGCAGCGGGACAATTTCTCGAATCGGCCGAATACGCGGGCAACTACTATGGAACACCCCAATCAGCGATCGCCGCTCAATTAGCGGCAGGCCAGACCGTAATTCTAGAAATCGAATTAGAGGGGGCCAGACAGGTGTGTAAAAGCTTCCCCGAAGCGAGGAGAATCTTTATCCTACCCCCCAGTTTCGAGGAATTAGAACGTCGTTTGCGCGACCGGGGCAAAGATGACGAAACGGCGATCGCCCGCCGTCTAGAGCGCGCCCGAGAAGAATTGGCCGCCAGCGAGGAATTCCCCTATCAAATCGTCAACGATGATCTAGAAACCGCCCTAGATACCATCGAGAAGATTATTTTTAGCCGTTAGGTGTTAGCCGTTAGGGTGTTGGGGTTTTAGGGTTTTAGTTGAAATTCCCCCATCCCCTATCCCCCATCCCCTATCCCCCATCCCCTATCCCCCATCCCCTATCCCCTAAGTTACAATCAAAAAACTAACCGCAGCAGCAAGACAAGAAAGCGCAATGATTCCTACCGTTATTGAAACCACAGGCCGGGGCGAACGCGCCTTCGATATCTACTCCCGACTACTCCGGGAAAGAATCGTCTTTTTGGGACAAGAAGTAACCAGCGACCTAGCTAACCTAATCGTCGCCCAATTACTATTTCTAGAAGCAGAAGACCCCGAAAAAGACATTTACTTGTATATCAACTCCCCCGGGGGTTCCGTTTCGGCCGGATTAGGGATTTTTGACACCATGAATCAAATCCGTCCCGATGTCAGCACCATTTGTATTGGTTTGGCTGCCAGTATGGGGGCTTTTCTCCTCAGCGCCGGCAAACCAGGCAAAAGAATGAGCCTACCCAACTCGCGGATCATGATTCACCAACCCCTCGGCGGCGCCCAAGGTCAGGCCACCGATATCGAAATTCAGGCCAAAGAAATTCTCTATCTCAAACAATTACTCAATCAACACCTAGCTAGTCATACCGGTAAACCTCTCGACCTCATCGCCGAGGATACGGAAAGGGATTTCTTTATGTCCGCCGAAGAGGCTCTAGACTATGGTTTAATCGATCAGGTGATCGATCGCAGTCCTTCCGCTTCCAACCCTCCCCAGTAAATAATCATGATCGGGTAGGCTCTGTCTACCCAGATTTTTGTAAATATTTAGTAAGCAGAAATTAATCATCGATCACCGTTATTAATCTTAAGTAACAATGAAAAGTTCTAGCGGATTGGGTTAAGATCGAGACGTAACCCGAAAAAAATTGCAACAGGAATCGGTGGAAACCCCCCGGTGGGTTATTAACGGAAATTTTTTTACTGGCAATCCCTATGAACTATCATCCGCCCTCACAGTCCCTGCCCGCCCCCTGTATTATTGATTCTGGCGTGGTAATCGCTAAAGAAGATATGCGTCGTCTCCTCGATGATCTCGGACGAGTTCGCTACATCCATAGTCTCGAAGGGGTGATTCAGAGTGAAGGGGAAGGATGGATAGTGGAAGTTTTCGCCGATTATCAGCAAAGCACTTTAGTTGCTAACTACAGTCTTTATCTCAATACCTATAGCTTCGATTATCTGCGTTTAACCCGCTCTCCCGACGGTGAAACCTATTTTGATCTGATCCAAGACAATCGGCAATTACGGCTGATTCCCCTGAGTAATCCACTGCAAGACCCCGATATGAAAGCCCGTCTCAATGCCGATACCCTCGAAGCCATGGTTACTCAGGTACTTTCTGCTAAGTGGGATGTGCAGTTTGAAGACGAAGACGACAACGATTGCCCCTTTTAGGCAGCGAGAAAAAATACTGGTTACTAATAACTAATAACTGAAACAGTGGGATTTTCCTTTGAATTAATCGCCCAGTGTCCCCAAACTGGTGCGCGGGTTGGGGTTTGGCATACTCCCCACGGACCGGTAGAAACACCCCGTTTTATGCCCGTGGGAACTTTGGCCACGGTGAAAGGTTTGACCCCCGCTCAAATCGCCAGCACGGGAGCGCAAATGATTCTCGCTAATACCTATCACCTGCATCTGCAGCCTGGAGAAAGTATCATCGAGAAAGCGGGAGGTTTACACGATTTTATGGCGTGGAATCAGCCAATATTAACAGATTCTGGTGGATTTCAGGTATTTAGCCTTAGTCAACTCCGGCAAATTAAAGAGTCGGGAGTCACCTTTCGATCGCCCCGGGACGGTAGAATAATCGAAATCACGCCGGAAAAATCGATTCAGATTCAAAATGCCCTCGGTGCTGATGTGATTATGGCCTTCGATGAATGTCCCCCCACGGGAGTCAGTCATGAGACCATGAAAGCATCCATAGAACGCACCTATCGCTGGTTAGAGCGCTGTCTAATGGCCCATCAACGACCCCAAGAACAGGCTTTATTCGCTATAGTCCAGGGGGGAATCTATGAGGATTTACGGGCAGCGGCGGCGGAATCTTTAGTAAAACTCGATTTACCCGGTTATGCTATTGGTGGCGTGAGTGTGGGGGAAGAAACGAGCCTAATTCATCGCATTGTCCAGATAACTGCCCCTTTACTCCCCGAAAATAAACCCCGTTACCTGATGGGAGTGGGAACCTATCGAGAAATGGCCAAGGCGATCGCTAGTGGCATAGATCTGTTTGATTGCGTCATTCCCACCCGTTTTGGTCGCCATGGCACGGCTTTAGTGCGGGGAGAGCGTTGGAACCTAAAAAATGCCCGTTTTAAGGAGGATTTCGCCCCTTTAGACGATACTTGTCCCTGTTACACCTGTCAACACTTTAGCCGTGCCTATCTGAATCATTTAATTAAATCGGGGGAAATGTTGGGTTATATTCTCTTATCTCTGCACAATATCGCCGAATTAATCAGATTTACCCGTGAAATTCGTCAATCTATCCTAGGGGGGACTTTTGCCCAAGATTTTGCCCCTTGGCTTGAGGATGCCGTAGATGTTACCCCAACGTGATAAAATTTCAGGAAACGTTTTAAAATTTTCTTGTCAAGGTAGATAGAGAGATGGAAACTGCACTTTTGTTCGCCAAATTGCCGGAAGCATACCAAATTTTCGACCCCTTAGTCGATGTCTTGCCCCTGATTCCCCTATTTTTCCTCTTGCTGGCCTTTGTTTGGCAAGCATCCGTCGGTTTTAAATAAATCGACCCTCAATTATCAGTTATCCGTGAGCAGTCAGCAGTTATCAGTGATCGGATTTGAGTTTTAAGTGAAATGAGATGGAGCCTCTTGCATGAGTGACTCTTGCCTTCAGAAGCTGCTCACTGTTTATACCATTTTTCTAAAGTAATGACAGAGATGGTTAATTACCCTCACCCCCAAACCCTCTCCCAGAAACGGAGAGGGGAGTAGGATGTCTGCCACGAATAAAGAAAAATGGTATTACTAGATCTCTTCCATAATTAGGGTTTGCTGAATAAATCTAAAAACCTTGTTGGATAATATCTTTAGGCTTTTTTAAAATCAAAAAGTGCCAGCCCTGGCAGTGATCGGGGTGGGGGGAAATTTAGGCACTTTTTCCCTGAAAATTAGGTAGTTGACCACCTGAAAATCGATAAAACCCCACACCCTGCCCCCAGGAAAAACTTTTTCAACAAACCCTAATTAGGGTTTGCTGAATAAATCTAAAAACCTTGTTGGATAATATCTTTAGGCTTTTTTAAAATCAAAAAGTGCCAGCCCTGGCAGTGATCGGGGGGGGGAAATTTAGGCACTTTTTCCCTGAAAATTAGGTAATTGACCCCCTGAAAATCGGTAAAACCCCACACCCTGCCCCCAGGAAAAACTTTTTCAACAAACCCTAATTACTGACCCGATTCGATCGCTCCTTCGGCCTCATGGACAATTGCCCTCAATCGATCTAAAGTTTTCTGGTCCACCTGCGTCCATAATCCCCGTTGTTGAGCCTCTAATAATCTTTCGGCCATATCTCGCAATGCCCAGGGGTTTTTCTCCTGAATAAATTGTTGTACCTTCTCGTCAAATAAATAAGCTTCGGCTACTCCCTGATAGATAAAATCCTCCACTAGATGAGTAGTGGCAGAGTAGGCAAAAATATAATCTACGGTTGCAGCCATCTCGAAAGCGCCTTTATAGCCGTGTCGCATCACTCCCGCTATCCATTTGGGGTTAACCACTCGCGAACGATATACCCGGCGAATTTCTTCCTCTAGACTTCTGATGCGGGGATTTTCTGGACGGGAATGATCACCAAAATAGGTGACGGGATTTTTGCCGGTTAAAGCTCGGACACTGGCAGTTAAGCCGCCTTGAAATTGATAGTAGTCATCGGAGTCGAAAATATCGTGTTCCCGATTGTCCTGATTGTGCAGCACTATCTCTAATTCTTGCAGTCTATTTCTCAATACTTCCGGTAAAGAATGGGCAGTTCCTTGACTATCATAGGCATAACAACTCCAGTTAATATAAGCATTAGCTAAGTCTTGATCATTTTGCCAGTTTTGTGACTCGATTAACCCCTGTAAACCGGCCCCGTAAGCACCAGGTTTGCAGCCAAAGATTCTGGCAGTAGCTCTCAGTTTCGCCTCTTTTTCTCCTAGTCCCTGATTTAGCCAAAACTCGCTCTCTGTCTTGACTTTCGCCGCTAAAGGATTAATTTTTTCCTCTTCCTCTTGACAAGCTACCGCATTTATGCCAGAATTAAGAAGATGTAGTATGCTGGGGAAACTGTCCCTAAAAAAGCCCGATACCCTAACGGTCACATCAATGCGAGGACGGCCTAAGCTAGACGGGGTAAGGATTTCAAACCCGACCACCCGACGGAAAAAACCATCCCAAAGGGGACGAATTCCCAGTAAAGCCATGGCTTCGGCCACATCTTCGCCACTATTTCTCATCGTCGAAGTTCCCCAGATAGAAATCGCCAAAGTGCGGGGATATTCGCCATTTTCTTGGGTATAACGTTCAATTAGTGCCTCTGCAGCCTTTCTTCCCACTTCCCACGCGGTTTCTGTGGGGATTGCGCGGGTATCGACAGAATAGAAATTTCTGCCGGTGGGGAGAACATCGGGACGGCCGCGGGTAGGAGCGCCGGAAGCACCACTGGGGACGTATTGGCCAGCGAGACCTTTTAAGAGATAGGTAAGTTCATCGGGGGTTTGTTTTAAAGCAGGAATTAACTGATTTTCTAGCCAAACCAATTCTTTTGCCGTATTTTCGCCTAGAGGTTCAATTTTCTGGCTAATTAAATCCTGAGCGAGACTTTCCAGATAAGTAGTAGTATCGTTATATTCCGTCAGGGGGTCGCAGTCGAGATGGAGGTCAAGGGCGATCGAACGGGTTAAACCGGGGCGGTCGGGACTAGGAGAACGAGCGATCGATTGGATTAAATCAATTAACTGCTGACCCTGGGGACATTGACCGAAGATATGTAAACCGTCGCGGATTTGTGCTTCCTTGAGTTCACAGAGATAACCATCCACGAGGGTGAGAAATTGACTAAAGGAGGCGCTAATCGTGCCTAGCTCTCGATCGAGATTAGTTTTCGCCACCAGATCACTAATCCGCTCGCGAATCAGAGCTAAACGAGAAGGATCAAGAGATTCTGCCTGATAATATTCATCGATGAGAGACTCTAACTTTTCCCAATCCCCATACAATTCCGCTCGCGTCATTGGGGGAGTGAGATGGTCGATGATAACAGCTTGGGAACGTCTTTTAGCGCTGGAACCTTCTCCGGGGTCATTGACAATAAAAGGATAAAAATTCGGCAGCGACGAGAAAGCAATTTCGGGATAACAATGGGGAGAAAGAGCAAGACTCTTCCCGGGTAGCCATTCTAAATTGCCGTGTTTACCGAGATTAATCACAGCAGTGACTTGGAATTCCTGTCGTAACCAATGGTAAAAAGCGAGATAGCTGTGGGTAGGTTCCAGGTCGGGGGAATGATAATTAAGAGTCGGGTCAAGGTCATAACCGCGAGAAGGTTGAATACCGATAAAGACATTACCTAGCTGGATGCCGGGGATAGGAAAATCCCTGTCTGGATATCCCCAACGGTCAAGCAGAGCGCTTTGATTATCGGGGGGAAGGGAGGAGAAATAATCTAGATATGCTTCTAGGGAGAGAGATTGATAGATAGGTTTTAATTCCCTTGTCTCCAGGTCATTAGTGATACCGGAAATAAGCAATCGCATTAATTCGTCGCTATGGTCGGGGAGGTCGGTGAGGGTATAACCTTGGGTTTGTAATGCGCGAAGAATTTCCAAACCACTAGCGGGAGTATCTAAACCGACTCCGTTAGCGATACGACCATCCTTATTGGGATAGTTGGGGAAAATGAGAGCAATTTTTTTCTGGGAGTTGGGAAGAGAGGAGAGTTGACAATAGTTTGCGGTTAAATCAGCGACAAAATCAACCCGGTGGGGGAGGGGTTGATAGATAACTATTTCCGTTTCTAGTTTGGGATGTCGGGTAAGGACAGATTTAAAGGAAATAGCGCGGGTGATAATTTTGCCATCCATTTCTGGTAAAGCGATATTCATGGCCACATCCCGGGGGGAAAGACCTTGATAACCCTGTTGATAAGCTTCTAAACTGCTGCTGCTGAGGATAACTTGGAAGATGGGTTTATTGAGGGACTGCCAGAAGTGATGATTTTGTTTGTCTTCCGGTCGCTGGATAGAGAAGCTAGTGGTATCGAGAATTAGGTCTGGGGGATGCTGGGAAAAGAGGGTTAATAGTTCCTCTTGCACTTCGATTTCCCGGAGAGAGGAGAGAAAGATGGGGACAGTTTCCATGTTTCTTTGGGTGAAAGCGCTGATTAAAGCATCGATAGCTTTGGTGTTACCCGCGAGATAATGGGAACGATAGAAAAGTATCCAAGTCCGTGCTTGGGGTTGGGATAGGGTTATCTGGGAATAGATTCCCAACCTAGGGACAACCCTAGGAGGAGAGGGAAGATAGTCGAGATGGAGACAGGTATGCGCGATAAATTTACAAGCATTAATCCAGTTATCTATCCCTGCTTCCGTGAAATAGCACCATAACTGATTAACAGTAGTCAGGGAAGCAGTGGAATGACTCATCAACTCTAAATCCGGTTTATCCTCTCCCGGGAGGACAAATAAAGTCGCACCGGTTTCCTCGACAATTTCCTTAACTACTTCCAACCCGTAGGACCAACTCCCCCGTCCCCCCAATAAGCGAAGAATAATCACCCTTGCTTGGGATAGTACCTTGTCCCCATAGTTATCGATACTGTATTGCTGCTGTAACTGGGATAAATTCAGGGCGCGAATTGCGGGAAAATTATCCGGTAGATGGTCGATAGCTGCCGCTAGAGTTTGAATATCGGTATCAGCCATGGTGAGGAGGACAATCGGGGCCGGATTTTGGTCAATAATAATCACCCCTTCGGTATCTGCTGTCCAACCACCCGCTTGGGGAGCAATACGATGCATAAGTTTTGAGAGTCAGGTTAAATAATGATTAGGTTTTGAGAATCAGGGTCTCGATCGAGGGATCATTTTTAGGTAGATAGAGATGATTATATCTGTCTGCGGCAATTTAAAGAACAGGGATTAGGTGTTAGGGGATGGGGGATGGGGGATGGGGGATGGGGGATGGGGGGAATTTCAACTAAAACCCTAACACTCTAAAACCCCAAAACCCTATCACCCTATCTATCACCCTATCTCCTGCCTTCTGATAAATGATGACTGATAATAAATGAGAAATGAACGCTTCTCCCGCTTATGTTTGCTGTCAAGTGTTATCATCTACTCACCTCGAACAAATTCGTTCTTGGTGGGGACAGTTGGCAATACAGGTGACAGGGCCGAGGATTAGTTTAAGTGAAAGAGATATTCCCCCACAGACAGGGGAAATCTATCAACTCTTGCTTTCCACTGACCTACAAGCTTTATTGTTAGCCAGTCCCCAAGCACATAACTTTGATTACGAAGTCCGCATTAGTTTTGAAGCGAACACGATTAAAAATTTTCTGCAAGGACTGGCCGTCAAGTCTCTCCACCACACGAAAATTGAGCAGGGTTATCAAATTTTAAATCTGCCTCTATCCATTAATGTCAGCAGTTTTCAAAATAAAATTTTAGTCAAAATTCTCTCGATAATTTCTGCTCCTTCTGCTGAGGGGGGTTGTCCCCGCATCTTCTCCGTTTGTCAACCAGTAGAAGCTGCCCTATCCCAACAAATCCAACAGGAAAGATTATTAAACCAAGTCATCACCCAAATGCGTCAGAGTCTGGAGTTACCAGTGATTCTGGAAACCGTGGTCAGGGAAGCGCGGGAGTTTCTGCAATTGGACCGATTGTTAATTTATCAATTTTTCCCCGGTACCGGTGAGGGAAAGGGGAAAATAACTTCCGAGTCGCGCATTTCTGACCAGATAAATTCGGTGTTAAATTTAACCCCTGAAGACGATTGTTTTTCCTATATTCCCCAATACAAGGAAAAATATCGTCAAGGATTAATTATGGCCGTGGATGATGTGGATGTTAATTATTCTTCTTCCTTCTGTTTGTCCGAATTTTTGCGACAACACCAAGTGCGATCAAAATTAATCGCCCCGATTGTGGTACAAGAAGAATTGTGGGGTTTATTAATTGCCCATCAATGTGGAGAAAAACGCCAATGGTTGCCGCAAGAAAAGAAATTTTTAGGTCAGATTGGTGAACATCTCGCCATCGCTATCTATCAAGCGCAATTATATTCTCAAGTACAGGAACAAAAAGATATTTTTGAACGCCGGGTAATAGAAAGAACCCAAGAATTACAAGATACTTTAATGGCCGCAGAAGCCGCTAACCTCTGCAAAAGTGAATTTTTAAATAATATGAGTCATGAGTTATTGACTCCCTTAACTTGTATTATCGGTTTGTCCAGTACCCTGCAAAAATGCTCGGCAGCTAATAATTTTTTACCTCCCGACAAACAAAAACACTATCTACAAGTGATTCAGGATAACGGCAATAAACTATTAGAATTAATTAATGACTTGCTTAATTTCTCGCAAATTTCGGCAGGAAAAGCCGTTTTAGATATTAAACAATTTTCGCTAAAATATCTCTGTAATCATGTTTTAGAAATTATTAAAATGGAGGCAGAAACTAAAGAAATTAATCTGATTTTAGAAATGAAAATCACCGAAAAAGATCATTATTTTTATGCCGATTATGATCGAGTTCAGCAGATACTTTTATACTTGTTAAAAAATGCCCTGAAATTTACCCCTGAACAGGGTGCTGTCACGCTGAGACTGTGGAAAGAAGGCAGTCAGGTCATTTTTCAGGTAGAAGACACGGGCATTGGCATTCCTGCTCAAAAAATACCGCTTCTGTTTGAAAAATTTACCCAGTTGGATGGCTCTCGTAAACGTCGTTATGGTGGTATGGGATTAGGATTGGCTTTAACTAAACAATTAGTGGAACTCCATCGTGGCACGATCGAGGTAGAATCTTGCTTAGATAAAGGTTCCATCTTTACCGTCCGTTTACCTCAACAAAAGCCCCCCAAATCTCACCCCCAACCCTCGGATAATAATCCCCATTTTAATCACCACCATCCCACTGTAGTTTTAATCGAAAGTGACGAAGAAATTGCCAATCTTATTTGTGAGTTATTGATGGTGGCACATTATCAAGTTATTTGGTTAATCGATAGTGTCTCCGCTATCAAAAAAATTGAGATCGTGCAGCCAAGTATTATAATTGTCGATCGGAAAATGCCCGATATATATCATCTCTGTCATCTCTTAAAAAAATCTAGCCAAACTCAAGCCAGTAAAGTGCTAATCTTGAATGATACCCCTGAAATCAGCGTTAATTTTCTTGGTCGTTATGGCATTGATGACTATCTGCTCAAACCGATTCAACCCTCCCTATTGTTGGAAAAAATCCGCTATCTAACCGCTTTATAAGTGGGGTTTGCAGCAAAAAGTTTTTCGGTGGGTGTAGGGTGTGGCCCCACCTGCCCCCCCGACATCGGGGGGGCAGGTGGGGTGTGGGGTGTGGGGTGTGGGGTTTTACCCAGAAAATAGGACTTGAAAACTAACTATTAAATAGCTAATTTTCAAGTCCTTAATTGCAGGAATCCTAGGCTAAATTAGGATTCACTTTCGATATAGATAAATAACAAACCCATCACTACGGCTGGCATTAACCAACAGACGATCGGGATTAAAATCCAAGGCAGATAAGAAGCTGCGTAGTCACCAGTCATGTCAAATGCTCCTAGTAAAAAAATAAGGAAATGATAATCAGGTAGAAAAAGGGGTTAATTATTGATTAAAAACCCCGCGCATGATGCCATCAACGACACCAAGATTTTCTAGGAGGAAATAGGCCACAAAAGCGCCACCCATACCACCAATAAAGAAACCGGCGGCGAATTGACTCCAACCCTCGGAGGATTGCAGAGGATCACCACTAGCGGCCTTACCTTGGAAGGAGACAAGACCATAACTAGCTAAACAACCCGTAGCCAAAAGAACCATGGCTAAAGCGGGGATTAAGCCGCCGAGATTAGCATATTCCGAGTCTCTCAAGGGGCCCAGGACAACCCAGGGACCACCGAGGAAATAACCGTGGGCCATACCCACTTCTAGACCGCGCAGAATCGGAGCTAGACCGGGACGATAGGCAGGTAAGTTACCAATAAAAGCCTTGGTAAAACCAGAAGCGGAAATGGGGGTAGCTAGATGACCAATGAACGGATCATCATTGTAGGGTGTCACCACCTGTTTGTATCCAGTTTCAGCCATTGTGTTTGAGTTCTCCTTTTTCCGATCAACAGGAAAATTGATCATAAAACTTTAAGATTACACTTTAGGCCTAAGAATTACTTCAAGCAACCCCATCGATCGAGTTTTCAAGGGTTGACGGCTGAAACTCTCACAATTCGTTACATTTCTCTCAGGAGAAGGGGGTTGGGGGATGGGGGATGGGGGATGGGGGATGGGGGATGGGGGTTGGGGGGAGCTTTTTTCAGTGATCAGTAAACAGTAAACAGTAATCAGTGAACTGAAAACTCACACCTGATCCCATTTTTCTTTAGGTGTGACATAGATAGTGTACTGGGCAAGAGGCAAGAGGCAAGAGAGTGCATGAGTACCTTTTTTAACTAGCCATCTCTGCCGCTAGTTTAGAAAATTGCTATCACATCTGCTCACTGATAACTGCTCACTGATAACTGCTCACTGATAACTGCTCACTGATAACTGCTCACTGATTAAGGGATAATCAACACTGGACAGGGGGCAAGGTTAATAACTTTGGTGGTGACGCTTTCGGACACACCTTCGCTGGTTAATCCTAAACCGCGACAACCCATAACAATCAGGTCGGCATTAATTTCATCGGCCACATCACAGATGACAAAAGAAGGCATTCCCTCCCTTTCGATCATTTCCGCATTGATGCCGGCCTGAGCGAAAACCGATCGCGCCGATTGTAACAATCTATCCACCGCTTCGATCGAATTCATCTTATCGTCGGCGGCAATTTCCCCGGTGGGTGTCGTTTCCACCACCGACAACAGCACCAAACGACTGTCAAAGATTTTGACTAATTCGATCACGCTACTGGTCGCGTCACGACTTTCGCGGCTGTGGTCGATGGGAAATAAAATCGTCTCAAACATAATTAGCAAGTCTCTCCAATCAAATTTTTCTGGGCAAATCGGTCTTGGAACTGCAAAACTGATCCCCAAATCTGAAATAATCTTTGTCAAAGTAATTGCCGCAAGTAGCGATACCCTGATTTAATCTTTATTGTACGGTAAGCAATCTAGGAGGTTATGGGCTGTGCCAAAAAAAACAGTAGCGAATTTAACAGAGGCTGATTTAGCGGGCAAACGGGTCTTAGTCCGGGTCGATTTTAACGTTCCCATGGACAAGGCCACCGGGGCAATCAGCGATGATACCCGTATTCGGGCAGCACTGCCAACTATTGAGGATTTAATCAAAAAAGGGGCTAAGGTTATTTTATGCAGCCACATGGGTCGTCCCGACGGTCAAGTTAAAGAAAATTTGCGTCTGACTCCTGTAGCTAAACGTCTCTCGGAATTATTGGGCCAAGAAGTAATCATGTGTCCCGATTCTATTGGTGAGGGAGTGACGGCAGCGATTAGTCAAATGTCTAACGGTCAAGTGGCCCTGTTAGAAAATCTGCGTTTCCACGGTGAAGAGGAGGCAAATGACCCCGATTTTGCCAAAAAATTAGCCGCTAATGCCGATTTATACGTTAATGATGCTTTTGGTACCGCCCACCGCGCCCACGCTTCTACGGAAGGCGTTACCCACTATCTCAGCCCCTCGGTGGCGGGTTATTTGATTGAAAAAGAGTTAAACTACCTACAAGCAGCTATTGAAACTCCCCAACGTCCCCTAGCGGCGATTATCGGCGGTTCTAAGGTTTCTAGTAAAATTGGCGTGATCGAAACTTTATTGGAAAAGTGCGATAAACTGCTCATCGGTGGCGGTATGATCTTTACTTTCTACAAGGCCCGCGGTTTAAGTGTTGGTAAGTCTTTGGTGGAAGAGGACAAACTGGAATTAGCCAAATCCCTGGAAGCGAAAGCTAAAGAAAAAGGAGTGGAATTCCTCCTTCCTACCGATGTGGTGTTAGCGGATCAATTCGATAAAGATGCCAATTCCCAAATCGTCAAGGTCGAAAATATTCCCGATGGTTGGATGGGATTGGATATCGGACCTGAATCAGTTAAAGTTTTCCAAAAAGCTTTATCTAACTGTAAATCTGTCCTCTGGAATGGCCCCATGGGGGTGTTCGAGTTCGATAAATTTGCGGCGGGTACAGATGCGATCGCTCACACTTTAGCCGATTTAACCGCTACTGGTACAACTACTATTATCGGTGGTGGTGACTCGGTAGCGGCGGTGGAAAAAGTGGGAGTGGCGGAAAAAATGAGCCATATTTCCACCGGTGGTGGCGCTAGTTTGGAATTACTCGAAGGGAAGGTTTTACCCGGTATTGCCGCCCTCGATGAAGCCTAATTATCGCTAATATCTCAAGTTTAAACAAGGTGGGTCCTGGCCTGCCTTTTTTTTATGAATTAGGGAGTGGGTTTTTAAAGTTGGATTGGGAGTTAATCATACCAGGACTTTTGCGGCAAAAATAGTTGAGCCACTAGGATACTTCATTGACAAGGTAGGCAATTATGACGACCTCTAGGATTTTAGAAGAGGCTTTCCTTGAAACGATGGAAGCCCTGGCGTGCTTTCACGATGCCATGAATAAAGCGCATCAAATCTATGCCCGCAATCTTCAAGAGCGAGGAGAAAGACGGGCTATTGGCCAAGCCGATTTAAATTGACCGAAAAGAGTGGCGATTGTCATATTAAATCAACTCGTAATATCCATTTATTTTTAGTTTAATATCAGAAGCCGTACTCGGAAGAATTTTACCTAAGTCAATCTCTAAAAATTCTCCTTGATGAAGTTCAAAATATTCATGATCAATTTTTTCCAGTTTGTCTGCTGTGTAAAAAACCTCTTTTAATTCATTTGTTTGTGAATCCTTGTAGATTAGAGATAGAGAATCGAGGTATGTGATTTCTGGATCACGTTCTTGTATTTTGAATTTAATCGGCTTATTCCCTAATTGGTATAATTTTGTTTGTTGTAAATTTGCTGAGTCTAGACCCGACAAAACCGTTCCCAACTCCTTCCATATTTGTTTTTCCGAATCAAAAACTAAGAGGTAAGGACAACTACCATAAGCAAAGTACGCAGACAAAGAAAATTGGGGTTCATTTAATGGCGGATCAATTTTAATTTTTTTGCCATTGACAGTCAGAGAGTTGATGTTGAGAACAGAGCCAACAGCTAACCTTTTAGGAATACCATTTATTAAAGACTTTATGTCTTTAGTAGATGTGATAAACTCATTGGGTAATTCAACGGTTGATGTTATTTGATCCAGACGAGGTTCATTGTCAAAAGACTTTAAGTCAGGTCTAGAAATATATAAAGGTTGATCACTGATTTTTGACAACCCATTAGAATCAAAGTTAGAATAACCCAGATAATCTGCTAATTTGATTGCTCTATTATCAAATCCAAATTCAGTAAGAATAAAAAGATGCTGGTTGGGCGGTATGCGTATTTTTAACTCAAATTGTTCAGTTGGAATTTTCTCAAAAAGCTTATCTCTTTGATCAATTTCGGTCAAAGTATAAGAATCTTTTGATATTATTTGACGTTCCATAGATTCTAAATTAACAGATGAATTACTAGGATTCCAAATATCCAAAAACCTTACATAAGGAGACGCAGCTTGACGATTAACTGTTGTCTCTCTATTACATCCCGCTAAAAACCAAATTGATATATCTCCTCCCCGAGGTTCTAATAACTTCGCCAACTGAGATTGAAACGATCGAGCTACAAAGTTATAAGTATAAGCAACTAATCCTCTTTGACTAGGATTGTGAGAAATAATATTATTAATCCACCCAATAGTAATTTGCTTATAATCAGGATTACCGTCATAAGTTAATAATGATGAAAGTTTAGGAAATTGAAATATTTCACCAAGTGTTGGTTCTTGAGTGTAATATGAACTAGCTTCACTTTTCAAAAAAGAAGTATATTTTGCATCATCAAGTGATGTTTGAAGAGAGGCAAGTTTAGGAGCATAGGTAAAGAATGTACCCTCTCCGTCACGAACTAAATTTTTGTCATTATACTTATTACTTGTTTGATTAAAAGTTTTATTTTCAGAAATCTTTTTTGTTAATTTTTGCTTTTTGCCAATCAATTCTCCACGTTCTATCTCTTCACTTGCTACTGTTGTTTTGTTATTTTCATTGTATGTATATTCATATCTTGAGGGAGATAAATATTTAGATACCAAGTCTTGATTTCCACTTTCATCTCTAAATTTCTGTATGTTTTCATAAACAGGATTTTTGGTCTGAATAATCGGAGAGTTACTTAAACCCAAAATATCATTAAATTCTTCGGGAAATTTACTTGATAAAAATGCTAAAACAGGGTACTCATTATTCCCTGTAAAATGTTTATAATCTACCAAGTCAGATTGATATTTTCCTTTAAATATTCCAGGTTCTAACCCTGAGTTTGTTCTTTCATAAGAGTAGTCGGGTTCGCTTGGAGGAAGGTTATGATAGAACAGAAAGTAAATCACAATGAAAATAGCAAACGCACCTGTACCTTTGGCAATACCTCTCTTAAAAGGAAGCCTTGCTTTTACTTCAAGTGTCCCTATGAATAAATATCCAGATACAGCAGCAGCAAAAGCGGCTAAAAATCGAATAATCGCAAAGGTGGATGTATTTAATTTTTGAGGATTAAAAATAATAAAAACGAAAGTAATTAATACCCCAGTCGCCAAAATTATTGCGACTACTCGTTCCCAAGTCTGATTTGAGTTATTCATAGATTAATTCCATGGTTAGCTGATGTTGATAGAGCGAGTTTATTTAAACAAGCATAAACATCGAATAGTTCTGGCTCTGTTGAATCTCAAGTGAAACAAATTGGTTTTCGTCTCAAAATTACTGACGCGAGTTGGAATTATGCAATGTACCGCAAGTCTTTCGTCATCGCTGTGCCTATCTGAATGGTTCTCCTTTTTAACTTTCTTATTTACCTCATTAAGCATTTATGCTTAATCCAGAGGTGAGATACTCCCTACTTCAATCGCGGTAAAATTGACACGCTGATATAAATCTGTCAGGGATATTTGAAAATCTAGAGAAAACAAAGTTAAAATCGCTTCTTGATCGTGATAATCCCGGAATGCCCAATGATCGCCTCTTTTATGAAACTGTTCTATATAATAACCATATTGATCGATTAAAATATATTCTTCAAAACTATCAAGAGAGCGGTAAAATTTAAACTTATCACCCCGATTATAGTCTTGAGTAGATTTTGATAAAACCTCGATAATCACCTGTGGATTGGTAATCGTATCGGTGCGTCCTCTTTCAAGAATTGGTTCTCCCTTAACGATCATAAGATCGGGATAGGTGTACACATTATAGGCGGGTATTGCCAAGCGTAGATCGGTGATAAATATATCATAGGCTTGATTCTGGATAGTTAAGGGAAATCTTCTGTAAAAATTTCCCGCAATGCGATTATGGTTAGGAGTTCCCCCGGTCATAATAATAATTTCTCCATCTCGATACTCGTGTCTGTCGGTGGCAGTTTCCTCTAGTTGAAAGTATTCTGCGACTGTGTAGCGTTTCTCAGTGGTTGCGACCATATTGCCCCCTTGAAAGCAAAGCTCTGTTTTGATGATAACCTGTTTTCCGAAAAGGTAAGTAGCTGGTTATAATTAAATTAAAAATGGATTTTAGGTTCGATCCCCCCTGCCCCCCTTGATAAGGGGGGTGTCTGATAATTTTTAACGCCTACCTACTTACAATTATCGGTTTTAATCAAATGCTGACTGCTGTATAAATATCGAGAGACCTTGTTAACAAGGTCTCTCGAAAGTGGGTGGGATTATTGTTGCTAATTTGCTAATCCGGTTGGGATAATTTGAGGATAGAGCTAGTGACTTTCATGCTTTCTTGATAAAGCACGTCCTGGCCCCAACGCTGTAACTGTTTACCTAGGAGAGTTTCTGTTTTTTGGTCTTCCAGATGGGACACTTGTTCAACCCGGCAAGATTGGGCCCCTCCCGAAGCTTCCATCCGCATACAGCCAGTAGTTCCCGAACAAATTACCGTGCAACAATCAGCCTGAAGATTAGTAGAACTGAGTTTAATACTAATCAGATCCCCTTGTATCTCACCCCAATCGGCCACGGGAATACCGGCTAATTCCGCCTCAATTAAACGCTGGTCTTGACCGAGGAAGCTAATCCGATGAATAGCGTAATCTCCCGACCGGTGACTATATCCCACTGGTCGCCATTGTAACCGGCTGGCCATCCAACCGAGGAACATAAAAGCTTGGCAAGGATTGCCCTTTTCGTAATCAATAGTGATGCGATCGACTTCTAGAATAGCATCCCGGCGCTCCGGCGGATCGAAAGCCTCGGCGGTTAGTTCTTGCCAAGGGGCCAGACGACTCCAGTTCAGGTCAGCCAATGGTACATCTGTGGCTAATAAATCCCCCACCTGCAGCAGTTCCGTTTCCGGTTCCCGAAAAGTGCTGGAATCGACGATAATCGTATCACATTGACCGGCCAAACGCTTAAATAGTCCATATTCGCCATCGGGACTGGCTTTCCACCAGAGAAATTTGGGCAAACTGGGAATAGTTAACTCGGAAATAATGCCGCCAATTCGTTCCAAAGCTTCCGCTGTACCGCTTAAAGTGACGTATTCACAGCAAACTAAAGTGTTCTGACTACGTTTGTTAACGGGACAATAGGCAGAAACGGAGGCTTTTACCCCTTCATCGGCCTCGGCAGTGGGACAGAGGGTAATAATGCGACAGGGATTGGAAGCAGCGATCGCATCTGCGACCCCAATCGCATCCAAATCGGCGGCGTATTGACGATGATTAGCCCCATCCTCGGCGTTTTTTTCCGCTTCCCAGGCTGCCCTTAGGCGGGTGACAAATTCATCGCTAGAAAGCCCGGTTACTTCTAGTTCTAGGTCTTTCTGGGCGACTTTGATGGCGGCGTGAGTCCGCGGACCGGCAATACCATCAATCGGGCCGGTGTAATAGCCGAGAAGGGTTAACAATTCCTGTACCGCATCGGGTTCATAGACAATAAAGCTAAAGGTGGTGGCCCGGGTGGCGGCCATACCATCCTCATTATTATTATAGGATTGCCAGATATCGCGCAGTTCCTGCTCGATCACATCGATGGAAACATCTTTCGGTGCTTGCAGGGAGACAATGGGGGGGCTTTGGGTAGTCATGTGAGTTATCAGTTACCAGATGTGAGTTATCAGTTACCAGATGTGAGTTATCAGTTACCAGATGTGAGTTATCAGTTATCAGATGTGAGTTATCAGTTATCAGATGTGAGTTTTTAGTGAATAGTATTAAGCGACAAGCTCGGAGCTGCCTTTTAACTGTTTACTGCTCACTGTTTACTGCTCACTGATTACTGTTTACTGCTCACTGATTACTGTTCACTGTATTAGAGTCGTCGCCAACGACGGCCATCGCGGTTAAGGAGAAATTCCGCTTCTGTGGGTTCCCAGGTACCCGCTTCGTATTGGGGTACGGAGGCAGGATCGGCGGGAGCGTCCCAGGCGGCGAGAGCGGGAGTAACGATGCGCCATGCTTCTTCTACCTCATCAGAACGGGTAAATAGGGTTTGATCTCCTAGCATAGCGTCTAAAAGTAGGCGATTATAGGCATCGGCGCTGGTGACACCGAAGGAGGAACCATAACTAAAGTCCATTTCTACCGTGCGCGTGCGTAATTCCGACCCCGGCATTTTCGCTTCAAAACGGAGGGCAATACCTTCGTTAGGCTGAATCCGCATACTCAGTACATTTGCATTAGTTTGTTGAGCTGCCGATTGGAAGATTAATAACGGCACATGGCGGAATTGGATGGCAATCTCGGAAACTTTTTTGGGCAGACGTTTACCAGTACGCAGATAGAAGGGGACACCTTGCCAACGCCAGTTATCTACCATTAATTTCATGGCCACGTAGGTGGGAGTGGTGGATTCCGGATTAACCCCCGGTTCTTGCCGATAGCCCGGAATGGGTTTTCCTTTCATCCAACCGGCTTTATACTGGCCGCGGATGGCGGATTTTTCTAGGTTATTAATATCGGCCAGGTGAGTCGCTTGCAGGACTTTGACTTTTTCGCCGCGGACACTATCAGCGTTAATAGCGTTGGGTGCTTCCATCGCCGTTAAGCAGAATAACTGCATCAGGTGATTTTGCACCATATCCCGCAAAGCTCCCGATTTTTCGTAATATCCGGCCCGCTCCTCCACTCCCACGGTTTCGGCCACGGTAATCTGGACGTGATCGATAAATTGACGATTCCAGAGGGGTTCAAAGATGGCGTTAGCAAATCGGAACACCAGCAAGTTTTGGACGGTTTCCTTGCCTAAATAGTGGTCAATGCGATAAACTTGGTTCTCCTGACAAACCTCTTGTACGACTCGATTGAGAACTTGGGCAGAACTGAGATCTTTGCCAAAGGGTTTTTCGATCACTAACCGGTGTTTAATTGGGTCTTTCAGCATTCCGGCCGCGCCGAGGTTTTTAAGACCGGGAGGGAAGAAATTAGGAGAAACCGCTAGATAAAAGACTCGATTGCCGCGGGTTCCCCGGATTCCGTCTAATTCTTCCAGAAAGACTTTCATTTTGGCGTAACTTTCTGGATCGTCCATGTTGCCGGGGAAATAGTACAACCCTTGGGCGAAGTCTTGCCAATATTCCTCACTACCAATCCCGTCGGAAAATTCTTCGATGCCTTGGCGCATCTGTTGGCGAAAATAATCATGACTCCACTCTCGGCGCGCTGTACCGACGATGGTTAATTCGGCTGGTAGTCGTCTTTCCCGTTTCAGTTGATAGAGGGCAGGAACCAGTTTTCTTTGGGTTAAGTCTCCCGATGCCCCAAAAATGACTAAAATTAAGGGTTCTGGGGTTCTTTCTTGTCGCAATCCCACTCGGAGAGGATTTTCGAGCAGCTTTACCATAGGATTTTGTCTAGCCGAGGTGCATTATTTTCCAGTCTAGCGGGAATACTCGACGGGATACCTAAAGTAAAAATTAATAACCACAATCAGTGGTCAGTAATCAGTGATCAGTGATCAGTAATCAGTGATCAGTCATCAGTCATCAGTAATCATACTAAATCTGGTTATTAAAGACTGATTATTTATACTAAATCCAGTTATTAAAGACTTATTATCTATTCCTCCTTTTGCCTCTTGCCTCTTGCCTATCCTGATATGTAGCCTATACTCAACGGATTTAGTATTATTCCTCCTTGTGCATGAGTGCCTAGGCCTTTTTGAAATCAAAAAGTTCTGGATCCGGGAGTGGTCGGGGGGAAAATTGGGGGACTTTTTCCCTGAAAATTAGGTAATTGACCACCCAAAAATGGGCGAAACCCCACACCCTACACCCTACCGCCTTATTTTTTGGCGGTTTTAACACAATCGAGGGTACGGACGATCGCAGCAGCCGCGTAGTTACGACGGGCGGGGTCATTCGGTACAAATGAACTACCCTGTTCGTTTAAGGGAGAGGCCACAGCGCAAAATCCCGACATCTGGGTAATTAACCCGGCAGCCCAATGACCGGAAGTATCGGAAAAATTGACGGGGGTTTTAGTTTGGGCTAAATCGGGGGCCTGTTTTTGCTGAGTTTTCAGGTAGGTGGCGGCCTGTTTGAGAATCGCCATCAATTCGGCCCTGGTGATGGGGTCGGTGGGACGGAATTCGCCGTTAGCTTTGCCGGCAACAATACCATTGGCCCGGGCCCATTGGATTTTTTTGGCACTCCAACGCGTCGCGTCCACATCGTTAAAACTGCCGCTGCCGGGGGGAATATCTTCTAGGTTAATTTTGGTGACAGTTCCCATCCCTTCAATAATCATCGAGACGAATTGTTCCCTAGTAACGGGATTTTCGGGGCGGAAGGTGTTATCTTCTTTAAAACCGGCCACTACCCCAAGTGCGATCGCTTTTTCAATCTCAGTTTTATAGATATCGCCGCTAATATCCTGGAAACTGGCCCCGGAAGTGAGGGGAGGAGTGGTTTCGCTGATGGCAGGTCTGCCGGCGGCTGCGAGAACTTCCGTTTCTTTGCCGCTAAAGTAGAAGTGGCCTAAACTTTTGCCTTGGAAAGTACGACGGCTAAATCTCCAACCCGGTTCGAGGATAATTTTCATAAATCCTGTTTGCATTCCTCGAGTTCTTCCCACCACTAATTCGGGTCTGCGCGCATCCCGGGGAGTTCCCACTAAGTATAATTCGCCATTGCGTTCCACAATACGCAGGATGTAATCTAGCCCAAAATCCCGGCCGTCCAGACGGATAGAATAACCATTGCTATCGGTGGCGCGGCGACAAATGCCGGTAAAGTCAAAGTTGAGGAGCAGCGGGTCAATCATGACCGGACCTGAGCCGCTTTCACTCCAACACTTCTGTTTTCCCGGAATTTGTTCCAATACTAGCAGGTCAAATTTATTACCTCCGTAGGGACGAGCGATCGCTATTACCTGGGTCTGCTCGATGTCCTGTTCGTCAAAGTTGGCCGCTGGTGTGGCAGTTATGCCCAAGGTCATTAGGGCGGTTAGGGCGATCGATAATCTGGCTTTCATGATCTTTATCTATAAGACAATTTTTGCAGTAAAAATAATAGACGTGCTAGTCCCAATATTCTAAGACTGAATACTTCTGGTTGTTGTTCCGGACTGCGCCAGATTGTTGTCTGTCTGCACAAGTTTTCTCTCAATCTTCAATTTCCGAACCTATTTATCCTGTCCATATTCTGCTTGAACTGGTGGGTTGATCAATATTAATTCGGTTAGCTGTTGAAACTGGCGATATTTTGGCGGATTGTCGAAAATTTTAGCCAGCTATTCGAGTCTTAGGCTAAGATGGGGAGAGAGGCTTTTAATTGACCGCAGCCCTTGACTTCCTCACAGGATTTAAGCCCAATAATTGCCTAAAAAATGGCAATTAATCGGTTTATCGCTGTCAGTGCCGCAGTGAATTATCATAGTTCATTAGCTCTGGTGAGCCGTTGCCCTTTCTTTGGTGTGTGTGAGGTAAACAATTATGAGTAACTCCCCCGGTGATCCTTCTTCTCGTCCTAATCTTTTTCTGAGTATCGGTCGATTTTTACGCCGGCCTTCTACTTTAATTGTCGGGGGAATTACTCTACTAGGAATTACCTCCCTTGGCTATTTTACGACTCGTTATTTAGTTTATGAACGTCTCACACCAATTTTAGATAATATCTTCAGTGAAATGCTGCACAGACCCGTCAGGGTAGGTAAGATAGAGGGCTTTTATTTTAATCGCATTCGTATCGGTAAATCGGAAATTCCAGCTACGGCCAATTCTGCCGATAGTTTATCTATTGATGCGATCGAATTGGGATTAAATCCGCTGCCCTTACTTTTGGGTCTGCCGCTGCCAGTTGATGTGAAGTTAATTAATCCCAGTATTTATCTCGATCAGGATAAAAATGGTCAATGGCTCGATGATTTAGAAAAAATAGCTAGTAACTTAGATCGGGAGGCACCCATCAGGTTAAATCTGGGTTTTCAGGTGGAGAAGGGAGATATTACTATCCAACCCTATGCCCTGAAAAAACCGATAGAAATTAAGGCCGATGGTCAGGGAAGATTTATTGATGATCAAAAGCAACCTCTCAGTTACGATCTTAGTGCAGAAATCCTCAAAAGTCAAGTAAAAATTCAAGGAAAAACGGCGTTAAAAACGGGCGAAAGTCAAACTAATCTTCAGATTGATCGTTTGAACTTAAGTGAACTATTAACTTTAATTCCTGATCGCAATTTTCAATTAAATCAAGGACAAGTAAATGCTAATATTGCTCTCGATATTCCCAGTTGGGCAAAGCTAAATCAAACCGAAGGAAATGGCAATTTTCAGGTGACAGATTTGGCGGGAAAATTCCAACCGTTCCAGTATCCAATTAAGCTAACTACTAAGTTAAATTTACAGGGAGATAAAGTATTAGTTGAACAAGCGATCGCAAGTATTGGTAAGATTAACACTAAGGTGAAGGGAGAAGTAAATTGGCAAACTGGTTATCATCTCAAGGTCGCTCTAGAATCAGTGGATTTACAACAGCTTTTAAGAATTATTTATCTGCAATCACCTCTAGATTTACGGGGAGAAGCACGCTCTACTTTTCAAGTGACGGGAAAATTAGATCAACCTCTAATTAAAGGAACTGTTAGCAGCAGCAAACCGATTATTTTTGAGCAAATTCCTATTAAATCAATAACCAGTAATTTTCAAACAAATCTCAATAGTCTTAGTTTAGATAAAATTCAAATTAAACCCGTTGCAGGTGGAGAAATTAAAGGGGAAGGAAAATTGCAATTAAATATTCTGCAATCCCTGCAAAAAAATCAACCTCTTGACGGGACAAAAATGCCGATTAATTTGAATTTACAAGCAAATTTTCCCACCAGACAAATTTTATCTCAATTGGCAACAATTCCCGTTCAAATTAATATAAGCGATCTGAAAGCTAATATTAAAGCTAGAGGTAGTTTAGGACTGCCACAATTATTAATTAATTGGCAAATACCCGCGGTTAATCAGTCAGGATTAATCAATGTTGCTGGGGAGGGCAAAGTATTTTTAGGGGGCAACAAAATCAATTTAACCGATACGGTCATTAAAACAAATGGCGGCAAACTACAGGTTAATGCTAATAGTGATTTTACTAGCAAATTAGTCCAGGCAAAAATCACGGGTAATAACTTTTTATTGACTCCTTTTGTGCCTATCGTTTGTCAATATGTAGATATTATTTGCCCCTACTTAGAAACATTAGAACCCTTAAATTTAGAGACAGCCAATATTCAAGTTAGTGGCAAAATTGACCAACTCAATGTTAATACTTTAAACGGAATTGCTAACTTAAAAATTAGAGGTAAACAAGGCACAATTTTAGTCAATAGTCAAGTATTGCAAGGAAATCTTCAGACTAACGCTTTCTTAGCGGGATTGCCGATTAATTCCCTATTTCCTAACTTACCAACCCAGGTTAAATTAACGCAATCGCAAATTAATTTACAGGGTTATTTAGGGGAATTACTGAATAATAAAAATAATACTTTCAGCAGTTGGCAAGGTCAAGGTAATATGCAGTTATTAGTGGATAATAATCCCTTAATTGCCACAGCTAAACTGAATCGAGGTTTCCTGACAGGAACAGTTAGCACCGGGGGAATTAGTCTCAATCCTCTAGTGGAAAATTTAATAGTTCCCGTTAGTTTAGGCAGAACAAAAATCAGCTTTGCTGGGAGAATAAATTCTCTGATTAGTGGTACTTTGACGGATTTAAAAACTTGGCGCGGAGAAGGAGATATACAGTTATTTGTCAATAATCGATTTTTAAGAACGACAACCCAACTGGAAGAAGGTATTTTAAGCGGTATAGTTAAGACAGATGGGATTAACTTAAATCCGTTTTTACCCAATTTAAACATTCCGGTTAGTCTAGGGAAAACCCAATTCAATTTCACTGGTGCAATCAATAATTTACTAGGGGGGAAAATCCCTAATTTGTCCACCATCAATGCTAGAGTAAATACTCGCTTGTTAGTGGATAATAATCCGATTAATACTGATATTCAGTTAAACAAAGGTATTTTTAATATTCTCGGTAGTTTAGAGCGTTTTCAGACTAATATTCCCATACCTTTGAATATTTACCAAACGAGGTTTCAAGCAGCAGGAAATGCCCAAACTATTTTCGACTCCCTGCTAGAAAAACGACTGAACTTAAGCAGTATTAAAGCAGTTTTTAACTCTCGTATTCATGTAGCCAAAGGAGAAATTAAAGCTAAGGCACAACTGAATAATAATTTCTGGCAAAGTGATATTATTGCCGCTAATCTTGATCCCGCTGCCCTAATGGGGCAATTGGGGGGAGTAAAATTGATCTCGATTCCTAACCTAGATTTTAGAGCTAATCTAGCAGGAAATATTAAAGAAATTTGGCAGGGAGTAACACCAATTCAGGTTAATAATCTTTCGGCACAGTGGGGAGAAAATAGCTTTAATGTGCGCGGAAATATTCTTTTAGCTAATCTTACCAGTCAACCAGATATCGCTGAGGTTAACTTAAATCTACAGGCAAAAACCGACCTTGCTGCTGTACCGCTAACGCAGATTATATCGCTTTTACCGATTGATTCTAACCTAAAACCCAGAGAATCGACACTAACAGGGATCGGAGAATTTCAAGGACAAATCACGGGAAAAAATCTCTTAACTGCTTGGCAAAAAGTTGGAAATATACAAATCAAGGGAGATATAAGTTTAGCTAACTTTAGCATTAATGAGCGACTCTTTGAACCTGTCTTAAAAGGAAGTATGCAAGCAGGAATCGGTCAAAATATTAGTTTAAATCTGCGGGGAAATCAGGACATTATTGACCTAACTTTTGATCCTTGTCAACAAAATAATTGTCTGCTTCCCTATCTTCCCTTAGGGATAAATATTCGCCAAGCTTTTGGAAATAAGACTCCTTTTCTAGCAACAGCTAAACGAAGCGGAGAAAATTTAAATGTTCAGATTGCCAATTTTCCCCTAGAAATCCTGAAAATATCTCCCACGGCAGCCTACAATATTCCGGGGATTATTGCTGGACAAGTGAATGCTAATCTAGACATCAATTTATTTAACTTACAGGGTCAGGGACAACTAGAGATTAATCAACCTAGTTTAGGTAACTTAATCGGGGAAAAATTAACGGCAAATTTGGTTTATCGGGATTCCATAGTTCAACTGCAAGCGGGGAGTTTACAAGCGGGTGCAAATCAATATAATCTGCAAGGTTTATTTAATTTGCAGACCCAAGCAATAGAAGCTAAACTGAGGGTAGATAAAGGTTATATTCAAGATTTATTATCGGTTGCTAGTATCTATGATTTAACCAGTTTAATAACCCTTTTCTCCACAGAGAATAACCCAGCTATTCAACTGAGTCCCCTAGAAGTAGGTAATCCAGAAGCTTCCCTAGCACAACAGGTAAATTTGCGGGCAAAAATTGAAGAAATAATCCAGCAATTAGCACAGGAAAGAGGGGTAGTAGGGATACCTTCTGAACTAGATTTTCGCGGCCGTTATCAAGCAAATATAGCCTTAACTGGGACTTTAAAAAATCCCGATCTTAGCGTACAATTTCAGGGCAATCGGTGGGAATGGCGACCCCAAAGACCGACGGTAAATATTGTTAACCCTCTGGGAATTGTCACCACCGACACCCAGTTAATTCCGATTGATGAAGTAACAATTAATCTTAACTTAAATCGTCAGTTACTCAGGATAGAACCGATTAGACTAAAATCACGAGATTCTTCCATATTTTTAGCGGGTGAGTTTTCTCTCAAAAAAGTAGCGGGAACTTTTGCTGTGGAAAATCTTTCTCTGGATCTCTTGAGAAATTTTGTGCAGTTTCCCTTGGATGTATCCGGTAGTCTAAAAACTCAAGGTCAAATTACAGGAACTTTATTAAATCCTCGTATTCAGGGTAACTTTGGCTTTATTGATGGTGCAATTAATGCCCAAAATATTAATCAAGATATAATTGGTTTATTTACCTATAATCAGTATCGTTTTGATCTGCGAACAACTTCCTCCGAATCAATCCAACTCTATGGCAGCATTCCCTATCCTCCCTTACCAGGTAATGATCAATTAAAAATCCAAGCAAAATTAGGAACCGATGCAATCAAATTAATTGAAGCTATCAGTCAAAACGCCATCGAATGGGTTAAAGGTGAAGGAGAGGTAGTTCTTTCAGCGACGGGAAGATTAGATGTAACAGAGGGCTTAAAAATCAAAGATTTAGAAGCAAATGGTATAGTTACTCTCGATAATGCCGCTATCCGCAGTGTTGCTTTTCCAGAGATTTTAACCGTAAATGGCCGCATTGGGTTAACCCCTGAAAGCTTAACAGTAGAGGAATTAGAAGGCTCGATCGCTGACAGACAAATTTCTGTGGTGGGAGTTTTACCTTTCTTTCAAGCCATCAAAAATAATCCTAATCCCTTAACAGTTAATATTCAAGAGGGAGATATAGCAATTAATGGCCTTTATCGGGGATTAATTGCTGGGAATGCCATGGTAACGGGAACAATTCAACAACCAATTATCGGGGGTAATGTGCGTCTTTCTAGGGGTAAAGTTTTTCTTCCTCGCACCCAAGAAATTAATCAAGAAACCGATAAACCGGTGAGTCGCTGGCTGCAGCCTCTCAACATTCCTCAGACGACCAATATTACTCCAGTTTTAAATAATTTCCAAGTGTCTTTAGCGGGATTATCCATCGAACAAGAACCTTTGTATCAATTTGATTTTAGTGGTGCTTTAACCTTGAACGGTTCCCTCACTTCACTGGAGAAATTACAAACCAATGGAGTGATTAATCTCGATCGAGGACGGGTTAGTTACATCGATACTCGTTTTCTTCTTAACCGACGCAATCAAAATGTTATTGTTTTCGATTCTAGTCGGGGGTTGGGACTTTTAAATCCCTTTGTTAATATTCAACTGCGAACAATTCTCAGCGAATTTTCTCAATCTCGTGATTTTGCTATCTCCCGTCCGGGGGGAGATTTTCCTAGTAATGAAATTCCCGATGATAGCCTAAATCGCATTCAAAGGATCGATGTCACCCTCAGCGTTGAAGGTGAATTAAATCGCTTGCTACCAAATTTAGGTCGTAACATCAATGAAGTGTGCCAAATTCGTCCCGATAGTCCCCCTTTTCCCCTAGAGGAAAACTATACAGATGCAGAATTACAAAAAGCTGCTAATTGTTTACAAGCAGTGGCTTTTGCTAGAGGTGAAGATGAGGGATTGCTTAATACTCCCCTAGTTAAATTAACTAGCACTCCCCCCCGCAGCCAAGGAGAAATCGTTCGACTGTTGGGGGAACAATTGCTGTCGGTTTTTAATGGTTTACAGGGGAAAAATACAGAACAATTAATTCAGTTTGGAGTGGTTCAGTTGGCAATTCCCCTCTTAGCTCAAGGAGTCGTGTATGATGTGGAGAATGCGGTTAGTAATGCGATCGGAGCAACGGATTTTAATATTCTTCCCAATTTGGAAACCGTCTATCGAGTTAATTCCCAGTCTTTTATCCGCTTCTCCTACGATTACAATTTGAATGAGTTTACCGTCCGCTACCAAACTCAATTTTAAGGTAAGATTGAGAGATATGGGAGAGTTTAGAAGTTAGGAGACAAGGCAAAATTAGCTTATTCTTCATCCTGAGAATCAACCCTATAGGTAGATAGAAAATCAGAAATATTATTTTTTTACTTTTGACTTTTCACTTGATATTCTATGATTATTCGCGAGGCTAAAGAAACAGATTTACCAACAATTATCGAGATTTATAATGCTGCTGTTCCCACTCGCAAGGCAACCGCAGATTTAAAGCCGATTTCCCTCGAAAGTCGGCGAGAATGGTTTAAAAAGCACGATCCTGAACAGTATCCCATCTGGGTAATAGCGGTCGAAGGTCAGGTGGTGGGTTGGCTGAGTTTACAGATGTTTTATGGTCGTGTCGCTTACCAAAAAACCGCAGAGGTTAGTTTATACATTGCCCCCGATTATCAAGGTCGTGGAATCGGTAAATTATTAGTAGAATATGCCCTGAATTGCTGTCCCAAATTGGGTATATCTAATCTTATCTGTATTATTTTTGCCCACAATCAAGCCAGTATTCGTCTCTTTGAAAAATTCGGCTTTCAACGATGGGGTTATTTACCTCAAATTGCCGCTCTAGACGATTTTCTGGCTGATGTGGTCATTTTAGGGAAAAAAGTCGCTTAAATAGGCAATTTCTCCATAGGGAGACTAAATTCTAGACTTAATTGAATATAAGCATTTTCTGATTCGTCTAGAGATGGTTTCTGGGTGAGAGAAAAGAGATAGTCTTCATACCAAATCTCAGAACTTCCCGCACATTTTTCGTCTCTAAATAACCATTGTTGAAACACTTGTTCTCTACCATCCTGAGGGGCAACAGTCTGATAAACTTTTAGAGATTTTTTAGCAATTCTCAGGCTGCCCTTGCTGATTAATTCATAACCTAACAAGTTCAAACAATTACGAACAATCGTCAGAGGACGGGAAGTATTAGAAAGATTAATCTTGGTGATAGTTTTAATCTCGTTACGGTTTTTAATGGCGATTTCGGCCATTTTTTGTAAATCGGCATCATGATTAGTTAATTCTCTTTCAGGATTAGCTAATAATACGGGAATTCCTAACACTTCTAACGTCCCGATAATCACTCCTAATTGACTACCATTAAAATCAGGAATAAATAAACTTCCCTGACCTGATTCTATCAGTTTACGCGCAATTAAAGCATCTCGATCGCACAAAAATTGTCGCCCAATTGTCAAAAAGTAATGTAAGCGTAGTTCTTGATACCATCCCTGATCGTCTTTAATCACTAATTGCGGTGTGACGGGGATTCCATAGCGTTTGTACAGGTCATATTTCCTGATAATTCTCCTTTCTTTCACTGACTTAATTAACTGTTTTTTCAGCAGACGATATTCTGAGTCCGTTATCTCGGCTGCGCTGGCAATTGCCTCGCATTCAGAACGATAATTATGTTCCCTAATTTCCTCAATTGCTTCCGTTAACTGATTATTTATTTCTAGTTCTTCTTCCTGATTCCGTTCTTTAATTCTATGACCTTCTGCTTGTAAAATTCCTAGAATTGACTGACGATAATTAAGCATATAAGCATTGACTCGCACAGCCATTTTAGCCCAGCAGAGGAGAGATTCCGCTTGAAAACTTGTATCTAAATCCTCTAGAGATTCTAAATCTGATTGGTGTAGTAAGCGAATATTAACCTCCGTTAATCGGTGTCCAGAGGTGAGAAGTTTGGGGATAGAAGTGGAACCATTGCCCACCTGATTAAATCCGTAGGCTGCTGACCAAATATAACGAGGAATATTCTCCCTAATTCTCCCTAAAAATTGAGCGATAGAAGTGGGAGTTTGAATCCCCTGTGCTAAACACCAAACCGAGGTAAAGTGTTGCTGAAGATCAATACTAATTCCCGTTTCGATCGCTGGACTAGCTAGAACTATATCATAGTTAAGCAACAACTGATTTAAATTGCCAATCGCTTGATAGGCAGCGTGACTAGAATCTTGCAATGACTCTGAATCTATCCGCAGAACTTTCTTTTGAGGAAATTGCTTTCTTAGATAGGATTCTAGGGTTATCGTCCCCCATTTGCTGGTTAATTTTTGTGCCGATAGACAAACAAAAGGTTTTCCTCCCTCTTTAATATGTTTGACTAAATCCTTAACTAGCTGTTGGGGAGTATTATCAGAGTAGTTATAAACTCTCCAAGCTTCCTGATAACTAGGTTTCCACTCGTTACTAATTAAAAAATTTTCTAGTTTAATCGCCGCTAGAGAAGTTAAATATTCTAGGGAAATATCACTTAAATCAGCATCAGCAACTAGGACTTTACCCCCACTGCTGACCACAGTTTGCAGCAGGGCTTTTAGGGATTTTAAAATTGCCACACGATTAGTTTTACAAGTATCCCCATTTAACCCATGCCATAGAACTTGTTCGATCTCATCAATAATAATGATAGCTCCTTGCCAATCTTCCGCTTGAAATTTAGCTTGTGATTGGGGATGGAGAGAGTCAATACATAAACCATAACCGTAAATTTGTGCCGCAGGATTATCTCTAACTTTGCTAATATAGTTTAAACCAAAGCGTTGACATAACTCCTCTACCAGTTTCACCCGATGACCAATAACTAAAACTTTTTGTTGATTGGCAATAGCCTGTTTAACTATCTTGGACAAAAACTCAGTTTTTCCCGTACCTTTAGCAGATTTAATCGCCATTAACTGCGCTGATGTAGGGATAGAAATATCTGGCAAGTAACGGCTATTTAACTCTAGATGAGGTGGGAGAGTTAAACTATTTAAACTCGCTGCCTTCCAAATTTCCCAAGAGGTAGCTTTTTGATAGACTTGTTGGAAGTAATCTTCCCCTCGATTGATTAGTAAATCATCCACCCCTTTACCGTCAGCAGCATCCCAAGTAACTACCTTTACCTCACAGTTAGCATGAGTGAATAGATAACCCATTCTCTGTAAAGCTAAATTAACCGCTTGTTGGTTCTTTGGTTTAGTTTCTTGATCAAAAACTAGATAAATCTTTCGTCCGGAATTAGCTAATTTTTCTAGCTGCGGAATTAGATGAGATTTGCCGATTCTCCTACCTAGTTCGTCCTTGGGAGTACGATAACCATTGTGAATCCCTGGTAAGGCAATTGTCACATAACCTGCTGTTAGTAATGCCCCCGCTTTTTTCGCTCCTTCCGTAAGACAAATAGGTATCTCTGGATGTTTAATTACCCAAGACCAAAAACCGAGATCCTCTTGCTTATTATCCACTTCTTCAGTTAAAATATTCATATTGATACGCTGGGCTATCCTTTGCCAAATTTTCAGGGGAACCCGCAAAGCAAAGACTCCCGTAGGGGTTTGGGGAGGATGTTCGTACTTAATCGGTTTATCCTTATCGAAGCTTAAACGGGGAAAATCGGGCTTAAAACAGCCCCAAAGGTCATAATTACCCGTTAATAAGTCAATTCCTGAACACCACCAACCCCCTTGACTGGTATGTTCATAACGCTTGAGAATACTATCCCTAACCCTGCCATCATTGCGTCGCGGTAATTCTTGGGAGTAGAGTAGGTATTCACTGGGAGATAACCCCGCTAAACCGGTGACATTGAGTTCGATTAACTCCGCATCCACCCCGCTACTACGCCATTCTTCTAAATATTTCATCCTTGTCCTCTACGGGCTAGACGCTATATATAGCGTTTTTGTCCTATTATTCTAGCGGTAAGCCACTAAATAGCGAAAAGAGAAATTTTACTCTCTCAGAGGTTCTCGGAGGAAATTTGACTTTTAATCCACTATTGTCTTAAATTATCGAAAAGTTAAGAACAAATAAAATCTCACCACAACCTCCTCAGCAGTCAGTCTGTTTTCATATCAAAGAATAAGCTTTTTGTCAAGCATACAAAAGAACTATTTTAAAAAATTCTTGATTTTTTCCAGAAAATGTCATCCAAAACACTGTTTTTAGGGAACAAAATAATCCTGGCTATACCATATATAGAGTTATAGGATTATTTAACACGCTAGATGTTGTGTTTTCCCAGAAAATCTGATAGAATGCTCTAGTACAAATAGATTAATTTGTCAAGTTTTTTAACGCCGCAATTTCCCAATTATGCAATCGAAGCCCTTGACTACTGCCGTCTCCATTCAGAAAAATAACGAAGTAATACCCTTTCGTTCTACCCCTTTAGCTAATATGGGCAGCCATGGAATTAGAGTGATTCGGCGCGATGGTTCCACCACAAGCTTAAATATCGGCAAAATTCGCGACGTGGTAGAGTGGGCTTGTGAAGGTAAAAAAGTCAATTCTATTGCCCTAGAAGCCGGTTTAACCACACGCCTGCGGGATGGGATTACCACTAGGGAAATACAGGATAATTTAATCAATTGCGCCCTAGAAATGTGTAGTCCAGAGGAACCAGATTGGCGCTATGTGGCGGGAAGATTGCATATTTGGAGTCTGTGGAAAGATACCTTAGTAGTCCGGGGTTATCAGTACGGAAATTACGAGAAGACTGTCAAAACTCAAGTTAAAAATCGGCTGTACGACGAAAGGATTCTCATCTATTCTGAGGCAGAATTAAAAGAAGCTGGTTCTTGGATTAATCCCGATTGGGATATCGATTATGATTACGCCGGGGCATTGTTAATCACTAGCCGTTATTTACTCAAAAATGAGTTACCCCAAGAGGCATTATTAACCTGTTCCCTACTGCTTGCCAGTGTAGAAGAACCTGCTAATAGACTCTACTGGGCGAAGAAATTTTATCAAGGGATTGCCCAAAGAAAAATCTCTCTTGCCACCCCAATTTTAGCCAATTTACGCACGCCTAAAGGTTCCCTAACCAGTTGTTTTATTCTCTCTATTGACGACAGTTTAGAAAGCATTTTCGGCGAGATTACTAATGCTGCCCGCATCTCTAAAAACGGTGGCGGTGTCGGGGTGAATGTGAGTAGAATTCGCGCCACTGGTAGCTGGGTAATGGGGAAAGCTAATGCTTCTGGTGGGGTTATTCCTTGGATTAAATTACTCAACGATACAGCTATTGCAGTAAATCAGGGGGGAAGACGCGCGGGGGCAGTAACTATCGGTGTTGATATCTGGCATTTAGATGTGCCAGAATTTCTGGAAATGCAGACAGAAAACGGTGATCAAAGACGCAAAGCTTATGATATTTTTCCCCAATTAGTTATCACCGATGAATTTATGCGTCGGGTGATAAATAAAGCCGAGTGGACATTAGTAGATCCCTACGAAGTTCGCACAAAATTAGGTATAGAATTAGCGGAACTATGGGGGGAAGAATTTGAAGAGGCTTATCGTTTAGTAGAAGCTAATTTAGATAAAGAGATTGTCCTCTATAAAAAAATCAATGCCCGGGACTTATTTAAAAGTATCATGCGTTCTCAAGTAGAAACAGGAATGCCCTACATTGCCTTCAAAGATACCATTAATCGCGCTAATCCTAATAAACACGATGGCTATATCCCCGGTGTAAATTTGTGCGTCGCGGGAGAAACAAAAATTCTTACGGACCGAGGACAAATAGCAATCGCTGATTTGGTGGGGGAATATGTTAATGTCTGGAATGGATTGGAGTGGTCAGAAGTATTAGTTAAAAAGACTGGAGAAAACCAGCCTTTATTAAAGGTCAATTTCTCTAACGGAGAGGACTTGGAATGTACTTACTACCATAAGTTTTACGTTCAGAAAAACTACAAGGGAACCGTGGAAATTGTCGAGGCAAAAGACCTCAAACAAGGAGATAAATTAATTAAATACCAGCTGCCTCTCATCCAGTCAGAAAATGATCTTGACTTTCCCTACGCCTACACCGCAGGATTCTTTTCTGGAGATGGGAGTTACGGAAACAATGGAATGCCAGAAGTTGACCTATACGGAGTTAAAAAAGAGTTACTTCCCTTATTGGCTATTCGTAACAAATATCGGGGAAATGGCTCGATTGAAAAAGGTACTTTTTGGAGAAAAGAAACCGATACCCTAGGGGTATATCATGACAGTAAACAAGATCGAATCGTCTGTAAACTCCCGTTAGATATTCCCAGTAAATTTACAGTTCCTCTCAATGGTTACACAATTAAATCTCGTTTAGAATGGTTAGCTGGTTTACTTGATGCCGATGGAACAGTTGTCCGCAATGGTTCTAACGAGTCTCTCCAGATTGCTGCTGTTAACCGGCAATTTTTGCTCGATATTCGCCTAATGTTACAGACTTTAGGAGTTGATTCCAAAGTTACTTTTATGGATGACGGTGGCTATAAATTGATGCCAAATGGAAAGGGAAATTATCAAGAATATCTCTGTCAACCAAAATATCGTTTACTGATTAATTCTGTCGGACTATTTCAAGTTGGTCAATTGGGACTTAAAACCCATCGCTTACAATGGACTTTAAAAGAACCCCAACGTTCGGCCACTCAGTTTATCCGCATTGAATCGGTAGAGTTAACCTGTCGTCGAGATGACACCTACTGTTTTACAGAACCCAAGCGTCATCTGGGAATGTTTAACGGCATTCTAACAGGACAATGCACCGAATCTTTTAGCAATGTCACCCCCGATAAAACTGCCCATTGCTGTAATTTAGTTAGCCTTAATTTAGCCAATATCGACAGGGAAGAAATCGAGTCTAATTGTCAAATCGCTGTCAGGATTCTCGACAATACTATCGATATTACTAATCCTCCCTTTGATAATGCTAAAAACCACAACGATAAATATCGCACTATTGGGGTAGGGGCGATGGGATTGGCTGACTGGTTAGCTAAACGGAAATTATCCTACAATAACCTGTCAGAAATTAGTAATTTATTTGAAGAAATTGGCTATTGGTGTACCTATTCTTCGATGGAATTAGCCAAAGAACGCGGCGCTTATCAAGCTTTCTTGGGTAGCGAATGGAGCCAAGGTAAATTAATCGGTGCCAAACCAGTGGAATGGTTTTTAAATAACGCAGTGCAACCGCAAAGATGGCAACAATTAGCAACAGATATTCAAGAATTTGGCATCCGTAATTCCCATATTACCGCCATTGCTCCTAATACTTCCTCCAGTTTGGTACAGGGATGTACCGCTAGTGTTTTGCCGGTTTATAGTCGCTTTTTCTACGATAAATGGGCAAAAGGAACTGTTCCCATCGCACCACCTTTTATTGAAGAAGCTTTCTGGTTTTATCCGGAGAATAAAAATCTTGAACAGCAACAAGTGGTAAAAGCGATCGCTACTATGCAAGAATGGATTGATACGGGGATTTCTATGGAATTATTATTCAACCTCAATGAAGGGGTTTACTTTCCCGCAGAACCTAACCGTTGTCTCACTGCTAAAGATATCTTTGATACCCTAATCATGGCGTGGGAATTGGGGTGTAAAGCGATTTATTATATCCGTACCGTACAAAAGGACAATTTTCGAGAGTCTGACGATAGTTGTTCTAGTTGCGCTAATTAAGGTTAACTTCGGTGGGCAATGCCCACCTTAATTTTTTTTACATCAAAGATTAGGACTGATAAAATGAGTTTTATTAATCACCTAATCACAGCTATGGATAAGACCTTATACGAACAGGATTACTATCTCTGGATAGAGAAAACCATATCTTTACTAGAAAATCGCCAGTTTTCTGATTTAGATTTAGATAATCTCATCGAGGAGATTAAAAGTATGGGTATTAAGGAAAAACATACGTTAACAAGTTTATTGACTAGAATAATCCAACATTTGCTGCAACTTGCTTATTGGCAATCGGAACGTCAATATAATGCTAATCACTGGAAAGGAGAAATTACTATTTTTAGAATTGATTTATGGGAAGTTCTTGATGATAATCCAAGTTTAAAGTCCTATCTAGAGAATAGTTTTGATAAATGTTATCAGTCAGCCCTTCGTATCCTAGCTAGAAAAATGGGAGTAAAAATCAGTACTTTGCCCACGGAAAAAATTCTCACTCTTGCCCAAGCTTTAGATGATGATTGGTTTCCTGAATATGAGGATAATAATCATTGATGATTTGGTTGGATTATAGTTAATTAAGGTGAGGGACTATGGAAAAAAAAATATACGAACAGGATTACTATCTCTGGTTAGAGAAAACCATATCTTTACTAGAAAATCGACAGTTTTCTGAATTGGATTTAGAAAATTTAATTGAAGAAATAAAAGATATGTCCAGAAGAGAACGTCAGAAGTTAGAGAGTTTACTAACTAAACTCTTGGAACATTTACTTAAATTAACTTATTGGCAATCTAAGCGCAATTACAATAAAAACAAGTGGCGACGGGAGATTTTAAATTTTCGCATTCAAATAAAAAGAATTATTAGCAACAAAAAGGATGGAACTTATAATACAAACTTAGTATCTTACCTCACCGAGATTCTTGAGCAATGTTATGAGGATGCTTGCCATCTATTTGTCGAAGGTTCTGGCATCGATAAAAGACTTTTAAGTTCTACACCTATTGGAGCAATCGACCAAATTTTAGATGAAAATTGGTTTCCTGAGTTTCTCGGAGAGGATTAAGCAATGAAGAGTGATTTATACGAAAAAGATTACTATCTCTGGATAGAGAAAACCATATCTTTACTAGAAAATCATCAATTTTCCGATTTAGATTTGGATAATCTCATCGAGGAAATTAGCGACATGGGCAAAAGTCAACGACAAAGCTTAAAGAGTTATTTAACTCGGTTATTAGAACATTTGCTAAAACTGGTTTACTGGCAGTCGGAATTAGAATATAATCAAAGAGGATGGAAAAATGAAATTCGTAACTTTCGCCTACGAATTCAACAAATTATTGAAGACAGTCCCAGTTTAAAGCCCTATCTATCGGAAATTTTCTTGCCCTGTTATCAAAATGCTCGTAAATTATTTTTGGATCTATCGGGAATAGCTGAAAATTTGGTCAGTTTAGCTCCTATTTGCACTATAGAACAGGCGTTAAATGAGGATTGGTTTCCTGAAATATCAAAATAATGGGGATAATTATGGAAAAGAACTTATACGAAAAAGATTACTATCTCTGGTTAGATAAAACCATTAATTTACTGGAAAATCATCAATTTTCTGATTTAGATTTAGAGAATTTAATTGAAGAAATTAGCAGCATGGGTAAAAGTGAGAAACGAAGTTTAGAAAGTTATTTAACTCGGTTATTAGAACATTTGCTAAAACTGGTTTACTGGCAGTCGGAATTAGAATATAATCAAAGAGGATGGAAAAATGAAATTAGGAATTTTCGTCGTGCCATGAAAAGAATTATTGCCGATAGTCCTAGTTTACAGCTTTATCTCGTTGAAATTTTTAATAACTCTTTTCAAGAAGCTCGTATTTCTTTTATCGAATTATCGGGAATAGCTGAAAATTTGGTCAGTTTAGCTCCAATTTGCACTATAGAACAGGCGTTAAATGAGGATTGGTTTCCTAAAATATCAAAATAATGGGGATAATTATGGAAAAGAACTTATACGAAAAAGATTACTATCTCTGGTTAGATAAAACCATTAATTTACTGAAAAATCGCCAGTTTTCTGAGTTGGATTTAGAGAATTTAATTGACGAAATAAGATCCATGTCTATCAGTCAACAGAAAGCATTAAAAAGCAATCTGATCGGGATTTTATGGCATTTACTAAAATACTTACAAGAGCCAGAAAAACAAACCAGAAGCTGGACATTAACCCTTTTTGAGCATCGCAAAAGAATCGAAGAAGATTTAGAAAATAGCCCTAGTCTTAAGAGTTTTTTAACAGAAGAAATTTTAAAAAAATGCTATAATAAAGCCAGACAAAAAGCCGCTATTGAAACAGGGATAAACCTAGAGAAATTACCGAAGGATTGCCCATTTACTTTGGCAGAAGCCCTAGATTTTGAATTTATCCCTAATCAAACCATTTGACTTTTTACCGAAAATCTACTATAACCTAAAAGTGCCATAAGATCCAAGTAATCATGTCCTTACATTTAGTTAATTCTTGCCATTCGATGCCCATTTCCCCGATCTTCAATCCGGCGGGAGATGATGCGATCGAAAACCGTTCGATCTGGTTTGGTAACACCACCAACCTGATGCAATTAAACGATGTCCGCTACACCTGGGCGGTGGGTTTATATCAACAAATGCGCGAAAATTTCTGGATCCCGCAACGCTTAGATATCACCCAAGACGTGACTGAATACGGGCATCTTACCGACGAAGAAAGATATGCTTATGATGGTATTTTGTCCTATCTAACTTTTCTTGATTCCGTACAAACCTGTAATATTCCTCACCTAAAAGGTAGCGTCACTGCGCCAGAAATTAGCCTTTGTATGGCGGAACAAATTTCTCAAGAAGCCATGCACAATCAAAGTTATCAATACTTAATTGAAACGATTATTCCCTCGGATCGCAGAGGTGAAGTTTATGACTTTTGGCGCACCGATAAAGTTCTCAAGGATCGCTGTGAATTTATTGCTAGTCTCTACCAGCAGTACATTAATAAACAAACTACTGAAAGCTATTTTATCGCCCTTCTTGCCGATTATTTGCTAGAGAGTTTGTATTTTTATAATGGGTTAAATAATGAGGTAGCCCACTAGCATCGTGAGGTGTTAGTTAAAACTCGCCAAATTGCTGGGAAGCCCTAAAGCCCTTAAACCAAAGCGAAGTCTGAAAAGATAAGCGTAAAGGAGCGAGAGCAGAAAAAAGTTAAGGGATTTAATAAAAGCCGTAAGGCAGCTATTAAAAACAATGGGTAATCAGCAGCCAAGCCTCTATTTTAAAGGGGAAGGTTCAACGAACAGAGGGTGAGTATCTTCTTGGTAAATACCCTATAAAAGGTTCAAGAAGATAATGGTATGTTCTAGCCCCACTCTGAAAGGATGGGTAGTTGCGTCATCTTTTTCTATAATCTCGCTTCTCGACAGCTAATGTCCGGTAGTGCTGACGTTTTCAAAATGATCAACCGGGACGAATTAAGTCACGTCCGTTTGTATCAGAAACTTATTCCTGAAGCCATGGCAATTTTTCCCCATTCCGTTGAACAGATTTACGAGATGTTCGATAATGCGGTTAAACACGAATGTCGCTGGACAAATCACATTGTTGGCAACGACATTTTAGGTATTACCGAATACAGTACCGAACAGTACACCAAATACCTCGCTAATATTCGACTGAAAGCGATCGGACTTGAGCCTTTATACAGGGAAGAAAAGTATAACAAAAGTCCCTATAACCATCTGGAACGCTTCTCCGATACCAAAAAAGAAGGCCACACCAAAGCTAACTTTTTTGAAGCAACCGTTACCAGTTATGTTATGTCTTCTGGCTTAACTGGATGGGATGAAATTTAAAATTTAAGGGACAAAAATGACCCTATTTCTGATCGGAAAGATGTCCCTCCCCTCCAAATCGACCAAGCTGCCTTCACGGGGTAATCCTTATATACCCCGTAGGGTTAGGGTCGGGAGTATTGTAAAGAGTCCTAATTATGACGATTGCCATCATAATGAATTCTCGCCCCGGCCCATTGCAATTTTTCCTGTAGAGTCTGATAAAAAGAATAGCTTTCCCGCAGGATAATAAATTGGGCGAATTTTTCGGCTTTGGTAACTCCCACCCATTGGCCGGGCCAAATGGAAGTGGCTAAAGCACCATCCATCCAGAGTTTAGTATTTAATTCGTAGTCTCCTAGGGGCCAAATACTGACCAGAGATGCCGGGGGAATGACAATCGGCCGACTGGAGAGACTCAAGGGACAAATCGGGGTGACGGCGATCGCTTCCATGCCGGGGTGTATAATCGGACCATTAGCGGAAGCGGTGTAACAGGTGGAACCCGTGGGAGTAGCCACTAATAAACCGTCCCCTTGGTACTGATCTACTATCTCCCCGTCCACCTCGATTTCGAGGATTGAGGTGGGCATCCTATCGATACTAGCGGGTTTCACACACATCTCATTCAGGGCATAAAATGCCTCGCTCACTGCCTCTGGATTTCTTTTATCCCCTTCATAGATTCTCGCCGTTAACATCATCCGTTGTTGTACCGCATAGTGATCGGATTGTAAACGCTCCCAGACCGTCTCCGTATCCTGGAAAATCTCAAAAGGTTCCGTTAAAAATCCCAGATGGCCGCCAACATTCACCGCTAGAATTGGAATGTTTTCCTGAGCTAAATAGCGAGCGGCGGCCAAAATGGTTCCATCTCCCCCCAAAACGATGGCGAGGTCGATTTTTCCCGATGCTGAGGCTAAAAATACCGGATAGGGATTATCTTTAAAGCCACTGGGTCCCATTAAAACTTTACACTGACGGGCTTCTAACTGTTTAGCGCATTTTTCCGCCCATGCTTTACTTTGGGGATGGTTGGCCTTATGAGCGATGATGACTTGTTTTAACTGCACGGAGTTGAGACCTTGTTCGGAGGTTCTATATTTTTAACAATAGCAAGACCAGGCAGATCGGTTGACAAGTAACAAGTAAAAAGGGGGTTGGGAAGTGGGGAAGTGGGGAAGTGGGGAAGCTGTCTCATCACCCTATCACCCCAAAACCCTATCACCCTATCACCCTATCTCCTCTTGCCTCATCTCAACTGGCAATTTAAATACTTAACAGCTTATAATTGTATTAAGATGTGTAACAATTCTCTGGCAAACTCTTGACAAAGGATAACAAATCTGCTCTTCCAAAAAAAAGGAAAGGTTTTATTTCTATGACATTGATTCAAACCGCCCAATTATCGCTAGAAACTTTGGCTTTAGCCTTTTTTAAGCAGACAGAAGGACGCTGGCAATCCCAGAGACGTTATTACACCCTCACCCAAGAAACGGAACCCCAAGAAGTTATCAGCGCCATCGAGATTAAATATTTACCCCAAGGCAGCGAACCATTAATTCAACTGGCCCGTTTACATCATCTGGAAGATACAACTTTATTAGGTGGTACGGAAGTGACTTGGCAAAGTAATTATCTCCGTCCCCAGAGTAAAAAACCCTCCAACGGTTCCACTATATTCGGTATTTTAGATAATATTCTCTATCGCGATCGGGGATTTGCGACGGATAAACCCGTTAGTGCCATTTATACCTTTCCTCACCCCTCTAGTCTCTGTCTGAGAACAGAATACGCCGGTTCTGTCTTTGAAGAAGAAATTAAACTTATCGGTCAACAATATCGCACTCGACAAACTATTATCTCTCGCGCTGGTCAAGAATTGATGATCGGTCAATATCTAGAAAAACGGGTCAATTAGTCAAAAAAACGGCGGCTACTCCCATAATTTTGACTTTTATCCTAGGAATAGGGCTGAAATCAAGTCAGCCCTCCCAATAACTCCCCTTTAAACTGGGGTTAAATTGTCTTGCTTTTGACTAGCGAGAAACTTCTCTAATTCCGTAATTGCATCGGCATCGACCTTAGTTTGCATCGGACAGAATTTCGGTCCACACATCGAACAAAACTCCGCAGTTTTATAGATATCTGCCGGTAAAGTCTCATCGTGGTATTCCTTAGCGCGATCCGGATCCAAGGATAACTGAAATTGACGATTCCAATCGAAATTATAACGAGCAATGGAGAGTTCGTCGTCACGATCGCGCGCTCCGGGGCGATGACGGGCGATATCTGCCGCATGAGCCGCTATTTTGTAGGCAATTAAGCCATTTCGCACATCTTCAGCGTTGGGTAAACCGAGATGTTCTTTGGGGGTGACATAACATAACATCGCCGTCCCGTACCAACCCGCCAGAGCCGCTCCGATCGCCGAAGTGATATGATCGTATCCTGGGGCAATATCGGTGACAAGGGGACCAAGAACATAGAAAGGTGCTTCGCTACACTCCTCCATTTGTTTTTTCACATTAAACTCAATTTGGTCCATGGGAACATGGCCCGGTCCTTCCACCATCACCTGTACATCGTGTTCCCAAGCGCGACGCGTCAGTTGGCCGAGGGTTTTCAATTCCGCTAATTGGGCTGCATCGGAAGCATCGTGGGTACAACCGGGACGCAGGGAGTCACCGAGACTAAAAGAAACGTCATAACGCTTGAAAATCTCGATAATTTCGTCGAAATGGGTGTAGAGAGGATTTTGCTTGTGGTGGTGTAACATCCACTTAGCAATAATACCACCACCCCGGGAGACAATCCCGGTCAGACGGGTTTTGACTAAAGGTAGGTGTTCGATGAGGATTCCTGCGTGAATCGTCATGTAATCTACCCCTTGCTGGGCGTGTTTTTCGATAATGTGGAGGAAATCTTCGGGGGTGAGTTTTTCAATATTGCCGTGAACGCTTTCCACCGCTTGATAGATGGGTACAGTACCGATGGGGACGGGAGAAGCATTGATAATCGCGGTGCGAATTTCGTCCAAATTACCGCCACCAGTGGAGAGATCCATCACCGTATCAGCGCCATATTTGACTGCTAGGTGTAATTTTTCCAGTTCTTCGTTAATATTCGAGGAGTTGGGTGAAGCCCCGATATTAGCATTAACTTTACACTTAGAAGCAATACCGATCGCCATAGGTTCGAGATTGAGGTGATTGATATTAGCGGGGATAATCAGTCTTCCTCGGGCGATTTCGCTGCGAATCAATTCGGGAGAGAGATTTTCCCGTTTTGCCACATACGTCATCTCTTCGGTAATTATCCCCTGACGGGCGTAGTGCATTTGCGATACATTTGCTTGTCCGCGCCGGGGGGCAACCCATTCTTGTCTCATAATTTTATTTCCTCTGTAAACAGCTTCCCTACGCTGGAATTACCCAGTCTCAGGTTCTAAGGGTCTTTCTCAGCCTGATTATCCCAGACACCCCTAGCTATGACGGCAATTCTATCACTGTTGAGGACTGAGGAGATAAAGCTTAAGATTGTTGTTTGATTAGGCAGTTAGGCTAAAACACACTTAGACCACCTAAAATAGAAATAGTAATTTTAGAAAAATCGGTGGTGATTCAGAAGTAGTTCCGGATAAGCAATAGCATATTGTCGAGCAAAGAATGGTAAACTTTTCCATAATTTTTTACCCGATTTATGGCTTCTATTTTTTAGATAAAAACCAATAACTTTTCTGGTAAGTAGGTGGGTGGAATTAAATATAAGATGAACGTAGAACGTAGGTTGGGTTGAAGCATGAAACCCAACGCCCGCATGGGTTACGCTACCGCTAACCCATCCTACAAATAATTGTGCCTCCCTACTTACTTGTATAAATAGCCAACCAAATATATATAGCAGTTCTCACACCTGTGTGGCACACTTAAACCTTTGCTAATTAAGCTTTTCAACATCGATAATGTACCTAGTGCGAACAGGAAACGCCATAGCTTGATTTTTTGAGAAAATATCAAGAACCACATCTCATACTAAATCCGTTGAGTATAGGTTACTTATAAGGATAGGCACTCAGGCAATAGGCAATAAGCAAAAGGGGGAATACATAGGGTTTGCAGCAAAAAGTTTGTTGGTGGGGTTAGGAGTCAGTAGCCGGTCGTCAGTAGCCGGTCGTCGGGAGTTTCAGGCTTTGTTGCCCTCTCTTTTTTGTACCAAATTATGTACTACAATAAGGATAATGCCAGGTTTTTGATGGTCCCAATCCGATTTTCGCAGCATGAACATCGGATTTTAACAGGTCAAAAGCCTTATTTTAAAAGGGTTTTACCATTATTCAGCAAACCCTACATAATCAGTTTTTAATAACCGGATTTAGTATCACTACCCCTCTCCCAGGCCTTCCATAAGAAAAATCCAGCTAAATTATCTCTAGCCGGACAGGGTAGTAAATTTTCAGCAGTGGGAAAACACTTCTAGGCTATGTGAGCAACTCACCATTAGTTACCGATTAAAATCAGAGCAATCAGTGATTCAACTCACAACCAATTCTAGGCTTCCACTAAACGAAAAGCCGCACCCAAACCGACAGCGATCTCATCGGGAGAAATTTTACCATCATGGTTAATATCGATCGCATCGAATACCGCATCGGTTCCCGCCCATTCTTCCCGACTAATGAAACCATCCCCATCATGATCATAGACTCGGAAAATATCTTCGGCGGCGTGTTCTAGGGTTGACTGACCTTCCAACTGGGTTAAACGTTGAATCAGCAGTTGTTCTAATAATTCTAAAGCTTTGGTAAAACCTTGAATACCTTCCGTTAGTTTTTCGGAAGCCATGGCATCTTCGGCGTGCATTTTCTCAAAAGTCGCTTGATCCATGGCAATTTTGACAATATCAAGGGTTGCGGCCTGTGCTGGATCGAGCTTACGGGGTAAATCGGCTTCTGTCCCTTGCAATTGTTCGAGAAGTTTCGGGGAAATGGTTAAAAGATCACAACCGGCTAACTCGCAAATTTCGCCGATATTGCGGAAACTTGCCCCCATAACTTCGGTTTTATAACCAAACTTTTTATAGTAGTTATAGATCTGGGTCACGGATTGGACACCGGGATCTTCAGCACCAACGTAGTCTTTACCGGTTTCTTTTTTATACCAATCGAGAATCCGACCGACAAAGGGAGAAATTAAGGTTACTCCCGCTTCTGCACAGGCGATCGCCTGATGAAAACCGAATAATAGGGTTAAATTACAGTGAATTCCCTCTTTTTCGAGGACTTCTGCGGCTTTAATCCCTTCCCAAGTTGAGGCAATTTTAATTAAGACTCTTTCTCTAGAGATACCCGCTTGTTCATACTGGGAAATGAGATAACGGGCCTTGTCGATGGTAGCTTGGGTATCGTAGGAAAGACGAGCATCCACTTCGGTGGAGACGCGGCCGGGGACGATTTGCAGGATTTGTAGGCCAAAACCGATGGCTAGACGATCAAAAGCTAATTTGGCCACATCTTCCGGGGTGGCCTGCTCTCCTAATTCTTTTCTGGCCGCTTGCAGAGTTTGATCGACAATCGGCTGATATTGGGGCATTTGGGCTGCAGCCGTAATCAGGGAGGGGTTAGTGGTGGTATCTTGGGGGGTAAAAGCTTCGATCGCTTGGATATCGCCGGTATCGGCAACAACCACTGTAAATTGGCGTAATTGTTCTAGTAGGGTTTTAGGCATAACTTCTCCAGATGCGTGTTAACGCGAGACTTTATCTGGATCTTAGCGATTCGATCGAAAGGAAGGGGAAAATTCCCGATTGATTTAATTCCCAAGCACAGACCTGGCCAAAGTCGGGATAAGAGCAGGAATCTTGGGTCCACTTCTTGCCCAAAGTCCTCTATTTGTGATAGTATTAGTGATTGTGTCGATTTAATAAAAGGGAGTTTATGCCCAAGCTAAAAACGCGAAAGGCGGCGGCCAAACGATTTGAGGCCACGGGAAGCGGCAAAAAAATCAAACGTCGCAAAGCCTTCAAAAATCATCTACTCGATCATAAGAGTGCCGAACGCAAGCGCCGTCGTTTGTCCCAGATTACCCTGGTACACGAGCGCGACGAGAAGGAAGTGCGCTTAATGTTGCCCTATTTGTAAATTTTCCAGAAAAATTGTCTAAAGGATTATCATGTCTAGAGTAAAACGGGGGAATGTCGCCCGCAAGCGACGCAAAAAAGTTCTCAAATTAGCCAAAGGTTTTCGCGGTTCTCACTCGCGCTTATTCCGTACCGCTAACCAACAGGTAATGAAGGCCTTGCGGAATGCCTATAGAGACCGTCGCAAACGTAAACGCGATTTTCGTCGTCTTTGGATTACCCGCATTAACGCGGCTGCTCGTCAACAGGGCATCAGTTACAGCCAACTGACCGGACAATTAAAGAAAGCTAATATCCTCCTCAATCGGAAAATGTTAGCCCAATTAGCTGTCCTCGATCCCGTCGCTTTTGCTAAAGTGGTAGAAACAGCCAAAGGATAATTTAGCCCCAAGCATGACGGAAACTTGGCAAACGATTCAATTCCCCAGTTCAGAAAGTGCGATCGCTTTAGCGGGTCATCAAGAAACTAACCTCAAATTGATAGCCAGGCAAACTGGGGCGAACTTAGTCCTCAGAGGCATGGAATTGCGGATTGCGGGACAACCAACCCCCGTGGAGCGTGCCACAGCGATTGTACGCTCCTTAAGTATTTTATGGCAAGAGGCCAAGTTAATCGCCGAAGCCGATATTATGACCGCTATCCATGCCCTCGATACGGGGCGTTCTAGCGAGTATAAAGAACTACAGCAGGATATTCTCGCTCGTACCCGTCGCGGGGAGCTAATTCGGGCAAAAACCTTCCGTCAGCGTCAATATATCCAAGCGATTCAAACTCACGATATCACCTTTTGTATTGGACCTGCTGGCACGGGGAAAACCTTTTTAGCCGCCGTTTTGGCCGTACAGGCTTTATTAGAAGATAAAGTAGAACGGATTATCCTTACCCGGCCGGCCGTGGAAGCGGGGGAAAAATTAGGATTTCTCCCGGGGGATTTACAGCAAAAAGTCGATCCTTTTTTGCGTCCCCTCTACGATGCTTTATACGAATTTATCGAAGCGGCCAAAATTCCCGACCTGATGGAACGGGGTAAAATCGAAATCGCTCCCTTAGCTTATATGCGGGGACGAACCCTAGCTAATGCTTTTGTTATCGTTGATGAGGCCCAAAATACCACCCCAGCACAGTTAAAAATGGTCTTAACGCGCTTGGGATTCGGTTCGCGCATGGTAGTAACTGGAGATGTCACTCAAACCGATTTACCGCAACAACAGGAATCGGGGTTAATTGCCGCTCAAAAAATCCTAAAATCAGTAGAAGGGATCGCTTTTTGTTACCTATCCCGGGCCGATGTGGTGCGTCATCCCTTAGTACAAAAAATCGTCTCAGCCTACGAACAGCACGAAAAATAACCGATTGTTGAGATAGTCGCTCTTGTACTCTTGCGAGAGAGTATAGAATTAGGTTAATTTAACGCGATGTGCAACTAAAAACGACAGAATCAGGGTTCCAGAGGATACTTTATCTCTGCTGATTTCTGAAAGCCTTGTTGTAAATCAAGACTAAAAATATAGTTGCACACCGAGTTTAATTTAGCTTTTTCCCCTTAAACTAAAACCGACAAAGACGTAGTTTAAGGAGTTTCGGTATCCCCAAACCTCAAGGAATTGATAACGCTGCCATCCTTTCACTGAGCCAGTCTGAAAAGCTCTTAGGGTGTATAGTTGGTTAGCCCAGTTGTGATCGTTTGGTGTAGCATGATGAACACAGTGCGCCCCTAGGCTAACTGGAAGGATGATTAGCCGAATAAAGACTGCTCCTACTAATTCTATGTACCATTTTAACCACTCTAACCAGTGGTCCGAGTGCGGAGGATAAGCACCCAGATATAGGGCAAAAGATTTACCAATTACCTGAGATTTAGCTGCCTCATTATCATCGGCTTCATAGGCCCAATTATGCTCCGGTAGCTGTTGCAAGAGTGCGGCTGCATAGGTTCCGAGTTGGGTAAATACTGCCCAGAGTAAGCAGATTAAACAAGAATGGGTTAAACCCGCACAAACAGAGGCCAAGAAAAGCACAATCAGGGTAGCTATTTGATAGTTAATGGGAGCTTTAAGGAGATTAGTCAGACGAGAAAGGAAGGTTTCTCCGTAAAACTTGGGAGAGAGTAATAACTTGCCCAAATTTTGCCAATAGAAGGCCTCTTCTTGGGCAAATTCAAAACCTAAATCTTCTACTAGGTAGGGGGTATTCCCCTTGTCATTCATGGTAGCTAGGTTTTTCGGCGGGTGGTGAATTAATAGGTGATCTTTTTTGAACAATGGAAAGGGCTTTTTCCCGGTAATTAAGGTGAGCAAACAACCTAAAAGATGGTTATAAGTGGGATATTGAGGTAAAAAAGCATTATGGGCGCAAAAGTGGGCTATTTCCTGCAATTGAGCCGCTCCAGCTACGGATAACACACATCCTAGTGGGATTAATTGCCAGTGGCTAAGAGCGATCGCTAATCCCCCTATATACTGGAGTATGCCATAGATTAGCTCTAAGGAGGGGGTGCTTTTCCAGAGAGGGGTAGCAAGGTAGTAGCCTGTTAGCCAGTCAAAGAAAGCTTGTACGAGACGATTATCGCTGAGTTGGAGCATCCCTAGGCGTGGATTATCCCTTAAAGCCGATGCTTGTGTTGGGGTGGGTTTTTTCAGTATCATGGCAGTAGAAAATAAGTTGTACTGTCCTGAAAATGGTTAAATAACCAAATTCAGGCGGTTTTATTAGCTGTGCAGCTGTTCGATTTCTCGGTAGTGCTGGACTAATTGCCCATCACTAAAAAACGGCTTTGGAGAGATTTCTATCTCGATGGCGAGATTAATTACCCAAGCTTCTTTGGGTACATACCCCAAGCGATTTTTTAGCCTCTGGGTTAGTGATTTAATCTGGTAGTTTGAGATGTACATAAGCTCTGAATTAGACTACACTTTTAGCTTATTTCTAGCCCTTTTAATTGTCGAGGTAGTTTTTGTAGCATTTAGTAGTCAATTTGCCAAAGTATCATTAAGTAGCTAAAAGTAGCATTTTGTGAATTGTATTCTTAAAAGGAGAACCACAAGTACAAATGGGAGATAGAAAACCTAAGCCAGAAATTCCAAGTTCTTTAGGCAAAGAACTGTTTTTAAGCTGTGTGGAAAAAGTGATTCAATTGATAGAGCCTAATGGTATTACATCTATTCAAAAATGTTTAATCGAAGGGTTCGCACAGGGTTGGACTTATGAACACATAGCAAGAAAGTACGACTACTCCGAGGCGACGCTGAAAACGCACGCATCTAAAACTTTTTTTCCATTACTTGCCCAGGCATTTAACAAGGGATTAGAAAGAGATATAGAAAAAGTTAACAAGGCCAATGTCATCTCATTGGTTGAAGAGTATAATAGAAAAATAAGTGACAATGGGACTTTTTTACAGGATAAACTTAAAGAAAATAAGACAAAAATTAATATACTTACAGAGCTTAAAAATAACTTGTCTAGACAACAACAATCAGAACTGAATCGGATCATAAAGTCGTACTTGCCAGATAATGACAATGCTAATTTTGAAAAAATCATCGATAAAATCATAGATTCTCCAGATAAAGATTCATTAATAATACTTTTTAGACTTACTCAAGATAGCAGAATTAATAGCGACACTCGCTCATACATTGAACAAACAATACAGGAGTTAAAGAAACTATTAAATATTACTGACACAGATTACAATGCTTGGATAGCAGAGATACCAGCAATTAATCCAGAACCTGACAATCGAGAAAATATTAACAACTATCTAATTATCAAAATAGATGAGAGTAAAAGTCAAGCAAATACTTCCCCTGAATATAAATTTGCTGCGTGGTTTCTACAGTTAAATATATCTCAAAGTCAAGGAAATAATTATATACCTCTTCCTGTAGATAGTAGCGTTAGCAAAGATGTTTATACCCAAAAAGATATAACGAACATTTTAACAAAAATTATTGAAGATTGTCATGAGCGAGGAGGTGCAAACTTAAATATTGAATTTTTCACCAATGGTAAGCTACTATATACTAACTTTGAATCTTGGGAATACAATTGCTTTGATAGCCTAACTCAACTTAAGAGAACATATTTTGTTAATGTTCGTTCTCTTACGAGATTGGGAACAATGTATAGTAAAATGCCAGTTTATCAACATTGGAAAAGTAGATGGGAGAGATTAACAACAAATTCTATAGATACACAAACAGTTACTAACAGCGAATCCTATTTGTGCCAAGAAACAACTCTATGGAGCAATCTTTGCGCTTCAACTCAAGAGGATTTAGAGCAATTCTTTAAAAGAAGCTTAAAATATGGCATACCTTTAGCCGTTGGGTCGCGCTGTCATGCTCAGGAAGCAATTCACAGAACACAAATTAATACACTCTTACAGGGTATTCAAATCAATCAATTGTCCACAAAAGTTCAAGAGGTGAGGCGACAATCATCAGATAATTTAGAAGATGAACCAGAACATCTAGGACATCATCTATTATGCTTTTTAGAAGACCCTAATCGGATGCCCCCCTTCCACTACTTAACATCTCAGCACCTAGGTTAACTAACTATGAGTTCATGGAAAATCTTTCAAGGCAATCATGAAAAACGCTCAAGGGATAAGATTACTTGGCCAGAAATCCCACCTTGGCGAAGCTTCGCCACCAACAAATCCGAGGAGCGGGGAAAACAACTCATAGTTAACCCTAAAACCATCGAAACCGTAAACGCAGCCATTCACCTACGCCGGCCTATTTTAGTCACAGGGAAACCGGGTACAGGGAAAACCTCCCTAGCCTACGCAATCGCCTACGAATTAGACTTAGGAGAAGTATTAGTCTGGCCAATTAATACCCGCACCACCCTACAAGAGGGATTATACTACTACGACGCGATCGCACGTTTGCAAGATTACCAACTAGAAGAAAAAAAAGACATCAGGCAGTATATCCGCTTGGGTCCCTTGGGGACAGCCCTATGTCCGAGAAATTATCCCCGGGTACTGCTTATCGATGAGATAGATAAAAGTGACATCGACTTACCTAACGACCTCTTAAACCTTTTTGAAGAGGGAAAATTTGAAATCACCGAACTTTCCCGACTCGCTAAAGATACCGAAAACCAACCAATACCAGTACAAACCCATGACGGTGAATGGGAACCCATCCCCCAAGGCAAGGTAAGCTGCCAACAGTTCCCCATAGTGATTATGACGAGCAACGGCGAGAGGGATTTTCCCCTACCCTTTAAACGTAGATGTCTGCTCTTAGAAATCCCCGAACCCACCCGAGAGGTACTAAAAGACATAGTAAAAAGCCATTTTAATTATAAAGAAGCCAGTCCCGAAAGTAAAAAAATAGAAGCAGCGATCGCAGAATATGTTAAAAAACGAGAAAAAGGGGAACTAGCAACGGACCAGCTTTTAAACGCCGTCTTTATGAGCATGGGCGAAAATAAACCCACGGGTGCAGAATTAAAGTCCCTTACCGACCTACTATTTACCTATCTCACCGACACAGGCAATACATGACCCAAACCCTTCCCACACCAGAACTGATTGATAAATTTATCACCTTTGTCAAGGGCAGGGGATGGGACCTAGACAGTTACCAGATAGCTGATAGTTTATGGTGGTATGTCCTCACCCAAGAAGAGGAAGGAAAACCCCAAACCCCTACAGAGCCTAGGGAAGAAAAGGAAGAAACCCCGACCGCTAAAAACCCCTCCCAGGAGAGTAAAAACAAAACCCAAGAGTCACCAGCCCCATCCGATGAAGTTCCCTTAATACGCGAGACAGAAGCACAAAAACAGCCTGAGAAGATAGGCGCAGACACCCTACCCATTAGCATCCCCGATGCCAAATTCTGGCGAGAAACCCGAAAATTAGGGCGGGCAGTGCGTCCCCTCATCCAAAAGATAGACTCAGCCACCCAAAGACAAATAAACCTAAACAGCACCGTACAGAAATCGGCCGAGTATAGCATCGGCAAGAGAGATGGCAGTTTAGCCCTAATACCCGTTTACCAAGCCAAAAAAGTCCGTTCTTTAGAGGTAGTTTTACTGATTGAAGAATGGGCCTCCATGGTCTTTTGGAAAGAAATGGCCCGGGAAATCCGCGATTGGCTAGAACAAATCGGGGCCTTTCGGGATGTCAAACTCTACCGCATCGGATGGGACGAAGACAGGCAAAATTTAGCCATCCGTACCTACTCTAACGATACTTGCTCAATTCACCCAAAAGATCTCATCCATCCTCGCGGCGAAAGACTTATCCTCTTCTACAGTGATTGTACTTCCCCAGACTGGTATCAAGGACGCTATAACCAAGCTCTTCAGGACTGGGGAAAACACCAAATCGTCACCCTGCTTTCTCCCTTCCCGGAAGCAATGTGGGAAAGAACCGCCCTTAGTCGAGGTTGGTTCGTCTCCCTAGTCAACCAAACCCCCCGAAAACCTTCACAAAACTGGAGATTTACCTCTATCCCCCTGCTGCTACAAATTGAGAAGGAAGAGGAAAATCAACATATTCTCAGAGAAACAATCCAAAAAACCTACTTTCCCCTACCCACCATCTCCCTAACCCCTTCATCCTTAAAAGCTTGGGCGCTCGTTGTCAGTGGTGACAGCAACGCCACCTGTGCGGGGGTACTACTAGAAAAATCCCCCCAAAACAGAGAAATACCCGCAACTATTTCTCCGGAGATGTCTGGGAAGCAAGCTCTAGAACTATTCGCTAGTACCGCCTCACCTCTAGCTTGGGAATTACTGAAAAAATTAGCCGCAGCCCCGGTAAATCTTCCCATCATCCGTCTTATCCAAAGCAAACTTTTAAGCGCCTCTAACCCCCTAAACATAGCAGAAGTCATCCTTAGCGGTTTTCTTAAAGTCTATCTAGGAGGGGAACCAGTGAAGTGGGACAAAGGAGGTAAATTTAACTTTCATACTCCCCCCAACAGCCTAGATTTTGAATTTGATGATGAGGACAGAGAGCTTCTGCTCACTGAACTAGGGAATAGCCGCGCCTTAGAGGTAATTTTTGTCCTCTCGGAATACATCGCCCAAAAACTTAACCTGAGTACCACCACCTTTTTTGGTCTTATTCTTACCAATCCCCAAGTTCTCCTCGGCAAAGAAGCAGCTAATCTAGTTCGCGCCTTTGCCAAGGTATCTGCTAAGGTTTTCCAAAAGCTAGGGGAAGCAAAGTACCAAGAAATTAGCCAAAAGCTGAAATCTATGGTTATGGTTGACTCACCTTCACCCCCACCGGTTGAGGAAAAGTGGCTAAGGAAATATAAAACCGTAACCATAGCGAAGGTAAAAGAGCTTACGGGAGGAGAGGAAATATTGTTTCAACTGCTCAAGGATAGACTTAAGGATTTCAGCGTAGAAGATGGGGAACTGTATCAGCGCCTTCGTTTAACCCCTGAGCAGCTTAAAATTTTGGCAAGCGAAGAAATAACCGCCGAGACAATCCCAGTCCAGTTTAGGGAAGTCTTGGATAACACAGAAGAAGAAATCATCACCCAGAAATTTAACCTAACCCTGTTCAAATCTAAAACCGTTTTTGTGGATGAGAGGGGACAAATTACCGCCAAAGAACCCGTGAGAGCCTTCTACTTTGAAGAAAATCCCCCCAGCTTAAAAATGCTCTATATTCCTTCGGGGGAGTTTTGGATGGGAACCGAAGAGAGGGAAATAGCGCGGCTAGTGAAAAAATACGATAGGGATTGGTTCCAACGAGAATCCCCCAGACATTTAGTAAAAATCGCCCCGTTTTACCTAAGTCAAACTCCGATTACCCAAGCTCAATGGTTATATATTGCCCAAAGAAAAGATTTAAAAGTAGAGCGAGATTTAAAACCAGAGCCATCGCGGTTTAAAGGCAGCACAAACCCCGTTGAAAATGTATCTTGGTTAGATGCCGTAGAATTTTGCCAAAGGCTCTCTAAAATGACCAAGAAACAGTATCGGCTACCCAGTGAGGCGGAATGGGAGTATGCTTGTCGTGCTGGAACCACCACCCCCTTCCACTTCGGAGCAACCCTCACCTCAAATTTAGCTAACTACGATGCTAGGGAACGCTTTGCTAAGGAACCGGCAGGAGAATATCGCAGCGAAACCACCCCCGTGGGGCAATTTCCCCCCAATGGTTTTGGTTTGTATGATATGCACGGCAATGTCTGGGAGTGGTGTCAGGATGACTTCCGGGAAAATTATCAAGGCGCACCTAGGGATGGTAGTCCTCGGCGAGAAAAGAGCAAAAAACAGCAAAATCAGGCAAATAAAGCTCTGCGGGGCGGTTCTTGGTACAACGATCCGAGTTACTGCCGTTCCGCTTACCGCAGCATTGACTACCGCCGCGACTACTACGACAGCAACTACGGTTTTCGGGTGGTGTGCGGTGCTGGGAGGACTTTGTAGCCCTTTTTCTCTTTTTTCCCTTTTTACCCTTTTTCTCTTTTTCGATTTTTTTGAACAAATGTACTAAATGAGGTTGGCTGATCAGTAGCTGGTTATAATTAAATTGAAGACGGGTTTTGGGTTCTCCCCTTATCAAGGTAGGGTTGATTCATGAATCAACCCTACAATCAAACCTAGGGGCAGGGGGGATCAAAACCCCCCTTATCAAGGGGGGCAGGGGGGATCAAACTTAGAATCAATTTTTAATTTAATTATAATCACTTACTTAGGGCTTGCTGAAAAAGTACGGGCGAAGCATTCGGATAGAAAATCTACGGTTTCACCGATAGGTTATGCCCGAATGCTTCGCCCCTACAGGACGCGGGCCGATACAGAACACTAAAACCCTTACCTCGTCTATATTTCATATTTATTCAGCAAACCCTACTTATGCCTACAATAATCATCCAAAAGACCCAAAAACGTCTTTTAATCTATAGAGAAAAACTCACCGATGACCTAGACATAGAATTAGTCAAAATACCATCGGGAACCTTTACAATGGGTTCTTCAGAACAAGAAAGTAGTAGTAAAAGTGAAAAGCCTCAACACAACGTCACCCTGAAAAACTTCTTGATGGGTATTTATCCCATTACCCAAGCTCAATGGTTATATATTGCCCAAAGAAAAGATTTAAAAGTAGAGCAAGATTTAGAACCAGAGCCATCGGAGTTTAAAGGCAGCACAAACCCCGTTGAAATGGTAAGTTGGTTAGATGCTGTGGAATTTTGCCAAAGGCTCTCTAAATTAAGTAAAAGAAAATATAGGCTACCAACGGAAGCCGAGTGGGAGTACGCTTGTCGAGCGCAAACCAAACCCTTAAATCTCGACAAAGGAGAAACCTACCCCCCCTATCACTTTGGGGAAATTCTTACCCCAGATTTAGCCAACTATAATGGCAATCTCCAAAAAACCACCCCTGTTGGGCAATTCTACGCCAACGACTTTGGTTTATATGATATGCACGGAAATGTCTGGGAGTGGTGTCAAGATGATTGGTGCGAAAACTATGAGGAGATAAAAAAGAGCAAAAAACAGCAGAATCAGGCATATAAAGCTCTGCGGGGCGGTTCTTGGTACTACGATCCGGATTTCTGCCGTTCCGCTTGCCGGCTCCTCAGCGACCGCCGCGACAGCCCCTTCAGCAGCCTGGGTTTTCGGGTGGTGTGCGGTGCTGGGAGGACTTTGTAACCCTTTTTCTTGGATGAGTAGAAAACGGGTTTCTCGGAGAAACCCGTTTTCTGTGGGTTACTCAACGGATTTAGGATAAATTGCTTGTTGAGACGAGACAAGAGGCAACAGTAAAGGGATTGGGGGAAGTTCAACTAATCTAAGAATAAGCGGTTTAAATGCGTCTTAGCTTACATCAACAGCTGCTCATGGCTCTCCTATTCTTTGTGTGATCAGCTTAACTTACATAGGACTGATCGATCTTTGTGTCCTCTGTGTCTCTGTGGTTCCTTCCACTCGCTCGCCAGCAGGACTGTATCAGCTAAAGTGGTAGAACTTGGCCAACGATTCAATTCCCCAGTTGAGAAAGTGCGATCACATTAATGGTCTTAACTCGCTTGGGATTCGGTTCGCGCATGGTAGTAACCGGAGATGTCACCCAAACCGATTTACCGCAACCACAGGAATCGGGGTTAATTGCCGCTCAAAAAATCCTAAAATCAGTAGAAGGGATCGCTTTTTCTTACCTATCGCGGGCCGATGTGGTGCGTCATCCCTTGGTACAAAAAATCGTCTCAGCCTAGGAACAGCACGAAAAATAACAGATTATGGATATTAAAAATGGTTTCGTCGATGCGGTGGGTAATACTCCCCTAATTCGTCTCAATAGTTTTAGCGAGGAAACTGGCTGCGAGATTCTCGGTAAGGCCGAATTTCTTAACCCCGGCGGTTCGGTCAAGGATCGGGCTGCTTTATATATTATCCAAGAAGCGGAAAAAGCCGGTACTCTCCAACCGGGGGGAACCGTTGTCGAAGGAACCGCCGGCAATACTGGCATCGGTTTGGCCCATATCTGCAACGCTAAAGGTTATAAATGCCTGATTATCATTCCCGATACCCAATCCCAAGAGAAAATCGACCTATTGAGAACCCTTGGCGCGGAAGTGCGGACTGTTCCCGCCGTTCCCTACCGAGATGCCAATAATTACGTTAAATTATCGGGGAGATTGGCCAGTGAGATGGAAAATGCTATCTGGGCCAATCAATTCGATAATCTGGCTAATCGTCGCGCTCACTACGAAACCACCGGCCGGGAAATCTGGGAACAAACCGACGGTAAAATTGATGCTTGGGTGGCTGCCACGGGAACTGGGGGAACCTACGCGGGGGTGGCGATGTTTTTAAAAGACCAAAATCCGCAGGTGCGTTGCCTGGTGGCGGATCCGATGGGTAGCGGTTTATATAGTTATGTGAAAACCGGGACAATTACCCTGGAAGGTAGTTCAATTACTGAAGGGATTGGTAATAGTCGTATTACGGCTAATATGGAAGGCGCACCTATAGATGATGCCATTCAAATTGATGATCCCACTGCCATCAAAGTTGTTTATCAACTATTACAAAAAGATGGTTTATTTATGGGGGGTTCTGTGGGTATTAATGTCGGTGCTGCCGTGGCTTTAGCTAAACAAATGGGGCCGGGCCACACTATTGTTACTGTTCTTTGTGATGGTGGGGCCCGTTATCAATCTCGTTTATATAATCCTCAATGGTTAGCTGAGAAAGGATTGGCTTAAATTGTTGTTAGGGTTAAGTCAGCCTTCAGCTAGATTAAGCCGATGAACCTGAGATTTTACAGTAAAATCAGGGATTCTCGAAGCGGGGATTAGTGGAGATAATGGTAGGGGTAGAGCAACAGGGTAAGCGGAAGAAAAAAAATGACATAATATGCTAGAGGAAAAAAGACGTATTCTCCACGAACAGATTATTATGTCAAAAGGTTTTGATTCCCTTTCAAGAGAAGAAAAGGAAACCAAGCGCAAGAGC
>SFBL01000040.1 GCA_007095785.1 Microcystis aeruginosa Ma_SC_T_19800800_S464
TCAGGGAAAAAGTCCCTGAATTTTCCCCCCAATCACTCCAAGTGTCGGCACTTTTTGAGGGAAAAAAAGTCTAAAAACCTTGTTGGATAAGGTTTTTAGATTTATTCAGCAAACCCTAACTAGGGTTTAATTAAATCTATCAGGGTGAGCCATGCTCACCCTAATCACCTTAAGCAACAGGCAATTAAACGGCTGTCAGGGTTTTTTCTAGAAGTTGTCGGGGAGCTTGAACCGAACCACGACAGTGGATTTCCGCAGAATTATTGGGACTTTCAATCAGTTTAACTTTATCTAATTCGGCTCCTAATTGGCGGATCCGTTCCCCTAATAGTTGAGCGATATGTAAGGCAATATTTTCCGCCGTGGGAACCACTTCGGCAAAGTAGGGAATATCCTTATTTAAAAAAGTATGATCGAAGGGTTCTACCACCAACTCATCGATCGCTTTTTGTAAATCCCCTAGATCCACAATCATACCGGTGCGGGGATCGATTTCTCCGGCCACGGATACTTCTAGGTGATAATTATGACCATGACCGTTTACCCTGGCGCATTTGCCGTAGATTTCCGAGTTTTGTTCGAGGGTTAATTGCGGTAAAGCCAAACGATGAGCGGCACTAAAATGGGTTTTGATAGTTAAAGTTGCTTCCATATCTTTTCCTTGATATTCTGCCCACAATTCGGGGTGTTCAAATAGTTGAATTTTGACCAATGGTAAATAGGGTGCTAATCTTTGCCAGATAACTCTAGCGATATTTTCTGTGGTGGGTAGGGTTTGCTGAAATTCTGGCCAGACTTGATTGAGATAGGAGTAGTCTAATTGACTGGTTATCTCTCGTTTAATTACCTGTTTCACGGTGGAGAGATTTTCCACCATGCCATAAAGATTGAGTTCTTTGTATAGGGAGACGTATAATTCGTAATTGTGACCATGACCGGGAAAACGGCTACTAAGACCAAAAAGTCTTTGATTTTCGGCTTCGTCCCATTCTGGCAGATAATAGCGATGGCTGGCTGAAAACCGCGCTCGACGATTGATGATGCAATCCATAAATGTGGGCGATCGATGACTTTGTAAAGTTACGTTAAGAGTAACCCCTTCTAGCATAAACCAGTTTTGTCTCCTCTGGCTTGGGGATCGGGGAAAGTTATCCCTCAATTCCGGCAGGATGCGATCGCTGTGAGTCGATAGTGAGAAAATTGGCGTTGCTGAATCAAGGTATGAATGCTAACCGTGCATCGGATCCAAAAGTTAGTTTGGGTCTAGGTTTTAAAAATCCCACAAAATAAGATTCAGGTCTCAAATCAGCAACGCCGAAAATCCCTTGACTATCAAACTCCCGATCAAGTATTCTACAAACATACTTGAGACTTCGTTGCACTTCAAATCCGAATCGGCACTTTGTCAACGCCTAAGTCCTATAATTTATGGTCGAGCAAATACCTCCTATTTATTTTCATCTTCCGGCTTCCCATCGACCCCATCCTTTGCCTGATCACGCCGATCAATTACGAACGGGTAAAGGTTCATTGGCTTGGATTTTACAAACTTATTTGCGATTACGCGCATCGAACTTTCCCTGTGAATTAGTAGATACTATCCCTAAAGAAGGTATTGTAATTGGTCATCGAGAATCGTTAGCTTATGATTTTCGTCCCTATCCCAAGTTATTACTGGCTTGTGTTAAAGGGGATCAAAATCCGCAACCCTACGCTCAAATTCATATTGTCCAGAATCGACAGGAATTAACTGCTTCTCAACTTTATATACAATCAATAGCCGAAGATCGCTATCTTTTACCCGGTAAGCGATACTTTTTACCCCATTGGACTCAACCAGGCTTGATTCCTCGTGATCCTCAACGGGGTGATCGGTTTGAAAATGTAGTTTATTTTGGCCTTACCTCCAATTTAGCTCCCCCCTTACGCAAACCGGAATGGCAACAGCAGCTAGATCATTTAGGTTTAAACTGGTGCATTCAAACTAATGATAAGTTTTGGCATGATTATCGTCAAGTAGATGCAATCATCGCTGTTCGTCGTTTCGACTCTAAGGAAACTTATCCTTGGAAACCCGCCACTAAACTCTATAATGCCTGGTTAGCAGGTGTTCCTGCTATTTTAGGAACTGAATCTGCTTTTCAAGCAGAGTACAAAAGTGAGCTAGATTTCTTTACTGCTAATAATGAGAATGATGTTATTTATTATCTCAAACAATTGCGGGACAACAGTTATTTAAGGCAGCAAATAAAGTCTCATTATCAAGAAAGGTCGAAAACCGTGACTATTAGCTATCTTGTTCACTGTTGGCATCAGTTTATCTTGAATGAATGTGTTCCCGCCTATAATCAATGGTGTTCCCTTTCTCTCTGGCAACAACAACAGTTCTTTTTGCGTCGTCGTCTCCTGTTGAAACTGAATCAACTGCAAATGAAAACCCTGAAAATCATAACTGCTTAATAGCTAATGCTTCTCGGTGATTGCGGACAGTAATGTTTGAAGTTCGTAGGTCGGGTTTCGTAGCCTCAACCCGACCGAAACCCTCAGTTGTTGGGTTTAACTTCCTTCGACCCAACCTACGCAAAAAGAGCTACTAAAATAAACCGTCTCTATCCATAACTTTCTCGCTTCTTCAATATTAATCATCACCTACATCCGGGTAAATCTGGAATTAGTGCCGTTTATCCGTCTTCTTCTTCAGTATAAATTGAAATCGGATATTTAAGAGATAAAAAATATTCTAATATTATTTGTTCCATTGATAGGTCTAAATAGGTTTGACCAAATCGCCAACTTGAGCATTATCAAAAGGTTTTAATTCATCGGATTCTACCACTTCAGATTTATAACTCCTCAATCCCAAAGAAGGATTTTCTATTCTTTTTCTATAAGTTTTTTTCTGATCGGTTTCAATTATAGATATTTTATCTTGAACGAAAATTACTCTTCCCGTACCTTTTACTAATTCGAGAAACCCTAAAGATTCCCCAGTATGCGGATCTAATATTTCTTCGTCATCGATACGATAAACCATCATTCTTTGACCTTCTCGAATGCCGTTCTGTTCACCTCTATTCATTACTAATTTATAGTTGTCAATAACCTTAGCAACTGTGGCAGGAAAGGTTCCTTTGGGAGATAAAAGGGTAGTTTCTGTGACGTTTTCCATTATATTGACTTGATCAAGACAAAAATAATCTGCATAGCCGTTTTTCCTAAAGTGGTTTAACCCAATCTCCAATTTTAGGATTTTCAAATGGCTTTGGTTCATCAAATTCAATGATTTCCGCTTTTTCTCTCGGTGATGCCAGATAAAAAGGATTTGAATTATCTAACTTTCTTCGGAATGTCTGTTTTTTATCGGATTCGATCGTAGCCATATTATCCTGTACATTTATGACCCGACCCGTACCTTTGACAATTTCTAGATAACCTAAAGATTCTCCCGTATTAGGGTCTATAATTTCTTCCTCGCTTATCCCATATATCAATACTCGGCGACCCACTTGAATTCTATTTCGTTCGCCTCGATTCATGACTAATCGATACGGATCAAGGATATTAACTATCTGGGCGGGGAATGTACCTTTAGGCGATAATAATGTCGTTTCAGTGAGGTTTTCCATGTTTCTTCTAGGGTTGACCGGTATTGAAATTTCTAGGAATGCTAGGCTTGATGATTATTTTTTCAATTAATTTGGGATCGTTTCCATCTAGGGCATCGATAATATTTTGATAGTTAGGATACGGCTGATTTAGAATAGCTTGTATTTTTCCATCATTTTGGATCACGTTTACGAAACCTATTGCAATTAAATTTTCAAACCCGTCATCATCCGTGTAGTAGAAAGAAATATAGATATCATTCGCTAATAAATTTGATGCTTCAAGTAAGCATTGGATATTATTATTCGCATCCTTTTGAACTCTTATAATTTTAGGGATAATGCGCTGTTTAATTTCAGTCTCTAGCTTTTGGTTTACCTCCTGAAGTTGCTTAACTTCTGCCTCTAATTTTTGCTTCTGTCTAAGAAGCGTGTTAACAGCGCTTAACAAAGTAGCGATTAACAGCAAGGTGAAGAAACTGACAATAATTACTAGATCTAGAGGGATAGAAGTATTGAATGGATAACGAATTAAAGCAATACCTCCTAAAAATCCAAGAAGACCGAGTAAAACCCCTTGAATTTCGTTAAAACTAGACCAAATTAACCCCCAAAAGTTATTTTTCATCTTTTTTGAAAACTCAAGAGACCGGTGATTAGCCAGTCCCTCAAGTCTTATCTATCTATTCTACTCGATTCCTTCGATACGGTCCTCCACTTCTTGATAAAGTTCCTGTAAGCGGTCTAAATTTTCCTGAGAAGTTTCCCAGTAACCGCGACCATTAACTTCTAGCAGGGTTCCCACCATCTTGCGGAAGGAGTTGGGATTGAGATTCATCAGACGCTGACACATTTCCTCATCTTGAATAAAAGTGGTGTTCACATCTTCATAAACCCAATTATCCACCGCATCAGCAGTTGCAGACCATCCCATCGTATTAACCAAACGCTTCGATAATTCTCGGACTCCTTCGTAACCGTGACTTAACATTCCCTCGTACCATTTGGGATTGAGTAACTTGGTGCGGGTATCTAAGCGCACGGTTTCCGATAAAGTACGCACCTGAGCATTAGCGGTGGTAGTATCAGCAATATAGGCCGCCGGTTTTTTGCCATCATCGCGTAAACTAGCGACAACTTTAGTGGGATCCGAGTCGAAATAGTGGGAAACATCGGTTAAACTAATCTCGCTAGAATCCAAGTTTTGGAAAGTCGCTTCCGCAGTTTTTAAGGATGCTTCAAACAACTGACGATTATCGGCCATCATCCCGGGATTATCCGAGTCGAAAGCAAAACCCTTGCGGTTGAGATACATATTCTGTAACTCTTTTTCGTCTTCCCAACTGCTATTTTCCACCGCGAGATTGATATTAGAAGAATAAGAACCAGAAGCATTAGAAAAGATGCGGGTGGCTGCCTGTCGAACCGTTAAACCCATTTCTTTTGCTTGTTCCATAGCGTGTTTGCGGACATAATTCATCTCTATCGGTTCATTTGCTTCCGCGGCCATTTTTACCCCTTGGTCAAGCAAATTCATCTGATTGATAAATAAATCCCGGAAGACACCGGAACAGTTGACCACCACATCAATGCGCGGTCTTCCCAACTCCTCTAGGGGAATCAATTCCAGTTTATTCACCCGTCCCAAAGCATCGGGAACAGGACGAACTCCCACCATCCAGAGAATTTGTGCTAGGGATTCCCCATAAGTTTTAATGTTATCGGTTCCCCAGAGAACACAAGCGATAGTTTCAGGATATTTACCACCATTATCCAGTTTTTGCCGTTCTAACAGACGATCCACCACAATTTTAGCCGATTTTACCGCCGCTAGGGTCGGGATAGACTGGGGATCTAAAGCGTGGATATTTTTACCCGTCGGTAAAACTCCGGGGTTACGGATGGGGTCGCCACCGGGACCGGGAAGAACGTATTCCCCTTCCAATGCTTTTAATAGGGCCCCTAATTCATTATCAGCACAAACCTGTTCTAAACAGAATTCTAGGTATTCAAACAGGGGTTTTAACGCTTCCGGATCAACTTTTGGATAACCCATTTCCTGTAAAGTTTCTATCCAAGGCGATTTTTTGCCTATATTGAAGAAATTCAGCTTAGAAAGCATCGATACCCGACCTTCTGCGTCGGTTTGGGATTTGACTAAAGCGGAGACGGCAGCGCGAGTCGCGAGGGTGATGTTTTGCAGTAATTCCACATCCTCTAACACACCTCGATCGCTATTGCGATAAACTTCCTCTATATCCCGGCCGATGCTGTTGGCAATAATCCGGGGTAAGGAGAGTAAATCGTCCTCTTCCCGGTCCAAACTGGCAATATTGACCAAAGTTGCGATCGCCTCTTCCGCCGAAGGGGGTTTCCCGATAACGTGAAGTCCGCAGGGAAGTAAGCGCGATTCAATTTCCATCAGTTTGCGATAGACGGAACCGACGATATTATCCCGTTCTTCTTGACTGAGATGGGCGGTGTCACTATCAGGTAAACTTATATCTTTGTCGAGATTGACCAAGAAACATTTATCGACAATGGTATTGACAATTTGCACCCCACGCCCACTATCTTTCAGGGTTTGGTAGGAACCGATCAACTCGCTCAGTTCTTTTAACCCTTTGTAGAGTCCGGCATTTTCTGCGGGGGGAGTAAGATAGGAAATAGTTTCCGCATAACTGCGACGTTTAGCGATCGTCGCTTCGCTGGGGTTATTAGCGGCATAATAGTAGAGGTTGGGAATCATCCCGATGAGGTTATCGGGGTAGCATTCCCCAGACATTCCCATCTGTTTCCCCGGCATAAATTCTAAGGATCCGTGGGTGCCAAAATGGAGAACCGCGTCTGCTTTCCAGACTTGATTGAGATAGGTATAGTAGGCTGCAAAACCGTGGTGGGGACTAGCAGAACGAGAGAATAGCAGACGCATGGGATCCCCTTCATAACCGAAGGTGGGTTGAACCCCAATAAAGACGTTACCGAACTCTTTCCCGTAGATTAACAGATTTTGTCCATCACTGTTGAGATGTCCAGGTGGTGGTCCCCAATTTTCCTCTAAACGCACGGAATAGGGGGTTAAGCGTTCGTATTCGGGTACGGACATCCGATAGGCGATATTTAGCTCCGGACTATGGTATTGTGCTTGAGCATCATGAATTACCGCTTCCATCAGTTCTTGGGGAGATGCGGGTAGATCCTGCAAGTCATAACCATTATTTTGTAACGCTTGCATCACCTCGTATATGGAACCGAACACATCTAGATAGGCTGCCGTTCCCACATTCCCTTTATCGGGGGGGAAACTAAAGACAGTGATGGCGACTTTTTTATTGAGTTTCGGTTTCTTTCTTAGGTTAGCCCATTTTAGCGCCCGTTGAGCGATCGCTTCCACCCGATCCTGTAAGGCGATCGCTTTACCCGTGGCCCCATCCCGGCCTGATAATATAATAGGTTCGATCGCACCGTCTAATTCCGGAATAGCAATCTGTAGCGCCACTTGAATCGGGTGTAATCCTAAATCGCTTTCTTCCCATTCCTGAGTAGTTTGGAAAACTAGCGGTAAAGCGCACATATAGGGACGATTGAGACGTTTTAAGGATTCTATCGCTTTCGGGTGATCTTGTCGCGCTGGACCTCCCACTAAAGCAAATCCCGTCAGGGAAATTACCGTGTCAACGATAGCAACCGCTTCCACTCCTTTTAAGCTTTTATCCCAGAAATATTCTTCTACCGGTTTAGAAAAGTCTAATCCCCCGGCAAAAACAGGAAGCACTCGCGCACCCATAGACTCGAATTCCTGCACGAGAGCGACATAATGAGCGTCATCACCAGTAACGAGGTGAGTTCTCTGTAAAATTAAGCCAACACAGGGAGCTAAGGGGTCTTTTAGGTCATCGGCAATATCACTGCGATTATTGTACCAAGCGAAGTATTCCTTGACATCCTCGAACATTTTCATCGATAAAGGATGCCAGATACCCATATCTGGATAAACTACCGGTTCCTTGTAAACTACGCTGTCATCCTTGTTATCGAAGACGTACTTATCGGCCAACATTAACAGGAAGTTCTCTAAATTTTCTGCGGAACCTCCTAGCCAATACTGGAAACTTAACATAAAGTTACGCGCGTCCTGAGCTTTTTCCATGGGGAGGTATTTTAGGACTTGCGGTAAGGTTCGCAATAACTTTAACATCGCATCTTGGAAACCAGCGCCGGAGTTTTCCCTGCGCTTTTTCATAAAATTAGCGATGACACTCTTAGACTGTCCCAATTGGGCCATGGAAAAGCTGCCTAATTTATTTAAGCGCATTACCTGGGGCATAGAGGGAAAGACAATCGCCGCGTCTAATTTATCCCGATGGGGACTAACAGCGGCCACGACTTTATCGGCTAAATCTTCGATAAAGATGAGAGAAGCGATGAAAATATTAGCTTTGGCCACATCCTCTTGAAAATTGCGATAATTTTCCCCATCGCGCAGTTCTTCGATTAAATAACCACTAATTTCGATCGCTAGTTTCCGGTTGTTAGCGTTGATTTCCCTGACCGCACTACTCAGCGCACTTTGGTACTGAGGTTCTAGCACGACATAGACCACCTTGACCAGCGATCGACCATTCAACGCGTCGGGAACTATATGACGAATGGTGGACTTGACGTGAGTGAACATATATGATGGTTCTCCTTAGGATTGCTGAGTCTGGTTTTTAGGCATTTTCGTCATCTGATGACGATCGCCCTTTGTTTAAGGTATTTAGATATATATGTTTCTGTTTTGTATCAGAAAATGTAACCCTAATGAGCATTTACTCTGGGTTTTGACACAATTCGATAAATATCTTGCCATATTTTGTAACAGATGGTAAAGAGCTTTTTGAGTAAATGCTCAGGCTTTTCTTTACAAAAATTAATATTTAATCTATTGACTTTTAATTACAAAAGTGATAAAGATAAGCAACTCAGACGAGATGTCCCTGTTCAAAAACGATCATGGTTAGGATTCGAGATCATCTCATAGACATCTGCAAGTGCTATAACTCAATCAAGATCAGCTTTTTGTTCTTATGCTAGACCTCTGGTAAAAATCAAAAATTCTTGTTAGGGTTGGGAGTCAGTCCCGATGAAAAAATTTTCACCCCCACAGATGAAAGAGGTTTCCTTCCCTACACCCCACACCCTACACCCTACACCCACTTTCAAGTCAGTAGCAGGTAAGCTGCACTGGATTTAAACTGAGTAGGGGAAATTTTAGTACAAATGCTCGAACTGGCAACTCCGGCACTCCGGTGCAGTCTTAAAGAGTAATTTAGATAGTCAACAGCTTAATTATAGTGAGGAAATCAGGCAATAGTTTCAGAAAATTTGGCAAGTTTAGGTTGAAAAACGCCAATTCAAAAATGAAGTAAAGTTCTTAGAGTTTCGTTATGGTGGTAGAATTGGTTTATGGCTAAACAGTTTTTATTTGATTTGATACGTCTATGACCGAGTTATTTGCTAGTGCAGCGGGACGACATTTGCAAGATGCCAAAATTTTGCTGTCTAAAAAACGTTGGGACAATGCCATTTACCTAGCTGGTTATGTAGTAGAATGCGCTTTTAAGCTTTTAGTAGAACAGTATTTTAAAAATGATCAAAGAGCGGCTAAAAAATTCGGACATGATCTCAAGGAATTAGAAGGTAAAGCGAGGGAAAGATTAGGAATTCTCTATCCTCGTTTAGAGCAACAGTTACCAGTTTCTCGCATCCAAGGAACTGTACTAGGGCAAAATCACCCAGAAAGAAGATATTATCAATCTGGATATTGGACTGAAGATCAGGCTAACTCGGCCGTTGAATGTGCTGAAGAAATTTATCGAGATATTATTCCCAGATTAGTGCTAAACGGTTATATTTCTAGTAGGGATATTTAAGATTCTGATGATTAGTTTTAGTGAAACTTTTGCTAGGGTAAGGGAATGCTTTCAGGATTCCAGTCTTGGTTCTCTTGTAGCCAAACTAGAATCCGTGACTATTATTCGTGATGTTGAGGGAAAAATTCGCTTATTTCTAGAGTTAAAACAGGAAAACAAGATAGAATCAAACGAAGAAAACCATCTATCTACACTCCTGTCTCGAAAACTTGAGTATTACTATGGCCATGATATTTGGTGGCAAAAAGGAGAAGGAGATGCTTATAAAGCCCTGATTGATCTTATCATAGCTGAAAGAGTTCAGGCACCTTGGTTCGATGAATCGGCAAGCTTGAAATGGTATATTCTAGAACGTCATCTGGCTAAACAAGCATGGACAGAGAATCAAATTGGGCAGCAACTGCCTTGGGATTTTGAAAAAGTTGAAAAAGGATATAAACCAGCTATTGTCTCCTTTTTTTCCTTCAAAGGAGGAGTTGGTCGCACCACTGCTATTGCCGCTACTGCCTTAACTTTAGCGCGGAATGGTCATCGAGTCGCTATAGTTGATCTTGATTTAGAAGCTCCCGGTCTGGCCACAATTTTTTCTGAGGATTTTGCCGCTAATTCTGGTGTCATGGACTATTTGCTAGAAAAGAAAGTTCAAAAAGACAAATGGAAACTGAGTTTAAAAGATATTAATGACTCAAATTTGTTAGGAGATGAAGGTGAAATCTTAAAATTGCTACCAGCAGGAAATGTCGATCAAGATTATTTAGAAAAATTGGCTCGTTTAGACTTTCAAAATATTGTCAATGGTCAACTACAAGGCATTTTAAAACAAATGCTAGAAGAAATAGAAAGGTTAAGCAGACCACTGGATTTTATTCTCATGGATGCAAGAGCAGGTTTTCATGATATTGGTGGTTTAGCTATTACTTATTTTTCCCATGCAGTGGTTATTTTTGGTACGGAATCTCGACAAAGTTGGGCAGGATTAACCCAAGTTATCCAACATTTAGCCCTATCTAACCCTGAGGATCCTTTACCATTAATTTTAGTTCATGCTCTTGCTCCATCTTCAGGAACAGTTGGCCGAGAAATAGAGTTACAAAAGTTTCGAGAAAAAGCCTATACAATTTTCCAAGAAAACTATTATACTGAACCTGAAGGTGTTCCCAACTCTAATGATACTGATGCACCATTTTTCCCGATAGTTGTCCCTTACGATAATAGTCTGCGGGGAGATATTGCCCTCTTGACTCGTGACTCAACTCCAGAAGAAAAAGAGAGATTAGCAAATCTCGTGAAAGTTATGACCGATTCTCCTTATCAAACTATTGCTGAAAAGCTTTGTCAATTATTTGGACGTGATGTGATTATAAACAATCGGTAAAAAATTATGGCTGAATTCGATAAAAAAAAGTTACTGGAATTAATGAGAGAAATTGCTCCTGGAAAAGCAACTGCTGAACAGGAAAGTGATGATGAAGAAGTATTTCTCAAAAATTTCTTCCCTGTGGTTGATTATAAACGGGCATTGGAACCAAGCATTTTATTAATTCAAGGTGGTCGGGGTGTGGGTAAAACAGAATTATTTCGTTTACTAGCCATTCCCTCTGGACGAGAAGCTTTAGTTAATAGTTTAAATATTCGAGGTCTTGCTCCTTTAAAGCAGACCATATGGATTGCAGGATTTGGTCGCACTCGCAAAACTGAAAAAAGATTTCCGACACCAGAAATTATAGAAAAAGAAATGGAAAACGCTACTAATCTTGAATGGCGTAGTTTCTGGTTAGGATTGATTTTAGGTGCCATTTTACAGGAAAAAGAATCTGATATTCCCAGCATTATAGGTCAAGAATTAGATTCAAATATTACTACTATTCTTCAAAATAGGTTATCGTTTTTATCAGAATGGAGAATTTTAGTTAAAGATAATTTTGAACATCTAAATTATGTTCTTGACAAATTAGACGAACAATTAATTAGTTATGACCAATGGCTATTTATTACTTATGATGAATTGGATCGGTTATTGACTACTTATAATGCTCTAGCTAATCCGATTAGAGAATTATTAGCTTTTTGGCTTGATCGCTCTCGTCGTTGGGAGAGAATTCGACCCAAAATATTTCTTCGTACCGACCTATTTAGAGAGGAATTTTTGGGATTTCCTGATGCTTCTAAATTACAATCCCATCGGCTAGAATGGCGACCTTCTTGGCTCTATCAACTCTGGATTAAACGGTTAGCTAATTCCGATCAAGAAATGAGAGACTATTTACAGATTATCCCTAATTTAATTTATGAAAGCTCAACCCAACTAGGATGGAATGTTAGAAGTGATGAACAATTATTTGAAGAATTAATCGAAAAAATGATCGGTAAATATATGGGAGCTAGTCCTAAAAAAGGCATTACCTACCGATGGATACCTAATCATCTTCAGGATACTGGGGGTAGAATTGCTCCTCGCTCTTTTCTAAAATTATTCGACCTAGCGGCAGCCAAAAGATTAGACCGTTTTGAAAGTTTTGAACAACTGACTGAGCGACAACTTCTACAACCCTCTGATCTCCAGAGTGCTTTAATGGATACTTCAGAGGATAGAATTAAAGAATTAGCACAGGAAGAATATCCTTGGTTAGAATCTCTAAAAACTAACTTAGAAGGGTTAAAAGCTCCTATGCCGAAAGAAACTTTTTTAGAGGCTGTGCGCTCAACTAAATGGAGTCCTGAAAAACAACCTCCTGTTCAGGAACCTGAAGAAATTATGCAATATCTAATACAATTGGGTGTGGTGGAAAGTCGTCTCGATGGTCGAATTAATATACCTGAAATTTATTTATATGGGTTTCAAGTTAAACGTAGTGGAGGGGTTAAACGTCCTAAGTCCTAAATAACTTGAGGATATCGACAATAATTTTATGTAGAATAAATAGTAAAATACATGAAACAATAATAACTAATACTGGCAGATTTTAACAGTTGATAATCTTGGTAGTTATTTTGTATTAGTCGGTGATAAACCCTATTATTTTCAGTAATCGATCGACAATGTTTTTTAATTGGATAACTTTACCCTATTTATTAATTAATCCTGTTTTAATTCCCTTGAGCATAGCTCGATCGGAAACTATTCTTGCTCAAGAAGTAAGCGATCCTAATTATCAAAAACTGGTACAGTACGCTCAAAATCAACAACTCGATCGCCTAGCCATGGCTGATATAATCCAGAATATCGCCACTCAGTTTTTAGGAGCAAAATATCAAGCAGGATTACTTGATCGCTCGGCAACAGAAAAATTATTTATCTCTTTAAAAGAGTTTGATTGTGTCCTTTTTGTGGAAACAGTTCTCGCCTTGAGTCACAATTTTGCTTTAAAAAATTATCATTATTTTGCTTTTAGTCAGCAGGTTTTAAATCAACGTTATCGCCACGGTATTCTCGACGGTTATTGTAGTCGTCTGCATTACTTTTCCGATTGGATTAATGACAACCAAAAACGAGGCAATCTAGAAAATATTACTCAAAAATTAGGTGGAATTACTCTTGACAAAAAGCTCAATTTTATGAGTCAAAATCGCCGCCTATATCCCCAGTTAAAAAGCCAAGATAATTACGATTGTATTCAACAGGTAGAACGGCAATTAGAAAGCTTATCCTTAACCTATATTCCCACCGCTAAGATTAAAGATATTTATCCACAACTACAAGCTGGCGATATTATCGGTGTTGTAACTAATATCGCTGGTTTAGATACCACCCATACCGGTCTAGTTTATCGCTTTTCCGATGACAAAATTGGCTTAATTCATGCCTCTCCTGCCGGTCAAGTTACCATTGCTAAAGACCTACAAAAATATATCAGTAAAGTGGACAAAGCCATCGGTATTTTTGTCGTTCGTCCCCTTGATCCAAGAAATAGGTAGATAGGGAGCGAGGACAGCAGAAAAAAATTGTGATCTCACCCTATTATTCATCTCAATTTAGGTGTTCAATGTCGGTAATAATCGGTAGAATCACCGTGATCTTTGTGCCTTTTCCTTCCTCACTTTCTAGGTAAATTTGACCTTTGTGCGCTTCCACACAGCGTCCGACAATGGCTAATCCTAATCCCGTTCCTTGAATATTATCGACATTGCTACCGCGATAAAAAGGTTTAAATAAATGTTCTTGATCTTTGCTGGGGATACCAATGCCTTGATCGACAATTTTAAAGACTACCTGCTCGGATTCGACGATAATCTTAAATTCTACGGGGTTGCCTTGGGTTGAATATTTGAGAGCATTTCCCAGTAAATTTGTCAAGATATGTTTAATTAAATTAATATCCCAAAGTCCTCTTTCTAAGCTGCCCTCAATTTGGAAAATAATTGCTGATTGGTGTTCTGGCTTAACAATAAAAGATTCTACCAATTTTTGACAATAATCGAGCAAATCTACTGGATCAAATTGACAGTATAATCTCCCAGAATCGGCCCGGCCAATTAATAACACTTCTGTGAGCAATTGATCCATGTCTTTAATGGCCGATCGAATCATGCGAAAATAGCTAACTTGCTGATCTTTTGTCAACCGATCGCGACTTTCTTCTAATAATCCAGCCGAGAGTAAAATTTTATTTAAGGGATTGCGAAAATCGTGGGATAACATGGAAACAAATTCAGTTTTTAACTGATTTAATTCCTGCGCTTTTTCCAGTTGATTAGTGCGTTCAATCACGCTCATTTTTAAAGCTTCGTTGGATTCTCGTAAAGCTTCTTCCATCTGTTTTCGCTCGATCGCATAACATAGCGATCGAGTTAAAATTTCTAAACTTACTTCTCTTTTAATTAAATAATCCTGCGCTCCCTGACGCAGTGCTGCCAAAGCTAAATTATCATCATTAGTATTAGTTAAAACCACGATCGGTAATTTCGGAGCCGTAATTAAAAGGGGGGATAAGGATTCTAAACCTTGACTATCTGGTAAAGTTAGATCTAATAAAATTACATCAAAATTTGTTTGTTGTAACAGAGAAATCGCCTCCGATAATCTTGACACATTAACCAGATGAAATTCTTTTTTTTCATTACCCTTAAGAATTTCCTTTAATAATCGAGCTTCGGCTAAATTATCCTCGATTAAAAGAACTTTTATATCCTGCGAGAGTCCCATTTTTTAATCAAGAGTTAAAGAGATTTGGGAAGTTAGGGTGTGGGAAGATTTTTCAGTAATCAGTAATCAGTAATCAGTAATCAGTGAAAAGAAAGCTCAGAACTTGCCACTTGATAAGCCATTAAGCAACTCTTGCAACAGTAAAGGGATTAGGGGAGATGTAGCTCATCTAAGGATAGGCGATTAAGATGCGTCTTAGCTTACTATTAACTGAAAACTCAAACCTGATAACTGATAACTGATAACTGATAACTGATAATGATTCACTCCCTGGGTAAAGTAGCGGTTTCTAACCAAAAAGCCTCGATATTTTTGACAATTTTGAACAAATCGTTGAGATTGCGCGACTTGGTTATATAACAATTAACGTGCAGTTCATAGCTATAAAAAATATCCTCCTCATTGCGAGAAGTGGTTAAAACCACCACGGGAATTCTTTTTAAACTGGGATCGTTTTTGATTTCCGCTAGTACCTCCCGTCCGTCTTTTCTTGGTAAATTCAGATCGAGAAGAATCAGATTAGGACGAGGAGAATCGAGATACTCCCCTTCTCGACGCAGATAATCCATGGCGTTGACACCATCCCTAACGATAACTAATTCGTGCGGGACGGTGCTAGTTTTTAATGCCTCTTGGATGAGGCGAATATCAGCTTTACTGTCCTCCACTAATAAGATAATTTTGTGTGGCACGTCCTCGCCAGCGCTCACGCTCGTTACCTCCTAGGGGAATTGTAAAATAGAAAACCGCTCCTTTGCCTAATTGGGATTCTACCCAAATTCGTCCGCGATGACACTCGATAATTTTTTTACAAATCGCTAAACCCATACCTGTGCCGGGGTACTCGTCGCGGGTGTGCAGTCGTTGGAAAATCACGAAAATGCGTTCGGAAAATCGGGGATCGATACCAATTCCATTATCGGTGACAGAGAACAGCCATTCCTCCTCTTGACGTTGAGCAGCAATATGAATAGTGGGGGTTGCTTTTCCTCGGAATTTGATGGCATTACCGATGAGATTTTGGAACAATTGCATTAACTGGGTTTTATCTGCCATGACAATTGGCAAAGGATCAACGGTGATCAGAGCTTGACTTTCTTGAATTCTCCCTTTCAGGTTAGCGAGAGCTTTTTCCAGTGCCAGATTAGCATCGATGGTATTAAACTCTGCCGCCTGCATATCCACTTTTGAGTAAGCCAGCACATCATCTATTAATGTTTGCATCAAGCTGACACCTTCGACGGCAAAAGTAATAAATTCTTTAGCATCTTCGTCCAGTTCTTCGGTGTAGCGCATTTCTAGCAACTGCACATAGTTGGCGACTTGATTGAGAGGTTCCTGTAAATCGTGGGAAGCGACGTAGGCGAATTTTTTTAATTCGGCGTTTGATAGTTCCAAATCCCGCGCTAAACGTGCCAATTCATCGGCTTGTTTTAAGATGATATTGACGATAGCTTTTCGTAATTCTAGTGCGGCGTTAATTTCTACTGCTTTCCAGGGTAAAGATTTCAGGCGAACGGTTTCTTTCCAGAGGGAGAAAGATTTACGCGGACAGAGACGAATATTACCATCTATGGCAGTCGTTTCGATCGCTTTACCAGGATCACCACCCCAGTTCACGGTTTGAATTACTTCCGGACGAAACCAGAGGAGATAATTACGTTTAGAAATGGGAATTGCTAGTAAGCCACTGGCAATATCTTTAAACTTACCTGCATCGGCATAAATTCGCGGTAAGGAATTGGTATAGTAAACATCTTCATGGACGTTTTTTTCTAGCCAAGTAATCAGATAATTTAGTTCTTCTTCGCTCGGTGTTACTCCAATTAAGGTATAATTGCCGCCTAAATAAATAGCGGCTCCTGTGGCTTTAGTTAGATCAAGCAGATTCGGTTTATGGGCAATTAATCCATCGATAAAGTTATTAGCTTCAGCCATATAATCGATTAATTGCGATTGGACAAAGTTTAATTTCACTCGATAGTCATAATCCTCGGTTTCTTCCCGTGCCGATATTTCCGAGAAAATTACTCTTCCTAAGAACTCACAAGCTTTACGGAGTTCGTAGGGTACATATTTAGGGGTACGGTGATGACAGGCAATAATTCCCCAGAGACGTTTATTTTCAATCAGAGAAATGGTTAGAGATGCTCCCACTCCCATATTATGCAGGTATTCTAAATGACAGGGAGAAGCACTTCTAAGACTGGACAGGGTTAAATTTAAAGGTTGTTGAGTTTCGGGATGAAGACTAGGCACTAGATCGACGGGTTCAGAGGTAGCATCGGGAATCTGTCGAATCCAATTAGCACTTAATAAATTTCGTGCCGGGAGAGGGATATCAGAAGCGGGATAACGTAAACCGAGATAGGGTTCTAGTTGCTCTATTTTGTCTTCTGCTATCACATCACCGTTATCTTCTTCGTCGAATTTGTATAACATAACTCGATCGAATACTGTCATTTTTCGCACTTCTTTAACGATGATATTACAGAAATCTTTCAGGCTACGGGTGGCTTCAAGTTTATCGATCGAAGTTTTGGCTAGGTGATAGAAACTCAGGAAAGGAATGTTTTCATAGGAAATAGCTGGTTCTAACTCTAAAATCAGCATTTGTTCGGCGTTACGGTGGAAAATAGCATCAAAGACAGCAAAATCATCCCCTTTAACCCGCGCCCAAATTTTGGAGGGATTGATAGCATCAAAATCGTTATTTTCTATGGCTGATTTTAGAGGATCGATCTGAAAGGGATCGAAGATTTCCTCTAGGGTTTTACCGATAATTTCTCCCGGAGAAATTCCCAATAAACTGCGGCTATTACTGCTAGTTTGGCTGACTTTTAGCTCCGGTTCGCTGAGAACTAAAAGCACCCCGTGCGGTTGAATTCGGTTATAGAGATGGATCGGTTCCCGTTCGATCGAAGTTGGGTTAATTGTCTCGGTTAGAACTTCCATGTGTATTTCTCCCAGAGGATTTTTGCCAAGTTGAAAACTCTTTGTTTATTAAAACTATTTCTTCTCACTTTCAGGGAGCGATCGAGAATAAATTTACTTCTCTTAATCCTAGTCCATCAAAAGTAATAAAACTTTAATTAATCAGTTATCTATCGATCGAGCAGTTCTGTTCAGTTACCTTTATTATAATCAGTTTTTTTCTGAGAATCTATGGTCATTTGTTAAGAATTAAGAGTTAATGTTACAAGGGACGGATAATTCTTAATAAAAATATATGGTAGTTAAGGGGTTTCAGACCCAAAAATTTCAAGGAACGCACGCTAGAAAAGTAGGCGATATCCCACTGTGGTTGTACAATTGATAAGCAAGAACAAATTAAAGAGATAAATTAGTAAACTTGATCGTGTTTTCCAATATCAACTATAACAATTAAAGTTTCTCCTGAATCAGTATCTTGACGAAAAGTAAAAATAATACGGCAATCGTAACTAACAGAACATGACCAATAACCTTCTAATCTACCTGTCAGCTTATGAGATTTTAAAGAAGGGGTGAAGGGATTATCTTCTAACAAATGTAGAACCTCTGATACCTTGCTTTGTAGTTGAGGATTTTTGCTTTTATTCTTCTTCATCCTCTAACAAATAAGCCATTATCTCTTCAGCGCTGCCTTTTTTTGCTGTTCCCATTGCTAAAGATTTTAAGGTTTCTTCGCCATTTTTAGCCATCTCCTCCAGGCGTTTCTCAATGCGTCTTTTACGAATTAGCTCAAACAAATAATCTTGGTCTTCAATGGATAGACTCTCTACCGATTCGATCAGATCTTGAAAAAATGCGATACTCATTAAAGTTTACTCCTGTTAGTTAACTTTTTTTCCTGATATGTTATCACAACATAGTCAAGTAGGGTGCGTTAGGCAATCCCTTGTTTTTAGGGAAAAAATCAAGAGCTAAATATTGCCGTAACGCACCACAAAGAAAGGTTTTTGGCTACTTTTATAAGCCGCTATGACGGAGGAGAGGTTCGGTACTAGGTTCGCGACCGCGGAAAGCTTTAAAAACATTCATAGGATGGGAACTTCCCCCCATAGCTAAGACAGTATCGCGAAAACGGCGACCGATCGCTTTCACTGCTTCTTCGTTATCTAATCCCACTTCCTCGAAAGCGGCAAAAGCATCGGCGCTGAGAACTTCTGCCCATTTATAACTATAGTAACCCGCCGCATAACCGCCAGCGAAAATATGCCCAAAAGAACACAAGAAAGCATCTTCCGGTAGGGGGGGAATTATCGTCGTCGTCGCTGCTAAACGCTGTCTGACTTGTTTAGGAGTTTCGCCGCCATTGGGTTGATAACGATGGTGTAATTCCAAATCTACTAAAGACAAATGTAACTGACGCAACATGGCCGAACCACTCATATAATTCTTAGCTAGGAGCAGTTTTTGGTAGTAATGTTCGGGGAGAGTTTCACCGGTTTCGTAGTGTTTGGCCATACTCATTAAAGTAGGGCGATCATAACACCAATTTTCCATAAATTGACTGGGCAATTCCACCGCATCCCACTCAACATTATTGATACCCGCTGCGCCAGAATAATCCACAGTGGTTAACATATGCTGTAAACCGTGGCCAAATTCGTGAAATAGGGTAGTTACCTCCTCAAAGGTCATTAAACTGGGGTTTCCATCTACTGGAGGGGTTTGATTGCAGATTAAATAAGCCACAGGTAAACGCACCTCGGCACCAGTTTTGGTGCGACCGATACAGACATCCATCCAAGCGCCGCCGCGTTTTTCGGCGGGACGACTGTAGGCATCAAGGTAGAAATAGGCGATTTTTTCGCCCTTTTCGTCGTTAATCTGGAAATAACGCACATCGGGATGCCAGATAGGTGCTTTACCGTCGGCAGCGATAATTTCTACCCCAAAAATCCGTTTAGCGAGGCTAAATATGCCTTCTAAAACCCGTGGTAGGGGGAAATAGGGGCGTAATTCCTCGGCACTAAAGTTAAACTTGGCCTGACGCTGTTTTTCTGACCAATAGGCTATATCCCAATGCTTGAGATCGTCGGTTTCCGCAAAAGTTTTTAAGGCCGCTAAATCCTGTTTTGCCGCTTCATAGCTTACTTGGCGCAAATTGTCAAGCAATTTCTCGATTTCATCCACAGAATTGGCCATTTTCCGGGCAAGACTGACCTCGGCGTAGGTACTATAACCTAGAAGATGAGCTTGTTCCTGACGAAGTTGCAAAATGCGATCGATTAAGGGATTATTATCCAATTCTCCCAGATCGGCCCGACTAACGTAGGCTTTATAGAGTTTTTCGCGCAATTCCCGATTATCGCTGTACTTCATAAAGGGGAAATAACTGGGAAAATCGAGGGTAATCACCCAGGGTCCAGTTTCGGTGCTGGCGTTAGTTTCTCCTTGGGCGCGGGCGGTTTGGGCGGCTAAACTGAGGAGACTAGGGGGTAAACCAGCGATATCTTCTGGGGTTGTTAGTTTCAGTTGAAAAGCTTTGGTGGCATCGAGGATGTTATTAGAAAATTTCGTGGTGATTTCCGCTAATTCCAGTTGAATCGCGTTAAATCTGTCTTTTTTCTCCCCTAGCAATCCCACCCCGGCCAATTGAGCATCCCGCAGGGAAGCTTCGACGATGCGCTGTTGTGCCTCGTCTAATTGTGTCCAGCTTTCCCCTTGGCGCAGGGACAAAAATGCTTCATAAATGGGTTTACTTTGGCTTAAACGGCTAATAAACTCGACTACCTGCGGTTGTACGGTTTCGTAAGCTTGACGCAATTCTGGGCTATTTTTTACCCCCATCAGATGACCGATAATCCCCCAACTCCAGCTTAAACGTTCTTCAATCCGGGTGAGGGGTTCAACCAATTTTTCCCAAGTGGGGATAATCTGCGCTTCTAGATCGGTTAATTCTCTGGCCAGTTCCTGCAAAAGTTGCGTCATCCCAGGGACAATCAGGCCGGGTTGGATTTGGTCAAAAGCCGGTAATCCTTGACCGGCAAGCAGCGGGTTACTGGTATTCGTCATAATTTTTGGTCTGCAAGGGTGAGTAATTTGTATCTTTTACTACCCTAACCCAAATCCCTGACTATCTATCCGGGCGATTGATCGCCGGAGCTTTTTCAGTGATCAGTAATCAGTGATCAGTAATCAGTGGAAAGTGGGGAACTGAGGAAATTGAACTAAAACCCCAAAACCCCAAAACCCCAAAACCCCAACACCTAAAACCTGTCTCCTATCTCCTGAATACTGTCTCCCGACTCGGAGAATACTGACTTGAAAGAGGGTGTGGGGTGTGGGAAGAATAAATAAAATAATCTCCTGACTCGGAGAATACTGTCTCCTGACGACCGGCTACTGACTTCTAACCCGATGTTGGACAAAGATAAGTAAAATTTATTGATTGAGTGCAAAAACTTGAGAATATTTAAATTAACATTCCGCAATATTTACAAATTCTTAAGAATTAATTGAGAAAGATTTTTATTTAACAACGATGTTGCAATGGTCACAGCGATTTGACATAATTTCATAGTGGGTTATTCTGTGCTTTTTTAGGCAGCAACGGTTGAAACCCTTGTCAAACCTAGAAGGTAATCCTAATTAAGACAGGTAAATCAGTCAATTTCAGCCACAACGATGATCTTTTTTTTATGTAGTTTTATTGCAAAAAAAAAGTTTTTTTGACAAAAAGCACAAAGTATGATATGTCCCAACGTATTTCTGGCTGCGAGTAATTAGGGTCTGCTAAAAAAGTTTTTCGGTGGGGGTTGGGGGTTGGGGGTTGGGGGTTGGGGGTTTTACCGATTTTCAGGTGGTCAATTACCTAATTTTCAGGGAAAAAGTACCTCAATTTTCCCCCTGATCACTCCAAGGGCCGGCACTTTTTGAGGGAAAAAAAGTCTAAAAACTTTGTTGGATAAGGTTTTTAGATTTATTCAGCAGACCCTAGATAATAACATCTTTAGCGATCGCTTGGGTCGCGCCAGAAAACCCACTAAGCTAAGACGCATCTTAACCGCCTATCCTTAGATTAGCTGAATCTCCCCTTGCCCCCCCGATGTCGGTGGGTTGGGGGAGTTGCCCCCCCGATGTCGGTGGGTTGGGGGAGTTGCCCCCCGATGTCGGTGGGTTGGGGGAGTTGCCCCCCGATGTCGGTGGGTTGGGGGAGTTGCCCCCCCGATGTCGGTGGGTTGGGGGAGTTGCCCCCCCCGATGTCGGTGGGTTGGGGGAGTTGCCCCCCCCCGATGTCGGGGGGGGGTTGGGGGGGGTAGGGTTGCCTCGTCTCAATTTTCTTTCTTTCTCACAAATATGAAGTATAATGTCATCGATAGCTAAACCGCACAAAAAATGAAATCCTATCCAGTAGAGTTCCGTCAGAAAATCCTCGACTGTTATTATAACGAACCCATCTCTCAAAGACAATTAGCGAAAAGATTCTGCGTAACCCTAAGTTTCGTACAAAAGCTGTTGAAACAATATCGAGAAACGGGAGATGTTCGACCGAAGACTTATCGATGTGGACGTCATTTAAAACTCACGCCAGAACAGATGCTCGTCCTCGGTAAGTTAATTGAGGAAAATAATGACGCAACTCTAGCTCAACTATCAAAACTATTCCTAGAAAGAACTGGTATATTGTTAAGTGTGGCGACAGTGGCAAGAATAGCCGAACGCTTGAGAATAACCCGCAAAAAAAACTCTACACCCACCCGCACAAGAGACAGAAAAACTACAACAACTTAGACAAGAATAGAAAGTAAGTGGGTGGGTGGAATTAAATATAAGATGAACGTAGGTTGGGTTGAAGCATGAAACCCAACGCCTGCTCATGTTACGAAGTGCGCTAACCCATCCTACAAATAATTGTGCCTCCCTACTTAGGGTTTGCGGCAAAAAGTTTTTACTGGAGGCAGGGTGTAGAATAAGATTTCCCAGAAGCAATCTTTTTAATGTCTCATCGCCTCTATTATTTTCATGGTTTCGACGCTGACAGTACAAACTCGTTGTAATAAGTCAATGACTTTTTCTTTATAATCGGCGAAGCGATAGTTATTAAATCGTTCGGCGATGGTTTGATCTTTGGGTTTCTTTTCCTTATATTGATCTAAAATCCATTCTAAGGCTGAACGATTACCGAGTTTATATTCCCAGGCGATTTGGGGAATGTCCTGTAGGAAAGTGATATCGTCGAGGTTGATGGAATTTTTTTCTCGGTCGGCTTTTAGTTTAGTTTTTGGTTTGAGGTTAGTGTTAGTATCAATGCGGGTTAGTGGGTAGGGTGCGACGGTTTCATAGTTGATATGTAATTCCATTAGTTTGCTTCCCCATTCTACCCATTGATAAAAGTTATCGTAAAAGGGAAGCCGGGGAAATTCTCGCTTCAGGTTTAATTCGTATTTACTGCGATATTCCGGGTGGTGAAGGACTGCATAAGTGTAGTGGAAGATATCGAGTTTGGTGAGGTTTTTATCGTTGTAATGGTTTTGGAATTGTTGTAATCCCCAATCAGTGATATTATCGATGCGGTTTCCTTCTTTGTCGTAAGCATAAATAGTAATCCCTGTAGTGTCTCTTGAACCATAGCCATAATCGAAGGGATACGTTGTTGCTTGAACACAAAATGGCACTTGACTATGTGCTGTAACACAAATACTTATATTGCCCAAATCACCAATTTTGAATAGATTATCTAATTGGTGTAATCTATGTAAAACTGTTTTGTTCCAGAAAATATATTTTTGGGTAAATGGTCGAGTTAAAACAACAATAATTTTCTCTGGATCAAAAATTATTTCGTCTCCTCTAACAAGCTTATTTTCTAGCTCATCACTCCACTTTATTTCTCTACTTACAAAGTTTTTAATAGAAGTAATTTTTCCTGAATCATTCCATCGCTTCTGCTCTGAAGCATAAAACTGACAAAAAAACTCTAGCTTTGACCTTAAAGAATCAGGGTTAAAATCATACAACCACTCATCTCTAGCAGTTATAACCCCTAGCGAAAAGTTCCTGAAGATTGCTTTTTCATTTTTGCCAGTTTTAGTATCTTTGTTAATTAAAGGTAAAAGTTCATCAAAATCATTATTTTCATACAACCAATCATGATTATGGTTAGGCTGAATATGCTGAAAGTTCAAATTGTCAATTCTATTTTCATTTAATAATATTAGCTTATCTTTGGCTAAATCACTATCTGCCATCTTAAAATAGAAAACTTTTGCTTTTTCTTTATGGCTTGATTTTTTAACAAAGAAGCTAATGCATACACCTGCTTGAATACCGAAAACATTATGCTTTGTACCTGAAATTTTAGTATTTTTTCTTACATCTCCTCCCAAATCAACCAACCATATTTCACTAAATTCTTGTAAAACTGTTTTCCTAAACCCATCGAATGTTTTTTTGTCTATAAAAGAGTTGTTAGTGATCAATGCAATCACTCCATCTTTATTTAATCTATCAGATGCCCATCTTAAGAAACGAGCATACATATCATAAGCTCTATTTTGATTTTGAGAGTTACTCACTTTTAGATAAGTATCTCGGATTCTTTTATCTATTTCTTCATAATTACGATTTGCATTATTGTCATTAGCATTTTGCTGCTTGGCATTATAAGGAGGATTGCCAATAATTACAGAAATATTGCGGTCATTTTGATTTTGAATCCGTTGGGTATTCTCCACCGACATGGCAAATAAATCCATCTGCTTGAGATGAAAAGCAGCATGGTCCAGGGTATCGACAAAACAGATATGCTCAAACTCTTCATACTCACCCATCTTCTGCTTATAGGTGAACTCAATATTCAAATTAGCAATATAATAAGGCAGAATTGCCACCTCATTACAGTGCATCTCATGCTTATACTTGTACCGTAACTTATCCTTCGGTAAATACTCAATCAACTCCGTCACAAAAGTTCCTGTCCCCGTCGCCGGATCTAAAATTTCTACTCCTGGATCCGCCAACAACTTACCAAAATGTTTATGGACTAAATAATCGACACTTTCAATCATAAAACGGACAATTTCATTGGGTGTATAGACAATTCCCAACCGGTCCGCCGCTTTCGGATTGTATGCTTTATAAAAATTCTCATAAATCGCCTTGAGAAACTTCTGCTTCTCGTGGTGATTGTAAATATTCGCCGCTGTCCGCCGAATTACCGCATAATAACGTTCAATTGTCCCTAAAGTATTGCGCTTAGTATTACCAGTAAAAAAAGTTTCAATCACTCCCTGTAATTCCCTAGCGATATTATTTTCCCTGTGAAACTGAGACTCATTAAAAATATTGATAAAAATATCCTCTGTCAGAATATGCTGAATAATCATCTCTCGCACATCTTCTAGGCTAATTTCTGGATTGATTGACTTGCGACAAATCTCTAAAAAATTGTCCCGCATTGTCACAAAATTCCGATTCGTCTCCGACTGCAACGCAATTAAACCCCGCAACGCTTCCAAAATTGTTGGCAAATCTTCCTTAAAACTATCAATCGCTTCTCGAAAATCCTCAACCTCCGGACGTACATAATTAATAAAAGCATTAATAATCCCATCCAAAGCCTCATCATCGCGCATCGAGATGCGCAGTCTTTCCTCTCCTCCTTGAATTAAAACCGCCGTCTGGGAATCTTCAAATAAAATATTGTCATTAGGATAACCCTTCGCCAACTTCTTCTCAATTTCCTCATCTAAATTATCGTATTGATCCTTACTTTCCCAATATCCCCAATCTAACCGTAAAGCATCCTTAACCGTCCCATCAGGATAGACAACTTTTCCCGACTTGGTGCGATAATCCAACTCCGGAATTAACAAAAAATCCCGCGCCTTGCAATAGTCATTTAACAAATTCTGAAAAGCGACTCTAATCGAAGTTTCCTTGCGACTTCCGCCATATTGGACAATCTTTTCAACTTCCGTCTGATATTGGCTGATTAATAATCTAGACATGGGCTTAGAGGAGGTAAATAAGTAGTTATAATTAAATAGAAGATAGATTTTGGACTCTGATCCCCCCGCCGATAGGCGGGGGGATCCACCCTTGATTGTCTTTAATCGGGATGACAGGATTCGAACCTGCGGCCCCTTCGTCCCGAACGAAGTGCGCTACCAAGCTGCGCTACATCCCGAAAGTCTTTAGCTAAATCATCATAGCATATTCGGCCTTGATTGGGTCGAGACTTGCTAGGATATTACAGATATAGGCAAAAATTATCGGAGTAGTTCAGGCGTGACGGTCAAACCAGAGTGGTTACGGGTAAAAGCACCGCAATGGCAACGAGTCGGCAGTGTTAAGGAGGTTTTACGCGATTTAGGCTTAAATACCGTTTGTGAGGAGGCTTCCTGTCCTAATATCGGCGAATGTTTCCACGCGGGGACAGCTACCTTTTTAATTATGGGTCCTGCTTGCACTCGCGCCTGTCCTTACTGTGATATAGATTTTGAAAAAAAACCGCAACCTTTAGACTCCACGGAACCCCAGCGACTAGCGGCAGCCGTGCAACGTCTTGATCTTAATCATGTAGTGATCACTTCTGTCAATCGCGATGATTTGGCTGATGGACCACAATACCGAAACCGTTCCCCGTCTCTATCGTCGCGTGCGTCCCCAGGGTGATTACCAGCGTTCCCTAGAATTATTGCAGCGCGCTCGCGCTATTGTTCCCGCTACCTACACAAAATCGGGCATTATGGTGGGATTGGGGGAAACCGACGAGGAAGTGCGGCAAGTAATGGGCGATTTAAGGGCTGTCGATTGTGATATTCTCACCATCGGGCAGTATCTGCAACCATCGTCAAAACATCTCGGTGTGCAGGAATTTATCACCCCCGAACAGTTCCACGCTTGGCGCGAATACGGTGAGTCTCTGGGATTTTTACAAATTGTTGCGAGTCCCTTGACAAGAAGCTCTTATCATGCTGAACAAGTCAGAGCCTTGATGAATTTGTACCCGCGAGAGTCTTGAGATGGGGCAGCAATTGCTGAAAAGCTCGTCCTCGGTGGCTGATTTTTCTTTTTAATTCCGGAGACATTTCCGCAAAGGTTAAAGCGTATTCAGGGACATAAAAAATCGGATCGTAACCAAAACCACCTTTACCCCTAGGACTGGTGAGAATTTCTCCCGTGCAGATTCCTGTGGCGCTCAAGGCAATCTCACCATCGGGACTCGCGATCGCAATTACACAGACAAAACGGGCCGAACGATCCTGATTATCCCCTAATTCCCTGACGAGGCGATCGATTCTTTCTCGATCATTTTCACCATAGCGGGCCGAGTAAATCCCCGGGGCATTTCCTAACCC
>SFBL01000041.1 GCA_007095785.1 Microcystis aeruginosa Ma_SC_T_19800800_S464
ACATTTTTATACTGCAAACATAAATCCATTCTATCGCTACCAATTGCATATTCCCTTTCTAAAACTCCCCCACCATTAACCACACGATGTAAAAAAGCCATTAATACTATATGTGGGGCAATTTCATGATAACCAGCACTACTTAATAAAGGTTCGACCTGTTGTCGCCAAAATTTGAGAAAGGCTGTTAATAAAGCATCTATATTTAATTCACCCTCTGGGGTTAACCAAGTGGGTGCAATCATGGGTAAAGATGCCATTGGTGTCACAGTTAATACCCTGGGTAAAACTTCCCGATAAATGGGATTAGCAATAGTTAATCCTCCGTAGGGGTGCATTTTACATAATCCTAAATCTATGACAAATTGAATATCATCATTAGGTATATTTCCTAATTCCAAACCTGCTAACATTGGTTCAATAATTGCCTTTATTCTTGGTTCTCTTAACCTTTCCGCTAAACTGTCTAAATGAGTATCTTGACGAGCAATTAATATTTATTTAGCTTGTAAAATGTGTTCTTTAGTAATAGTAATACTTCTATTTTTTACCATTTTTTCTACAATTTCTTTAGCTAAAGCATTGACTAACTAAGGTTGTCCTTGGGTTAAATCATAAGCTGTTTCTATTGCTTCTGGTGTGAAAATTTGTCCTGTTGCTGCTGTATGTTGTTGATATAATTCTCCCACTTCTGCAAGATTAAAATTTCGCATAGTCAGAGAAGCAACTTTTATATTAAAAGGACTAGATGTATTTAATCTATCACTACCTCCCGATGCTACTTTATAATCTCTCACATCTCGTAAACCAATTAATCCTACCGATGAGGGAAAATTTTCAGGACGATTGGGAAAACCATCTCTTAATTGTCGTAAAATTGAAATTAATGTTTGGTCTTGTAAGGAATCAATTTCATCTATAAATAATACTATGGGACGATTGATAGCTTTTGCCCAACCTCTTAAAAAAGCCTTTATTCTGCTTCCTGGTTCTTCCTGTTGCCATTGTTTAGCAGGTGGTTGTAATTTGATCGGTAAACTATCCTCAATTGTATTATACCAAGTTCCTAAAATTGCTAATTCTGCGGCAGTAGGATCATGATTAAATGCACTTCCTACTTCTACCGATACCATGACTGCAGCATAATTTCCTCTATCGGTAAGTTGTTTTGCTAGGGATAACATAGCGGTGGTTTTCCCTGTTTGTCGTGGTGCGTGAAGAACAAAATAACTACGTTGTTGAATTAGCTCCTCTAAATCTGGTAATCTGACTGTGGGAGAGAGCATATAGTGGATATCGTTGGAACAGGGACCGGCAATATTAAACCAGCGAGTCATAGAATTTTGGTAATAGGTGAACTCTTTAAGTTTAGACATTTTTTATGCTCTTGATACATTACTAAAACCACCATCTAATGAGAGTTGGTTAATTCGGCAATTAATTGTTCAGGAGTGATAATTCGTGGTGTGACAATGGGGAAATCTTGAGTATTACGGGTAATAATTGCATCCAATTTATTAACTACCGCAGTAGAGTATTGAATAGAATCTTCAAAATCCTGAAAATTGGTTGTGAAAGCTATTATAATTGCGGCCTGATTTACTGTAGCAATTTGACAAAAATTAATTAACTGCTTTAAATAAGTAAGCGTCCAATCTCGACCTCTTGCCTTACGGATAATATAATACAAATCACTAAAAGTTGAGGCGGAAATATAACCTGCAATTGTGCCTTTTTCAATTAGTGATAAAACTTGTTCACTTGCATTCCAAAAAGGTTCTCTCTCTAAGGCATTATCAATAATGATATTAGTATCTATCAGGATTTTCACAGGTTATATTTCTCCTTTAAATATTCATATTTAGCTTGATCTGGATCAAAGTCTGCCGGAATGGCAGGGGCATTTTCAAATAAACCCTGAAATGCTTTGATCCTAGATTTTCTTTTTGGTGTTTCTGGTGCTGGTTCAGTGGTTGGGGTTGTGGTATGATCAAGGGTGTCTGTGGCTGCCCAAACTACAATTTCCACGTTTCCGGGGGGTAAGTTCAGGGGTTCGGTAATCAGCAAGTTACCAGATGAATCAATTTTTCCTTTGAGTTTGTATGCTTGCATGATGTTTTTTATGAGACTCTGTTTTTATATCATATCATACTGAACAAAATTCACGCTCTAAATTTGGGTTTAAATTATGATAACTACACTAATCAAACGAGAAGCAGAACCAATTTTAATTAGTGACTTAACCTGGAGAGAATTTAAAGCTGTTGAACAGCTAATTGATCGACCAGGGTTAAGGTTATCTTTTTTAGATGGAGTTTTGGAGATTAGAAAAATGCCAGTGAAAAAACACAAAACTATCAAAGAACGTATTGGCGCTTTACTAGAAATTTATTTAGAATTTTTGGGATTAGATTTTACTCCTACTGGTTCTGTCACCTTAGAAAATGAATTTGAAAAGGTTAAAAGAGAAGGTGATAAATCCTATGAATTGGCAGCCAATAGAAAACATCCTGATTTAGTGATTGAGGTGGTTGTTAGTAGTGGAGGAATTAATAAACTAGAAGCATACAAACGGTTACAAATTCCTGAAGTTTGGTTTTGGATGAATGATGAGTTATTGTTTTATAGTTTAGGAAATGTTGGTTATGAGGCTGTTAGTAAATCGCAACTTTTACCGAGTTTAGATGTAGATTTATTGATGCGTTGTATTAATACAGAAAATCATGCTCAATCCCTGCGGGAATTTAGAGCCAGGATAAAAAATATTGAATCAACATAACAATATAAAATGGTGATTTTTTCCGCCTATCTAAAGATTATGGTTTAACTTAACAGTTGCAGAATGCCAAGAATTAAATTCTCAATATTCTATCAAAAGGGAACAAGTTTTTAACCGTTTCATCGCCTCCGTATTATTAGAAGAAAGACGAGCAGGTAATACTAAATCCGTTGAGTATATGTTACATATCAGGATAGGCAAGAGGCAAAAGGAGGAATAGATAATCAGTCTTTAATAACTGGATTTAGTATAAGTATTTCATATATGTTGATTGAGAAACCCTTACCCGGTAATACTTCTATGTTTAGTCATTATCAATAAGGCTGTCCTTATTGCGGTGACTAATTACCCAGCAAGTTCGCAGCTTTCTTTTCACTGATTACTGATTACTATTAACTGATTACTGTTCACTGATTACTGTTCACTGAAAAATTAACTCAATAACCAATCTAGATGATCCTGTAAACATTGCTTGAGGTCGTAGCGTTGCTTGATAGTTTCCCTCGCATTTAAACGCAGATTTTGCCAACGCTGGGGATAATCTAACACTTCATCCACGCGATCAGCTATTTGTTGAGGGGAAAAGAAATCCACTAATAAACCATTTTCCCCATCAGTAATTAATTCTCGCACGGGGGGAGTATCGGAACCAATCACCACGCAACCCATAGCCATAGCCTCTAACATCGACCAAGACAGCACAAAAGGACGGGTAAGATAGATATGGGCAGCCGATGCTTGTAAAACCTGTTTATATTGACCGTAGGGCAGAGAACTGGTAAAATGCACCCGGGATAAATCCAAAGAAAGGCTTTCTAACATCAATTGTTTATAGGTTTTGCCGTCCGGTAGAGTTTTCCCATAAGCGACCCGATCCTCACCGACAATCACGATATGACAGTTAGGCCGACGGGCTAAAATTAGGGAAACAGCCGTCATAAATTGGGGAAAACCGCGATAGGGTTCCATTCCCCGGGTTGCATAGGTGACAATCTCCTTAACACCCGATAAGTCTAAACCTATCTCTGGAATCACTAACTGCACATCGGGACGGGGACAGAAATAGTCCGTATCGATGCCATCGTGTAAAACCGTCAGTTTCGAGTGAAATTCGCGGGGAAATTGTTGTTTTTGCCAGATAGTCGGCGATAAACCTCGATCGCAACTGACCAGATCGATCAGGATTGGCGCATTTTTAATTCTAATCCGGGCCTCGGCATCAGCATTAAGGGGGTCCGCCGGATCAAAATCAGCATCGGAACCATGGGCATGATAAAACCATTCAAAATAGGCTAAAAACTTAGTTTTCGGGAAAATATCCTTGATAAATAGACCCGGCCCCCAGCCAGAATGTGCATAGACAATATCGGGATAAAATCCTTGATTTTTCAGTTGTTGGCAAACAGCATAAACCGCTTGACCTTGTAAAACCGCACTTTCGAGGGGACGGACATAATGATGGGTTTGGGGAGAAACAGCGCGACTTTCCTTGTAAATAAATTTTTTTACCCCCGCTATCTCTCCCTCTTGCCTGGTAGTGCCGAAAATCACTTGATTTCCGGGGTCTTGAGCTAAAACCGTGATTAAATGGCGAAATTGGGCGGGAAAATTGGAATGAAGGAATAAAAATTTCATCGCGGGTAAAGGTTTAGAAAAAGCGATCGCTAATCGTACATTGTCCCTGAAAACGGAGCAGATGATCGCATAATACCAAAGCCATCATCGCTTCCACCATAGGGACGGCCCGGGGTAAAACGCAAGGATCATGTCTTCCTTTGGCTGCCAGGGTGGTTTCTTCTCCGGTGCGCGTCACGGTTTTTTGTTCTTTACCGATAGTCGCGGTGGGTTTAAAAGCGATGCGGATAATAATATTTTCACCGTTACTAATTCCCCCTTGGATACCTCCCGAACGATTGCTAGTGGTGCGAATTAACCCGTTATCATCGATAAAATACTCGTCATTGTGTTCGCTGCCGGTTAAGAAGGTTCCCGCAAATCCCGATCCGATTTCAAATCCCTTACTCGCGGGTAAGGACATCATCCCCTTAGCTAAATCGGCTTCTAGCTTATCAAAAACGGGTTCTCCTAGACCTTTCGGCACATTTCTGGCTACACATTCCACCACACCGCCGATCGAGTCCTTATTCAGGCGAATTTGGTCGATCAGGGCGATCATTTGGGCGGCCGTTTCCTCGTTGGGACAACGCACCATATTACTTTCCACCTCGTCGAGGGTGACGGTGTTGGGGTCGATGATTGCCTCAATATCTTTAATTCGCTTCACATAACCGATAATCTCGACGTTATAGACAGATTTAAGGATTTTTTTAGCGATCGCTCCTGCGGCCACCCGGCCGATGGTTTCCCGGGCCGAAGATCTGCCTCCTCCTTTCCAGTTGCGAATGCCGTATTTTGCTTCGTAGGTCGCATCCGCGTGGGAAGGTCGGAATTTCTCGGCCATTTCGTTGTAATCTTGCGAGCGAGCATCCTGATTCCGCACTAAAATAGCGATCGGTGTACCGAGGGTTTTGCCTTCAAAAACGCCCGAAATTATCTCACAAATGTCATTTTCCCGACGCGGGGTCACGATTCTGCTTTGTCCCGGTTTGCGACGGTCTAAATCGATTTGAATCTCCTCTTCGGAAATTTCTAAGCGCGGGGGACAACCATCGATAACCACTCCTACCCCACCCCCGTGAGATTCTCCAAAAGTGGAAACCCGAAATAGTCGTCCGAAAGTGTTACCCATAATCTCAATATCTATTAAGCCTCAAGGTTTTATTGTACCTGAGCGGCTATCAGTTATCAGTGATCAGTTATCAGTTATCAGTGATCAGATGTGAGTTTTTAGGGTTCTTAGGTTTGTGTTATGCAATGGACGAGGGTTATAACGGATGGAACCCTTATTTAGAAAGGCATTTGGCGATTTTTGTCAATTGTCTTTTATCTAGAGCGAACTAATCAATTAAG
>SFBL01000042.1 GCA_007095785.1 Microcystis aeruginosa Ma_SC_T_19800800_S464
CCCCACACCCCAACCCCCAACCCCCAACCCCCAACCCCCAACCCCCACCGAAAAACTTTTTCAGCAGACCCTAACTAGAATTGATAACTATCGGTGGCGAAATAAATAAACCAGATCTAACCGAGAGTATCGACCAATTAACCATGGCAGAATGGATTATTTACAAAGAATTTCGCTTTGAAGCAGCCCATCATTTACCCCATTATGAAGGTAAATGTCGCCGTCTCCACGGTCATAGTTGGCTGGGGCGCGTCTATGTGAAAGGTAATCATTTACAGTCCCAAGGCTCACAACAGGGAATGGTGATGGATTTTAGCGAAATTAAACAATATTTACAGCCGCTACTCGATAATTTTCTCGACCATCATTATCTCAATGAAACCACTGGTTTAGAAAATCCCACCAGTGAAGAATTATCGCGCTGGATCTATGAAAAATTGGCAAAAGCTGGTTTACCAGGACTTCATGCTGTGGAAATCCGCGAAACCTGTACTTCTGGATGTACCTATTATCCCTAATCGGCAAGCTATCCTTAGCTAGGATGGATTGCAAACCTATCCCACGAATCAGATGAAGGAGCTAGGAGAAACCTAATATGCTATCTACTGCCAAGAAACTTTATGAAACAGACTTTAATCTTTGGGTAGAAGAAACCGCTAACCTACTTAAGGAAGGTAAGTGGGAGTACCTCGATTTAGAAAATCTGATTGAGGAAATTGAGGCAATGGGTAGGAGTGATAAAAAGGCTTTGAAAAGTAATTTAGAAAAGCTATTGCTTCACCTCCTTAAGTGGAAGTATCAACCCTCTAAACGTTCTCATAGTTGGCAGTATTCTATCACCGAACACTGTTTGAGATTGTTAGAAGTTTTTGAAGATAGCCCCAGTCTCAAGGTATATTTTGAGGAAGTTTTTGATCAGTGTTATCAAAATGCTTGCCTACTTGCCGCTAGAGAAATAGGGTTAGATAAGAAAACTTTTCCTGAAATCTGTCCTTTTGCCAAAACTGATATCTTCAATCCTGAATATCTACCAGATTAATACTAATATTGAATCAGTCGGCAACATCAAAATCACCGGTTAAAGTTTATGAAATTTCCCGTCACGCTCTATCAAGATGAAGAAGGATGGTACATTGTGGAATGTCCCATTATTCTGGGCTGCCTGAGTCAGGGTGAGACTCAAGAAGAAGCTCTACAAAATATCAAAGAGGCGATTGACTTATGTTTAGAAGTCAGGAAAGAAAAAGACCTACCTTTGACAATTAGAAAATAGCAGGTTAGGCCTTGCTATTGCTCAACCCAACCCCTATTTTCCTACATCAAAAAATTGTTGAAATAAATCCCGCAGTTCTCAACTCAATTGTCCTGTTTTGACTTCTTCCCTTGAGATAGTTTCTGCTTAGAACAAGAACCTGCCGCTAGAACTCCCAGAGCAAGAATGCCTAATGTAGAAGCTGGTTCAGGAACACTTTCCACCTCAGTTGTTCCGTAAGTCCCCTCAAAATTGTCAATGATATAGCGTCCAGTGTCACTGTTAAAATTGAACAGGGCGTAAGAAGCTGTTCCTAAAAAGTTTACATTAATTAACCCTTCAGGAAAACTGCTTGGACTATAGAGACCAGGAACAGTAGAGGAAGCAAGTAGGTTACTGCTGCTATCAAAGACCTGAAAAGAAGCAAAAGTACCAGGTCCTTCAGAACCACTACTAAGTGCAAAACCAAATTTTAAGAAATCTTTCGCTCCTACAAGAAAATCAACCCTTAAATCAGGATTTAACAATGAAGTACCTTCAAGTCCTGGTTCATTAATGTAGCTCTGAAATGGTCCCGGACCTATAGTCTTGAAACCAGAAGGATCGATAGTGCTGAAGATAACATCGTCGATCCCATCACCATCACCATCAAAACTATAACTGGTCTGCCCAGCGATAAGATCGTCGAAGGCGACTATAGCAGCTTGCGCTGCACTTCCTACCGACAGACTGATAAGTATTACCCCCCCCCGATGGAGTTTTTGATAAGTTTAGCTAATTTCATGACTAAATGCCTCCTAAAAAATGTAAATCCGCCTGATTTATAATGTTTAATTAGGTAGATTTGCAGCCAGAAGTGTTGAATTTATCAAATCTTAACAATCCTCACCTTTAAGTTACTTATAAAAATCAAGGTGTGTTATCGACAGCGTAAGCTGCCCTACTTATACAACTTTGGCAGCAGGTCTAAGGCAAAGCCGTCCCAAAAGGACGGGGTTTCAAACCGAGGATTTGCGATGATACAATCAAGTTAGGCAAAAATGCGATCGCAAGAGATAAAGCATGGTTCAAGCACCCATCGAACCCCAACTTTTCTATCCTGACTCCGACGGTAAACCCATGGCCGACAACACAGTTCAATATCGCTGGATTGTTCGCTTGGTTGCCAATCTCAGGTATTTATTTAAGGAGCAAACCGTCTTTGTCGCCGGAGATTTGCTCTGGTATCCCCAGCAGGTAACTGTACCACCCGCTCCCCGTCAAGCTCCCGATGCCATGGTGGTTTTCGGCCGGCCTCCGGGTGAACGGGGCAGCTATAAACAATGGGAAGAAGACAATATTGCTCCCCAAGTAGTGTTTGAAATCCTCTCTCCGAGCAATAGTGCTAGGGAAATGCTCAAAAAGCAGTCTTTCTATCGGGAGCATGGGGTATTAGAAATGTTTTTCTATGACCCAGACTCCCATGATTTCTGGGGATTGGTGCGGGCCAATCAGCAAGAGGATTTTTTCCCAGTAACGGCCTTGAATTTTCCCTGGACTTCCCCAATACTAGGGATTCGGTTTGAGATGTTTGAAGAGGGTTTAGAGGTCTTTTTTCCCGATGGGGAACGATTTAAAGACCCTGAAACCCTCTTTGAGGAACGCAACCAAGCGCAACAAGAACGCAACCAAGCACAACAAGAACGCGATCGCGCTTTTGCCCGATTACGGGAATTGGGCATTGACCCGACACAGTTGTGACTATAATTAATCTTCAGCGGAGATACCGTCATCTTCCACCACCGCTTCGGTGATAGGAGAGGGCGGAATTTCCGTTAAGGGAGATAAATCGGCGGGAGGGGCCACCACGCGATCGAGTTTTAGGGTTAAATAACGAATAACCTCATCACTTAAACGCATGGCCCGTTCCATGGGGGCGACTTGTTTGCCGCTTGCCTGATAATTCATCTGCACATAGACACCATCATTGAGTTTTTTGATGGGATAGGCCAGACGTTTTTTACCCCACACCTTAACTTGAATGTCTGTGGCGCTGTGTTCGCTAATCAGAGTTCGATAACGTTCCACTTGTTGCTGAACGACTTCTTCCCCTAAATCAGGCCGGAGAATGTAAAGAGTTTCGTAGTTATTGCTCATCTCAGAATCCTTATGGACTAGAAGGCTTCTTTGTCAAGGCCAAGAGTCAATTGATTTTAATAACTCTCTAGCTTTTAATAAAGAAGCAAGGATATATGATCATACTACTATCCGAGAGTCGATCGCTAGTCATTCCCAGAAAAATATGGCGCAACGCTATGTACGAGTGAAACATCGTCAAGGACAAATCTTCTACGGACTGTTACAGCTAAACCGTAGCCTTGCTGTCTTTGATGCCCCTCCCTGGCAAGGAGGGCAACTAACCAAACTAGAATTAGAACCTGATAGCTACCAACTATTAGCCCCCTGTTTCCCGTCGAAAATTATTGCTGTGGGCAAAAATTACCGCGCCCACGCCGCCGAGATGGGAACACCTGTACCGGAAGAACCGCTTTTATTTCTCAAGCCACCGACGACAATTATCGCCGATGGTGAAACGATTTTCTATCCGCCCCAATCGGAAAGAGTGGATTATGAGGGAGAATTGGCATTAATTATCGGAGAAACCGCCAAAAACTGCACCACAGCCCAGGCCAGAAGCAAAATCTGGGGTTATACCATTGCTAACGATGTCACCGCTAGGGATTTACAGAAAAAAGATAGCCAATGGACGCGGGCGAAAGGATTTGACAGTTTTTGTCCCCTCGGCCCCTGGATTGTCCGGGAACTGAGTATCGGGGCGCAATTAACCACTTTTCTCAATAATGGCAGCGACCCCAAACAAAGTAGTTATCTCAGCGATATGGTCTTTCCCCCCGATGTCTTGGTGGCTTATATCTCCCAAGTGATGACCCTGCTGCCGGGGGATGTGATTTTAACGGGAACTCCCGAAGGAATCGGACCGCTGCAGGTGGGGGATAAGGTTCGGGTGGAAATAGAAGGCATCGGGGTTTTGGAAAATAGCGTCATGGCAGCAGCATCAATTAGCGATAATTAACAATCCTGGCGAATACGGCGGGGTCTAGACTTGCCCCACCGACTAAAGCCCCGTTTATCTGCGATTGAGCCATAATTTCATCGATATTATCGGGTTTTACCGAACCACCGTACTGAATGGTGACTTCGGGATTGTCTAATTGTTGCCGAATTAAACCGATAACGCGGTTCGCTTCCTCGCTTTCGCAGGTTTCCCCCGTGCCAATCGCCCAGATGGGTTCGTAGGCGATAACGAGGTTTTTTTGGTCAACATTGACTAAACCTGCTTGAATTTGCTTGATAATTACCTTTTCCGTTTCTCCGGCATCTCTTTGGGCTTTACTTTCTCCCACACAGATAATTGGGGTTAAACCCTGTTTTTGGGCAGATATAACCCTTAAATTGACGGTTTCATCGGTTTCGCCAAAATATTGCCGGCGTTCACTGTGACCGATAACCACATAGTGAACCCCGATTTCGGTTAACATATCCGCCGAGATTTCGCCCGTATAAGCCCCCGATTTTTCCCAGTGGACATTTTGCGCCCCCAAGCGAATACGACCGCCGTGGAGGGTTTTAGAGAGGACAGCTAAAGCTGTGAAAGGCGCGCAAAGAACTACTTCTCGGTCGTCGGGAGTTTCCTCTAGATGGGATTTAAAATCTTGCAAAAACTCCAAAGCTTCTCTCTGGGTTTTGTGCATTTTCCAGTTACCTGCAATAACAACTTTCGGCACAGCTTAATTAATTTAGTAGATTTGATAATTTATGGTACATTTTACTGTAAGCCTTTTTGTTACCCTAAGCAAGATCACCGATAATCGCTGTCTGTCGTGAACAGATTTTTTTAATACTTTTTCCTGTACCTATGCCCTAATCCCCTACCAAATCCTCATGCGAACCTTAGCGATCGGCGATATTCATGGTTGCTCGAAAGCTCTAGATCACTTGCTAGAGATCGTCAATCCCAAACCGCAAGATACTTTAATCACCCTCGGTGATTACGTTAATAAGGGCAAAGACTCGAAAGGGGTGATCGATCGCTTGATTTCCCTACATAAACAGGGAAATTTGATTCCCCTCAAAGGTAATCACGAGATTATCATGCTGCAAGCCCGTCATAACCCCCTCAAACAGCGTCTCTGGTTAGAAAAAGGCGGTAAAGCCACGCTAAAATCCTATAGCGAAGGCCACCTGATTAAAATTCCTGAATCTCACTGGGATTTTTTAGGAAAAGTCTGTATAAATAGCTACGAAACTGCAAATCATTTATTTGTTCACGCTGGTCTCGATCCCCATCTACCCCTGGCCAGACAACCAGAATACAAACTCTTTTGGGAGAAATTTCAATACCCCGCCGCCCATAGTTCGGGAAAAACCATGATTTGTGGTCATACCAGCCAAAAAAGCGGTAAACCGATTAATCTCGGCCATGCCATTTGTATTGATACTTGGGCCTACGGCAGAGGTTGGTTAAGTTGTTTAGAGGTGGAAACGGGGAAATTGTGGCAGACTAACCAGCGAGGAAATTTTCGCATTAGCCATATTCAAGATTATTATCGTTCATCCTCTCTAGGTCAGGACATTAAGGACGGTTCGCCGATTTTTGGCCGTTCACTCTTGTCAAGAGCGGCAGCAATGACATTTAAGGGCAAATAACTGGGGTAAACTCCCTCGCGAGCGCGTTTAATATCCGTTTCCTCTAGGGGAAGTTGATATTTTATCGCAATTGCCTTGAGGATATCGCCGCGATCGATCACTCCCGCTACGGCGGAGGCTGGTGTTAACACCGTGATCATGCGGTCTGGGATGGTTTCCAGTTTCTGCACCACCGTCACTAAGGGGGTTTTTTCCTCAACAGTGGCAATTTCCCCGAGGGGATGGGCAATATCAAGCAGTGGTTTTTCTGACCAGAAACTGCGCTCGATCGCCTGTAAATCTGCCACCCGAATTAATCCCCGATAACGCCCCTCGGAAGCGGCAAAATAAGCAGTATTGGCGGCCGCTTGGTCTAAAACGTATTCTTGGACGAATTCCTCTAGGGTTTGATGGGCGTTTAAAACCCGCCAATTTCTGCTCATCACCTCTCCCGCTTGCAAATTGAGGAGACTTTCCTGTAAATTAGTCAAATTATCGTAGGCGCGGGCATTTCTGAGGATAAACCAGCCCATTAATCCTAACCAAGCACCCCCCACGTCTGCCGTCAAGAGAACCAAGAAAATCCCTAAAATAATCCCTAACCAACCGATGAATTGACCACTGATCGCAGCCCAATGTAAACCTTTCCAGCGATCGCCAGTTGCTTGCCAGACCATTGCTTTGAAAATTTGACCGCCATCGAGGGGTAAACCGGGGATAAGATTAAATAGAGCCAAAAACAGGTTAATTATCGCTAAATGCCCGCATATATAGGTTAAATTAGCGTTTAAATAGGGTAAGTGACTGGCTAGGGATAAGAGACAAAACAGGAGAAAACTGACGAGGGGTCCAGCGATCGCTACTTGCAGGGCCTCTGGAGGAGTCCGAGATTCTCGATCGATCGAGGCCATTCCCCCAAAGAGAAACAGGGTAATGGAATTGACCTGGATGCCTTGGGAGCGTGCCATGAAACTATGACCCAATTCGTGGAGTAAAACCGAGATAAACAGCAATAAAGCGATGATTAAACCAAGTAACCACGCTAAACCGAAACTCTGGCCAGCCAGAGACTGAATTTCTGCATCGGTGGCATTGATCAGGGTGACAAAAGCCAAAATCAGAAACCACGAGGAATCAATATAGATAGGAATGCCCAATAAAGAGCCGATTCGCCAATTTGTACGCATAATTTTTAGTGGGGAAGTGGGAAGTGGGGTGTGGGGTGTGGGGAAGTGGGAAGTGGGGAAGTGGGAAGTGGGGTGTGGGGAAGTGGGGAAGTGGGGAATTGAGCGGAAATTTCCCTATCACCCTAAATCCCTAACCCCTAAATCCCTAACCCCTAACCCCTAACCCCTAACCCCTAACCCCTTTTAAGACATTTGCCAAATAAAAGTCATTTTGTCCCCTTTACCGAGGGAAATGCGATCGCCAGCCCGGAGACGATGACGATTGCCGGGGGGTAGGGGGTTGTGATTAACGTAGGTTCCGTTAGCGCTGCCGCTGTCTTCGAGGTAATAGATGCCCGCTTCGACGCGGATATCGGCATGAACCCGGGAGACGATATCAGAATCGGGAAAACCGGAAACATCGATATCGGGGGGAATGCGATCGTTAGGTTTGCCGATATGAATTACCGATAGATGTAGGGGTAATTCAATTTTGCTATCGGTTTGCAGGTGCTGCAGACTAGCTATTTCCGTCTGTAAGCGGGTGGCAGCCGGAACCGGTGGGGGGGCAACAGGAGGAGGTGCGATCGAGGCGACGGTGGGTGTAGGGACTGGTGGGACGGGTTCCGGTTCCGGTTCGGGTTGGGCTGCCACCATGGGAACGGAATTAGGCTGTAAATTGTAGCCACACTGACCGCAAAAGGTGGCATCAGTTTGGATGGTTGCCCCACAACTAGGACAGGAAGACATCCGCGGCAAGGGGGTATAACAGGCCTCGCATTGACTAGCCTCATCGGGGTTAATATGTTCGCAATTAGGACAAACGATCATTTTTAAGGAAAAAGTAAAAAGGAAAAAGTAAAAAAGCCGATTAGGGTTTAGGGTTTAGGGTTTTAGGGTGGTCACTGCGTGCGCGTTGCGGGGGGTTTTAGTTGAAATTCCCTATTCCCCATTCTCTAGACAAAAGAGGAACCAGCGGCCGCATCGAGTAACCAATATAATTCCCCGGCTGGGGGGTGGATGAGACGGGAAGGATAGGAGAAAGAGTCACCATAAGCAGAGAAAATCTCATGTAGAGCGGGTCGTTTACTTTCGCCAGCAGCGATAAAGATCACACAACGGGCCTGATTGATCAGGGGAACGGTAAAAGTTAAGCGGGGATTGCCGTCCTTCTCGCCGACGGTGATACAGCGATCGCTCACCGTTAAAGCTGCCGTGTGGGGAAAGAGGGAGGCAGTATGACCATCATCGCCCATTCCTAACAAAATCAGGTCAAAAACAGGAAAATCGGGAGAATTGACCCCAAACCATTGGCGGAGATGATCATCGTATTTTTGGGCGGCCCGGTGGGGATCGGGTTCATCCGTGGGCATAGGATGAATATTAGCGGCCGGGATCGGTATGCGATCGAGCCATGCTAATCGGGCCATGCGTTGATTACTGTCGGGATGATCGGGACTAACGTAGCGTTCATCTCCCCAGAAAACGTGAATTTTTGACCAGTCTAGGGGTTGAGAGGATAAAGCTTCGTAGAGAGGTTTCGGGGTACTACCGCCGGAAAGAGCGATCGTAAAATATTCCTGTTGTTCGAGACTGGTTGTGATTTTTTCCAGAACTAGAGCCAGAGATTTTGCGATCAGAGCTTGTTTATCGGCTAAAATTTCCACCAATTTCTGCATGGGTTTTGTTATCGACTCAGGAGGGCTGTCTTTACTATAGGCTAACCATTCAGGACTCGTCTGAGAGCTTGGGAAAATTTTATTCTTTGACAGCCTCTATCTTAGGTAAGATATGTGGGGGGAAAACCCAGTCTGAGAGCTTGGGAGAATTTTATTAGACCTGCTGCAAAAGTAAGTTATCGAGGTGCTATCGGGTCAAAATATCTAAAAAAATCGATAAATTTGCCATAATCTTAGGTTTTATGGATATTATAGTTGTCTATTGTCTTTTTTATCTTCCTGTCGCCCGTCTCCTATCGACCGTCTCCTCAGCTAACGGAAGATTGTTGATTTTTGCAGGAGAGCTAATCTTTGACAAGGATAAGTTTACCGATACCATATTGAGGTAATATTTCTAGAGTCGATTCTCGAAAGGGGTTGACAAGCGGAACTATTTAACCATAGTGTTGGGCAGGAGGTTGAGCGAGAGTTAATTAGAAATTGCAGTTTGTCAGAGTGCCTCTCGGCAAAATCCTTCTGGGAATCCCCAGCGAGAACTTTTAAACAGACTAATGAATCTATTCATTGACATACCATTACAGAAACAGCGATGAACAGCTTTACTTCTTTATCCCTAAAATTAACGGGATTGGTTTTCATTCTTTCCTTCCTTTTGGATGGGTTTATCCTGCCGCTGCCCTATCGATTCAGTCAATCCCAATGGCAGGTAGGGTTCGTCACCACCTTTGTTGATCGAGGAATTGTTCCTCTCCTGGGTATCATTCTCGTTTTAATCGCTTACTGGATTGACGCTAACAATAGAGATGTTGTCATTCCTAGAAAATCCCGTTTTGAATTGCGTTGGCCGATCTTTATTCTTTCTACACTGTTAGGTTTAGTTTTTCTGTTGATGATTCCTGTTCATATCAATAATATCAACCAGATTAAAAACAACGCTTTGACTCAAATTGAACAGGGTGTTGACCAAGGGGAGGGACAAATTCAGGCTTTCTTAGCCCAGTTAAATACGCTATCGCAAAATCCCCAACTATTAGAACAGCAGATCTCTCAGAGAAATCAAGTAATTGAAACCGGTCGTTTCCAAGGACAACCGATCAGCACAGAACAGTTACAGACCCTACGTCAACAAAGAGAACAATTAACTAATTTACGGGATTTATCCAAAAAACCGAAGGAGTTTAAACAGCGATTAGATGAGATAAAAAATCAGCTACAAACTCAGCTGCAAGATCGGCGAAAACAGGCAGAAAGCCAAGCTAACTTGGAGGCTTTGAAACAGTGGTTAAGAATTGGTATTCAAAGTATGTTGCTATCGATTTGCTATACTTTGATCGGTTGGTTAGGCATTCGAGAACTAGGTAGTATGAAAAAACGCACTGCCTAAGCAGGGGATTTATCTTAATGATGAAGTATAAAGTTTTCGTTTTCGGAATTCGGAGTTCAGGAGTCAGGAGACGAGCGCACACAAGAGCATACTTCATCCTTTAGGATCAAAGCTGTAACTACTTAAATATTCAGCCACAGGGCATCATTTGCTGATGCCCTTTTATTTATCAAACCTCTTGCACAATTAATTTTTGCTGGTTCAAAAACGTCCTATAATAGTAACTCCTGTTTAAAAAGTATAGGGGAGTGGAGAGTTTTCTGCTGTGAACAGTAAACAGTAAACAGTAAACAGTGAACTGAAAACTCACATCTGATAACTGATTCAAATCTAACGGCTGACGGTTGATGGCTTCCAGCTGACTGCTGACTCTTAACCCCACCAAGAAACTTTTTCAGCAAACCCTAATCAGAGATTTTTCAGTACAAAGGCTCTAAAATGGCCAGTGCCAGTTATTGGCCAGAAGACTTGTTTTTTCAGTCTTGTGGCTTTATCATAGGTACTGTGTGGTGTGTGTGATGTGAAGGAGTAAGATGACTGCTAATAGCCAACTTATCTCCGTCAAGGCTCTACAAGCTTTGATGAAGCGAGGGTTCAAACCTTCGGTCTCTGGTAGACGGCATCAAAAATCTTGGTTAATAGCTTTAGACGGCGATACCTCAAAACGATTATTCGATATCGTTTTCTCCCTATCGGTTCTAATTTTCTTTTCGCCGCTTTATTTAATCTTAGCCTTACTGATCGCGATTAGTTCCCCCGGTCCGGTCTTCTATATGCAGAAGCGCGTCGGTCAAAACTTCCAGCATTTCAACTGTATCAAGTTCCGTACTATGGTAATGGATGCGGATAAGGTATTAGAGAGACTGATGGAAGACTCTCCCCAACTGCGGGCGGAATTCGAGGATAATTTCAAGCTCAAGGACGATCCCCGCATAACTTGGATTGGCAAATTTCTCCGCTTAACCAGTTTGGACGAGTTTCCCCAATTCTGGAACGTCCTACGGGGAGATATGAGCGTCGTCGGTCCGCGGCCTTTAGTTCCCGAAGAATTGCAGAAATATGGCAATCGCATCGACAAAGTTTTAACTATTCGCCCCGGTTTAACTGGTTTATGGCAAGTTTCTGGACGTAATGACATCCCCTATCCCATGCGGGTGCAGATGGATGTGTATTACGTTAATTCCCGTAACTGGTTAACCGATATCTGGGTAATCTTTAGAACTATCGGTGTTGTGGTTTTTCCCAAAAATAACGGTGCTTACTAAATGGGTGAATAGTAATTAAAAATTACTACCTGCTGTTTCAATGTAATTAATCGCTAGACTGGAGGAGAGAAAGGCAGAACTTGCTTTTTTCTCCTCTTTTTTTGATAAAGATGATCACAGTAATACTAAATCCGTTGAGTATAGGCTACTTATGAGGACAGGCAAAAGTCAAGAGGCACTCATGCAAAAGAGGAAATAAATAATCAGTCTTTAATAACCAGATTTAGTATAATTAAGTAATACTAAATTCGTTCAGCATCATGCTACTTATGAAGATAGACAATAATTGTTAATGATCAATAGGGACTCACTCAAGATTCCTAACTATGTAATTTTACTGATCTAACTCCTGAGAATATAACTCAATATTCGGTGCTTTCAGATAATCATGCTGTCCATTGTTAACGTGACAAACACATAATAAATTGCGAAAATCGTCATAAAAACACACCTCAACTCCATCAGCAATAGCATACCAAGAAGACTGATTGAAGAAATCATCGACTGTGGTGAAACTAGCCCTTAAATCATGACGATACCAAATTTGTCGATGTTGATGGGAATTCCACTTATATCCCTGAGCTTTTAGCAAGTCTCTAATCTGAATAGTCGGGTGAGAACCTTTCCCTTTTTGATTACCGATTTCAATAGTTATATATTTCGACTTATCTCCTAGTATGGGATATTCTTGCCAATTAATTTTATTCAGATTTAAATGAGCAAGAAAGGGCGAATAGTTAGGACTTTCTGTAATTATATAGAGTTGCTCGATCGCACGGGTGAGAGCTACATAAAAAAGACGACGTTCCTCGGCAACAATTCCCTCGGGATGACTGCCAAAAATTCTAGTAAAAACCCAATCAGGATGAATTAAAGGATAGGAACGATTAACCGCATCTAAAATTATAACAACTTGTTTTTCTAATCCTTTATATTTATGGGATGTGGAAATAGTCAAACGATTTCGCAAATTGTCTGGTAGATGTCCACGGATTGAATTAAGAAAGTCTTCTAATTTATTTTGATCATTGACAAACCAATGCAGGTTATTTTTGCGATTAAGTAAAACCACTTCTTGATTATTTTCAATAATAATCTTCTTGATTAAACGTAATACAGCAGCAGTAATATGATCCCCATTATGATCTTCAATCTCTCTTAGGGTTGGCTCAAAATCTTGTAGATCAACCAGTTTAACAAATCCCGACTCTTTGTTATGAGGTTGAGCGGGTTTTCCTAAACCATTCATCAAATTATTTCCTGTGGTGACAATTGCAGAGGCTGAACGATAATTTGTTGATATATTTAATTTCAAAGAATTGGGAAAATAATCAGCAAAGTTTTGATAATAGTTAAGATCGGAGCCAGCAAAACCATTAATAGCTTGCCAATCATCCCCTACACAAAAAAACAAAGCTTGAGAATTTTGCTGTCTAATTGCTGTAATCAAGCGATAAAATAGTTCAGAGAAGTCTTGATATTCATCAATTAAAATATATTTAAGGTTACTTAAATCACCGGCACCCGATTTCCGTCTAAAAACTGTTTGCCCAGAGGTGATAAGTTTAGCTGCTGTTTGCATCAATCCGTCAAAATCTTCTTCTCCTGTAGCTTGTAATCTTTCTAGATACGCTTGATAAAAAACTTGTCCTAATTCTAGAAACTGTGACTCAAATTCCTCTAGACAATTATGATTAAAAATTTTATTCTCTAATTCTTCAGTAGTTAAAAACTGCTGGCGACAGCGTTGCACAAATTGAACCATCGCTTTGGTGAAATGATCGATCGAGCGTCTTTTGACTTTTGCCCAAATTTCATCTTCACTTAGTCTATTACAGAGTAAACCAAAACTTTCAAGTTTATGCTTTAGTAAATTACCAAATTGCTCCTGTGCTGCTTTTATATCCCCAGGATTAAATTCAAGAAATTGCCATCGAGCTTGATTTTGAGCATTTTGCCAAAACTGACGTTTTCTTGCGGACATTTCGTCATAATCTGGCTCCCCCTGTAATCCAAAATATTCAATAATAATTCCTTGATTTTTGCCAGTAAATATGGTAAAGTCTGGCCGATAATTTATACCATTCCAATCATAGTTACGTTCGTAGCTATAGAATAAATTATGCTCAAATAAAAAGTTTGCGATCGCTTTTTCGCCAAAGGATTTATAGTATCTACCATCTAATCCTTCTCTGGGTAGAGAACGACGATAAGATAACATTTCTTCTCGATTTAATAAATGACCACCTCTAACTAGATTTTCCCAATCTCCGCGAAACTTAGCCATCATTAAATCACGAATCTTTGAGAAATACTGTGGAGACTTGAGGTGATCATCAATTACTGATTGTAAAGCTTTACTTTTTCTTTGTTCCCCACCCGATTGATCGAAAATTAGTTCTTCTTCTGGGTGAACTAACCCATAAGCTAAAGCATGGAATGTCATGACATAGGGAATGTTATTTAGTGAATTGTGTTCAATTCTTTCTCTTATTTCCTCGGCTGCTTTGCGGTTGAAAGCTAGTATTAATATTTCACTTGGTAAAATACCACAATGTTTCTGCAAAAATAAAGCTTTGTTGACTAATGTGCTAGTTTTGCCGCTACCCGCACGCGCTAAGACTTGGATATTATTATTAACTTCTCCAATGGCTACAGACTGCTCTAAATCTGGCTTTCTTCCTATATTTTTTTCTAGCCAAGATTGCACAAATCTATGTTTTTCTTGCCCAAATTCTTCCTTAGTCAGATATTTATACAATCTTTCATTATAAAATTTATTGACATTAATGAAATCATATTCAAGCTTTTGACAAGTCTCTTGTAGTATTTTATTTTTCTCTTGATAAGTTTCCAGTATTTCGTTTTTAGTTTCTGGTACTTTATTAAAAATTTCTTGCACGGGAACAGGAGGAGTTATAAAATCAAATTTATTGATAAACTGTTTCAAACTATAATTTATATCTATATCATGATCCAAGTACTTAACAGTTATAATGAAATCAAATTCTGGATGCTTCTTAAAACTGATTACCTTTCCTTCACAAGAATAGCCTGTTTTTTTTATTTGATTGATAATGTATTCAAATTGTTTGTTTATACGACTCACCTTTTTACCCACAAGAAGCTGCCAAGCTTCCTCATAATTGCCAACAAGCTCGGCAAATTCTTGAATATTATTAATTACTAATTGCTTATTTAGGTTTGAATTATCCATTGTTACCTCACCTGACCTTACACGATCGAGTGCTGTCTTTCAGCTATGTTTATTGTTCCCTAGTACAGTGGGAAACTAACAGCGATCGCTTCCCATAAACATAAAGTATAACCTAATTTGGTATTGACAAACAGCTACCCAAAAGGAAAAATTCCTAGAGGTGTGATAAATAGAATTAAATGCTTGATAATCTCGGTTTTTAGGCAAAGGGAGACAGATCTACCCCTATCCCTAGACACATAAAAGTGCGATGTCAAGAAAGAATAGCAATCATACCAAACCGGGGACTTTCCGATAGATAGAAGCGATCGATCCCCGGAATCCTACACTGGTAAATTCTACCTCATCTCCGGCTTCATAGATCTGTTCTTGCCAAACTCCCGAATCCTCGCGACGGTGACATTCAATTTTCCTCTGGTTTTGATGAATAAGAATGTATTCTTTTAGGGTGGGACAGGTTTGATAATCGCTGAATTTATCACCCCTATCAAAGGATTCCGTAGATTTCGATAATACTTCAATAATCAGAACGGGATAGAGAATAAAATCATCGGTATTGTTAATCTCTCTCTCGTCACAAACCACCGCAATATCGGGATAATAATAACAATTTGCCTCCTCTAACCGGACTTTGATATCGGAAGTGAGAACAAGACAGGGACTATCATCGAGATGATTACCTAAAACCTTGGCTAAATTGGCCGATAAAACGATATGCGGCTTTTTTGCGCCTACCATCGCATAAATCCGTCCTTTTCGGTACTCGTGCTTGATCGGACTGACTCTTTCCCCTTCTAGATACACTTCTGGAGAGACATAAAAAAAATTAGGATTCGTCACCATCGTCCTCATGCTCCCTATTCTCGAATAACTAAATTATAGCCTTTGGGAATCATCGCTCTTGGACACAATCTCGCTAGACTTATAGATCAATGATTGTCACTTGTAATATTTATATTACAGTTATGTGACAGACTAGAGATAACGACTCTCAAAGGGACGTTATTTAGGAATGAATCCCGAAAACGATTGATATCCATAGGTTTGCTAGAATGTCCAACGCTAAAAGTTACAAAGATACCGTTAATTTGCCCCAAACTGACTTTGATATGCGAGCAAATGCCAGCAAACGTGAGCCAGAAATCCAGAAATTCTGGCAAGATGAGCAAATATATGAGAAATTAGCGCAAAATAACCCCAAAGAATTATTTATTCTCCACGATGGTCCCCCCTACGCTAACGGGTCCCTGCATATCGGTCATGCTTTAAATAAAATTCTCAAAGACATTATCAATAAATATAAACTGCTGCAAGGCTACAAAGTGCGCTATGTGCCGGGTTGGGATTGTCACGGGTTGCCGATCGAACTGAAGGTTTTACAAAGTCTCAAAAGCTCGGAAAAAGAGGGTCTAACCCCTTTGAAATTACGTCAGAAAGCCCACGATTTTGCCCTTCAAACGCAAAAAGAACAGTGTGAAGGTTTCAAAAGGTATGGAGTCTGGGGAGACTGGGAAAATCCCTATTTAACCCTACAACCTGAATACGAGGCCGCTCAAATTGCCGTATTCGGAAAAATGGCCCTGAAAGGTTATATTTATCGGGGACTAAAACCGGTTCACTGGAGTCCCAGTTCTCAAACCGCTTTAGCTGAGGCAGAATTAGAATATCCCGAAGGTCACACTTCCCGCAGTGTCTATGTTGCTTTTCCGATTACGTCAGTTTCAACCCCGGTTTTAAGGCCATTTTTGCCTAATTTATCCGTCGCTATCTGGACGACTACTCCCTGGACTTTACCCGGGAATTTGGCCGTCGCATTAAACCCAGAATTAAACTATTCAGTGGTGGAAACTAGCGAGTCTAATTATCTAATTGTAGCGACGGATTTAGTCGAAAAATTGGCCGATACTTTTAACAGGACTTTGACAATTAAAGCAACGGTTAAAGGTCTGGAATTAGAACATACTAAATATCGTCATCCTTTGTTTGACAGAGAAAGTGCGATTCTCATCGGTGGGGATTATGTCACCACTGATTCTGGTACCGGATTAGTTCATACTGCACCTGGCCATGGTCAGGAGGATTATATCGTCGGACAACGTTACGGTTTACCGATACTTTCTCCCGTGGATGATAAGGGAAATTTCACCGCAGAAGCGGGACAATTTGCGGGTTTAAATGTCCTGAAAGATGCTAATGAAGCAATCATTTTAGCACTGACAGAAAAGGGTGCGTTACTCAAAGAGGAAGCATATCAGCATAAATATCCCTACGATTGGAGAACCAAAAAACCGACAATTTTTCGCGCAACGGAACAATGGTTTGCTTCCGTGGAAGGATTCCGAGAATTAGCTTTAGAAGCAATTGATTCGGTGCGTTGGATTCCCGCAACAGGGAAGAATCGCATCACTTCTATGGTTAGTGAAAGAAGCGATTGGTGTATCTCTCGTCAGCGCAGTTGGGGGGTTCCTATTCCTGTTTTTTATGACGAAGAAACGAATGAACCTCTGTTAACGGAGGAGACGATTAATCACGTTCAAGCTATCTTCGCGGTCAAGGGTTCTAATGCTTGGTGGGAGTTATCCGTAGAGGAATTGTTACCTCCCAGTTATCGCGATAATGGTCGCAGTTATCGCAAGGGAATGGATACTATGGATGTGTGGTTTGATTCGGGTTCTAGTTGGAATGCGGTGGCTAATGCTCGACCAGAATTAAGTTATCCTGCGGATATGTATCTAGAAGGATCGGATCAGCATCGGGGATGGTTTCAATCGAGTTTATTAACCAGTGTGGCTGCTAATGGTATTGCTCCCTATAAAACGGTGTTAACTCACGGTTTTGTTTTGGATGAACAGGGACGAAAAATGAGTAAATCTCTGGGTAATGTCATCGATCCCAATGTGATTATAAATGGTGGTAAAGACCAGAAAAAAGAACCCGCTTATGGGGTGGATGTGATTCGGTTATGGGTGTCTTCGGTGGACTATACCAATGATGTGAATATTGGTCAAAATATTCTCAAACAGTTGGTAGATATCCGCAATAAAATCCGTAACACTGCCAGGTTTTTACTGGGGAGTTTAAATGATTTTAATCCCGTTAAAGATGCGGTAGCTTATGATGATCTACCGGAGATCGATCGCTATATGTTACATCGTATCTCAGAGGTGTTTACGGAAGTTACGGCAGCTTTTGAAAGTTTCCAATTTTTCCGCTTTTTCCAGACGGTACAGAATTTTTGTGTTGTCGATTTATCTAACTTTTATATCGACATCGCTAAGGATCGTTTATACATTTCTGATCCTAATTCTTTCCGTCGTCGTAGTTGTCAAACAGTCTATGCTATTGCCTTAGAAAATCTTGCTAAAGCGATCGCTCCTGTCCTGTCTCATCTAGCGGAAGATATCTGGCAATTTCTCCCCTACAAAACTCCTTATTTATCGGTATTTGAGTCAGGATGGCTAAACATCGATCCTGCTTGGAATAATCGCCAATTAGCCGATAAATGGGCGAAATTCCGGCAGCTACGCACCGAAGTTAATAAGGTGATGGAAACTGCCAGAAATGATAAAGCGATCGGTGCTTCTTTAGAGGCAAAAGTTTTACTTTATGTTCCCGATGAAACCTTACAACAGGAGCTAGAATTATTCAACCATTGTGATAGTTTAACGGGGAATAAAGTCGATGAATTGCGTTATCTATTCCTCTCTTCTCAAGTGGAATTAGTTAGTGATATTAGCGCGATTCAAACCGCAGAATATAAGGGAGAATCGGACTTTGTTTCGGTGGGAATTGTCAAAGCAGACGGCGAAAAATGCGATCGCTGTTGGAATTATTCCACTCAAGTGGGAAAATTTGCCGATGATCCCACTATTTGCGAGCGCTGTAATGCCGCTTTAAAAGGAGAGTTCTAAGCTAAATTAAAAGGGTGCTTTGTTGTTTAATAAAGTACCCTTGTTTAATACTCAGCTAAAAACTTATTCACAGGTATTAACTCTAGGGAATAGATAATTAGGGATGGAAGATTACCAATCAGCTTTTTTACAACGTCATCAAGATACAGAAATACTTTGTAAATCTAATAGGAAAATAGCTGCTATGCACTTTGGAGGTATTACGATCGAATGTTTGCTGAAATCTATGATCTTAGCTTCGGTATCCAGTCAAGAATGGAAAACTAAGTCCAATAACCCCGGACATACCATAACTAATCCGGGTCACAGTTTGACAGCAGCTCTAACAAGGAATAATTGTCTCTATTCGAGAGTTCAAAATTATCCAGACGTGATAAAATGGATTAATATAGTAGAAAAACCGGTAGAAAACCCTAGTCAAAATTTTATAGATATGCGTTATTCCAGCAGTGAACCGAATGACGATAAATACAAAGAGTGGTTATCAGCGTATCAAAGTCTGAAAAGATGGCTTCAGAAACAAGCTACTCAACTTTAAGGAGATAGTTATGTCAGAAACTTGGTTAAGATCACTGAAACGAAAATTAACAGATATATATGTTCAAAAAGAAGCACAAGAATGGGTTGATCTCAATCTATCTACTGCTGGACTTTTGAATATAACTATCGTCAGTGATAAGTTTGAAAATTTATCAACAACTCAGCGAAGAGAAGCAGTTAAAAATGACATAGAACAACAGTATAAATCTTTAGGTTTTATATCTTTATATACTATTCAGGAGGCAGCCTCTCTCGATCTAAAAGCTCCACAACTTGTGGACGAAAAATCAATTCACACTTGGCAAGATTTAGCCTTGTGGTCAGCTAATCCACAAAATCAATCACCGTCTTCTCCCGAACTTTGTCTTCCTAGAACCGTAACTTTTTATTCTTTTAAAGGGGGAGTAGGTAGGACAACTGCTTTAATTCATGTTGCTTGGATTTTAGCGATGCGAGGTCGTAAAGTAGTAGCTGTTGACTTGGATTTAGAAGCACCGGGGTTAAGCACAGCTTTTCCCTTAAATCCCTTACCGGAATACGGAATTGTGGACTATTTTTATGAAAAATCCTATTTACCAGAAGGTGTAGAAGCAAAGATTAATATCACTAAAATATTTGGAGAAGTTAATATTCCCGATGCGACGGGAAGACTATTTATTGTTCCTGCGGGTTATTTGAGTCTTGATTACATTGCTAAAGTTGATGATCTGCGAGCAACAACAATTCTCGATAATGGGGAAACACTCTGGTCAACTTTTAGTCGAGAGATTCAAAATCAGTTAAAACCTGATCTTATCTTAGTAGATTCGCGCACTGGAATCAATGAATGGGGAGCTTTATCTTTACTACAGGCAGCCAACGAAGCAATTATTTTTTTATTTCCTAACGAACAAAATCAAAAAGGAATCGAGCTTCTTTTGCAATCTTTGACTTCTTTTGGCCGACTTTCGCTTAATTTTGTTTTTTCACCCGTTCCCGATTTAAGTGATACAGGAATAACTAAAGTTACTCATGCTTGGCAAATTTTACAAAAGGATATTGACAAAAATATAGATATAGATGAAACTACTGATCATGATTTAGATATAGATTCAGAAGACTATCTAATCATACCTTATATTCCCTCGATCGCTCTAGCAGACCGCTATCCTGTAACTGGATTACTGGATTATTATACTCGCATTGCTAACTTAATCGATGAAGATACCAATGAAATTCGCTTGCAACAAATTCTGGCCAGTTCCGAAAAACGTTGGCAAGTTATTGAAAGTCTTAATTTTATGCCATTAAATGCAGGAGATATCGGTTCAAATATTAGTCTTTTATTTCAGAAAACTGCTAACTTTGATAAATTTCTTGATCAAGCAACTTGTCTGATCAGAGGTCGTAAGGGAACAGGAAAGACAGCACTTTATTTGTTACTACTCCGGCAGGAGTCTGAGGCACGAAATTTGGCCTATAGTCGTCTAGATCATGTGACTTTATTATCTGGTCATGGTAGCTATAATGATAGTCGTCCATCCCGGGATGAATTCCAGTATATAAATCAAGAATTACAAGAAAAGCAAGGCACTTGGGAAGCAGTTTGGCGAGCTTATTTGCTGATAAATGTGGACAGAAAATCAAAAAATAGTATCTTTCCTAAGGGGGAAAAATTTAAGGCGATTAAACAAATTTTTCAAGGATTACCCTCGGAAAATTGGCAATCGGAACATACTGAAGCTTTAGTTCAATTAGCAACGGATCGAAATTTGACTCTCCTGATTAAAGATGCTTTAGATCTAGTTAATCAGAAACAATTAAAAGAGCAGCAGACTCTCTGGTTTCTTTATGATGATTTAGATGAAGATTTCCCAGAGAGAGAAGATATTCGTCAACAAGCTCTCACCGGTTTATTTCAGTTTGTTCAAGCTTGTGATGCTCGGACACTAACAGCAATTCGTTTTAAAATATTTCTGAGAGAAGATATCTGGAAACGTCTTAACTTTGATAATAAAAGTCACTTCAATGGACGAGATTTACTTCTACAATGGACGAGAATAGATTTCTTAAGATTAGCTCTCCGTCAAGCTTTTCTCTCGCCAGAATTTAAAGATTTAGTCGCTCGTTTTGCTCCCGTGGAAAGTATCGATCAAGCAACGGAAGAAGCTCTAAATAATGCCTTAGAATTACTTTGGGGCAGTCGCCGACGAAGAGGCGATAGAGCTAAATACGTTTATCGATGGGTTTATGAACGTTTAACAGATTCTAGTGGTACTACTTTTCCTCGCAGTTTAAGCGCTCTATTACAAGGAGCAAAAGAACAAGAATTAACCTACAAAGGACAGTCATCAATTCAGTCACCAACTGATCGCTTATTGCGAGCAAAATCTCTAGAAATTGGTTTAGAAAAAGCTTCTGAAGAACGCTGTGATGCTATTAGACAAGAATATCCTGACCTAGAGAATTTTTTCCGAGCTTTAGAAGGAATTTCTGCTTTACCTTCTAGGGAAGAACTCAGTCAAGTGTGGGAACATACCGCACGGTCAATAATAGCTGATTTCGATAGATTTGCCGAGCTTTTAAGCGAAATTGGTCTTGCTCAATGGCGCGAAAAAGAAAAAAGATATGGATTCGCAGATATTTATGTGTATGGATTTAAGATGAATCGTACAGGTACAAAGTGAGTCATCGATCGACTTTTCTCAAACGATCGCTTAGTCAAAATTAAGCCCCCTAACCAGCGAAAATTAACTGCAAGCGATCAAAAAACTGGGAAAATATTCAATTGATTCAATGTCATCTTTTTTAACTATCCTGCCCATGAATAATCAGGTCATCCGTACTGATAAAGCTCCGGCCCCTGTGGGTCCCTATAATCAAGCGATCGCCGCTCCTGGTCCTTTTCTCTTTGTTGCGGGACAAATTCCCCTAGATCCCGTCACGGGTGAAATCGTCTCCGGGGAAATTAGCGCCCAAACCGAACAAGTTATGGCCAATCTAGAGGGCATTTTAACCGCCGCGGGAGCCAATTGGTCAAATGTGGTGAAAACTACCGTCTTTCTCTCGGATTTAGCCAATTTCGGGGCAATGAATCAAGTTTATGCCCGTTATTTCCCCCCGGAAACTGCCCCGGCCCGGGCCTGTGTGGAGGTGGCCCGTCTTCCCAAAGATGTGCTAGTGGAAATAGAATGTATTGCCGCTTTAGCCTAAAAATTAAGGTGGGCAATGCCCACCCTAGTTCAATCTCTCTCTAGACCACCAAAGCTTCTAGAATCGTCTTATTGTAGATAATTCGCCCTACAGTAGTACGCACATACTGAGAAATTATCTGACCATCCTTCTCCCGGGTTTTGCGTTCCCGATAATATTTCCAGATGCTGCCATCGGGGAGAGTTTCCGTTTCCAGGACTTCCTCATCGGGTTTATTGGTTTTCACCTTTTCTCCGACGGGTAAACGCAACCACACAGAAGCGTGTAGATCCACCAATCCCTGATCAAAAGAGCGAATAGCGTCATCCATGCTGGCAAAATAACGACCTCCACCCTTTTGGGCCTTGGGATTTTCGGCCGTGAGATAATAACAACCCAAAACCATATCCTGAGAAGGGGCAACAATCGGGCGACCGGTCGCCGGTGAGAGAATATTATGACAAGCTAACATCAACAATCGCGCTTCCGATTGTGCCTCCAGGGAGAGGGGAATATGTACGGCCATTTGGTCTCCGTCAAAGTCAGCGTTAAAAGCGGGACAGACGAGGGGATGTAACTGAATCGCCCGGCCCTCCACCAAGATCGGTTCAAACGCTTGAATGCCCAAACGGTGCAGGGTAGGGGCGCGGTTTAACATCACCGGGTGTCCCGTGATTACTTCATCCAAGACGTGCCAAACATTAGGATCCCCCCGTTGGATCATTTTCTTGGCCGCCTTGATATTATTGACGATGCCTAATTTAATTAAACGATGGATAACGAAGGGTTGGAACAATTCGATCGCCATTTCCCGGGGTAAACCGCATTGATAGATCTTCAATTTCGGACCGACAACGATAACCGAACGTCCCGAATAGTCAACCCGTTTACCGAGGAGATTTTGACGGAAACGCCCCTGTTTACCCTCGATAATATCCGATAAAGACTTCAGGGCGCGATTATTGGCCCCCACCACCGTGCGACCGCGACGACCGTTATCAATTAAAGCATCGACGGCCTCCTGTAACATCCGTTTTTCGTTGCGGACGATAATTTCGGGAGCGAGAATTTCTTGCAGACGGGATAAACGGTTATTGCGGTTAATCACCCGACGGTAGAGATCGTTCAGGTCAGAGGTGGCAAAACGGCCGCCGTCCAACTGCACCATCGGGCGTAAATCGGGAGGAATCACGGGAATTACGCTTAAAACCATCCATTCTGCCTGAGAACCCGTGGCGATAAAGTTATCGATTACCCGGAGACGTTTAATTAATTTTGCCCGTTTTTGCCCTTTACTTTCGACAATTTCCGTCCGCAGTCTTTCCGCTTCTTCTTCCAGGTTAATTTCCTGTAATAGTCTTTGGATAGCCTCGGCCCCGATACCCACTTCAATGCCGACTAATTCCGAGTCCTCCGCGTAGATTTCTTCTTCGATCTCTAACCATTGATCTTCGCTGAGGAGTTGTTTATAACTAAGATTGCCGGCATTACCCGGATCGAGAACCACATAGGCATTAAAATAGACGATTTGCTCCACGTCCCGCAGGGGCATATCAAGCAGGATACTGAGATAACTGGGAATACCTTTGAGATACCAAACGTGGGTGACGGGGGCAGCTAATTTGATAAAACCCATGCGATGACGACGTACCCGCGACTCGGTAACTTCCACCCCGCAACGTTCACAGACAATTCCCCGGTGACGGACGCGTTTGTATTTACCGCACCAACATTCCCAGTCCTTCGAGGGGCCAAAAATTTTCTCGCAGAATAACCCATCCATTTCCGGTTTGAGAGTCCGATAGTTGATCGTTTCTGGTTTGGTTACTTCTCCGACGACTTGACCGTTAGGCAGGTTTCTTTCTCCCCATTGCCGAATTCTTTCGGGGGACGCTAAACCGATTTTGACGTAATCAAATCTTTGATCTGTTGGAGTCTTCATTCTGAATTTTTTACTATGGGTAATGATTCTGGGATAAGCGATCGCTCGCGCGTTCTCGATGCCCCGATGACAACTATTAGGCAGAAACGACGGTTAACTCAGTCACTTTTTCTTGGGGTCAAACTGGCCCGATCGAGTCCGGGACATTACATTATACAATTTTTCTAGTTCGATCGACCATTAAGTGATATTTTCCCAGATGGTGATGCTACCGTCGGCCGCAGCCGCTGCTAGGTGACAATAATCGGGGCTGAGAACTAAACTGGAGATCGGCGACGATCGCCCATTGTCGGTGCTGAGAGTTGCGATCGACTGTTGAGAATTGGCTAACCAGATTTTAATTTCTCCGTCGGTTCCCCCGGTAAATAACCACTGACCTCCTGGAGCAAATACCAAGCTTGTCACCTGACCATTATGGGCATTAATCACCCGAATTGGCGCAAAATGACCGCTTTTCTCTGGATTGTATTGCCAGATTTTCACCGTCCCATCCACACAACCGGCGGCAATAATCTGACTATCGGCAGCGATCGCCAGACTCTGCACCGAAGAAATGTTACCAGATAGGACGGCGATTTTTGCTCCCGATCCCAATTGCCAGAGGGTGACAGTGCCATCACCTCCAGCTGCGGCGATAAAATCTTGATTAGGAGCCACTGCTAGGGCATAAATTGCCCCTAGACTGTCATAGGAGCTAAATTCTTCGGTTTCCTGCTCTAAATTCCACTGTTTTAGGGTTTGGTCGTAACTACCGCTCACCAAAAAATGCCAACGGGGGGAAAAATCTAGACCATGAATCGAACCGAGATGACCGAGGAAAATTTGATTTAATTCCAGACTACTGCCATCGCCGGCTAAAGTCCATAATTTCACGGTTTGATCGAATCCTCCCGTCGCTAGATGATAATCGCCGTTTCCGGTCACTGCTAGGGCTAAAATGCCCTGATCGTGAGCTTCCACCGTATTAATCAGGGTTCCCCTCGCAAAATCCCAGATTTTTAGGGTACGATCCCAACTAACGCTAATTAAAAACCGTTGATCCTCGGTAATTGCGATCGCTGTAATCATTTCCCGATGGGCGGCCAGACGGCTATCATAATGCCAATGGGGGATAGGGACAGGGGGGGAAGTGGTTAAATTAAGGGCAGGTAGGGTGATTTGTGGCTCATTTTCCGCTTTTGTGGCGTTAATATCTGCTGATTCTTCCTTAAGCGGCAAAATCTCTCTGTGTAAGCGACTGTAGGATTTTTCCAGATGTTCGATGCGTTCCAGCAGCCCGTTACGGTTGATATATTGAATAATTTGATTGTAGGACTGTTCGAGGGTGAGAATATTCTCCTCTAATTCTGCGACCGCACGGGCGTTATCGCTGGCCGCTGCGGGAGTGAGGGACTGTATTTGTGCCGATAAAGCTTCTTTTTCCTCTTCCCACTGCTCCTGCAAATGACCGGTTATCTCGGTTAAGCGTTGAAGTTGCCTAGTTCTTTCTCGGAGACGATTGAGAATATTCAACCCGAAAGTCACTACCAGGAGGAACAAAGGCAAAAACCCCGCACCCATGGCGATAAGGGTAAGCAGGGTTAATCCTAGGGCGATATATTCCGCTAATTCTAGCCAATGGGGGCGATGGTCGGTCATTTTGCAGTTACCGGTAAAGGGATTTTGATCATCTCCTGATTTCAGACTCATGGTAACGCTAATTGCCGCCTTCGGATTGACTAAAATTAATTTTTAAGCAGGAATTAAGACTTTTTTCTTAGTTTCTATCGGTGCGGTCAAAGCGGATTCTAAATCGGCCTTGCCTAGTCTTGCTTCCAAAATTTTCAGCACTTCCCGTCCAAAATCATCGGGATTTTGTCGCCATGCTTGCAGACAAACTTCGCCAAAGAATGACCCCAAAGGTTCGGGATTCCAGAGCAGTTTTTTGGCTGTCCAGGGCATTAAACTCATGGGATCGTAGTCGGGTTTAATAATATCTTTTTTGAAGGCGTATTCTTCTAGATGGGTGTGGGGTTGTAGGCCGATAAAAAAGATGGCTGGTTCCACTTTATCGACTCCAAAAATATTTTCTAATTCCCGATGATAGGCGATGGTTTGACGAATAGTTTCTAGGGTTTCATCAATGACATTAAAGGAATAATTTACCGAAACTAGATCATTAAAACCCGCCGCTTTTAAGTCTCGACAATTTTGCAGAACTGTCCGCAAATTATAGCCCATACGCATTTTTCGGACTAATTCCTGAGAACCACTGGTGATGCCAATTTCAAAGTAATTCATGCCTGTTTTTACCATTAAATCGCACAGTTTCGGAGTAAGATTATCGGCACGAATATAGGCAGCCCAACGAATATCTTTCATCCCAGCAGCGAGAATTTTTTCTAATAGTTCTTCTACATCATTGATAAATTTTCTGGTGGGGATAAATTGGGCATCGGTAAACCAGAAATTGCGAATGCCGCGGTCGTATAATTGGCGAATTTCCTTAACTACTTCATCGGCGGGATTAATGCGTACTTGTTTGCCTTCAACGACGGTATAGATGCAGTAGCAGCAGTTATGGGGACAGCCGCGCTTGGTTTGTACCCCGATATAAAAGTCGTTTTCTTGGAAATAGTAGGAAAATTCTGGCCAAATACCGGCGATATAGTCGTAGTTACAAGCGGATTTTTCTAACGGGGTGGGGGATTCGTGGATTAAACGCGGCCGGGGTGTGGTTTCTCCGACCACATAACAACGTTCATCGCTAAAGTCCCGGCCAGAGAGGAATTTTTCTAGCAGGGTTTCCCCTTCTCCGACTGATACAATTGTTCCTATGGGCAGTTTGGTTTTTAGTTGTTCGTAGAAAACACTGACGGCACCACCCCCGACGATAACTCGCGCTTCGGGATGGTATTTTTTGGCCCGCTGCAACCCGCGGCGAATTAGTCCCTGATTGCGCCATAATTCGCCGTAGTAGGCGGTTGTCACCTTTAAACCTCCTAAAGCACCGCGCAGCTTGATTAGGGGGTTTTTGGCGTAGTAAAATTCAAAGGCGTTTTGCAGGGGATTACCACCGCGACCACCGACGGGGGCATATATTTGAATATCCCGCCAGGAGAATACTAGCAGGGTGGGCCGAAATTCGTCAACACAGCGATCGAGTGCCTGGTTAAAGTCTAAGGGGGGGACGGTGCCAAGGTCAAAGATCCTTTGTTCGATGTCGGGGAATAGTTTATGAACGTGGTCGGAAAGATAAACCACACCGATGGGGAAAATGGGGTTACAGGGGAGTCTAACGTAGAGGATGCGTTGTGCTTGCGGTTGAGTCATGAGATTTCTGAATGGGATGGAGACGCATTCTGAGTAATCTTAATATAACTTAACTTTGTCTGGCTTGTCTGGGAGAGGTTATAAGTGGGGTTTCCTGTTCCTAGGGTTAGGAGTCAGTTATCAGTTATCAGTTATCAGTTATCAGATGTGAGTTTTCAGATGTGAGTTTTCAGTTCACTGATTACTGTTTACTGAGCACTGAAAAGCTTCCCACTTCCCCACACCCCACTTGCGTCTTAGGTTAAACTTTAATTCCTAGTACCTGTGTATGGGTTCCCCGCGCTTGGGTGACACCGATGGTTCTTTCCGATGCTTCAATCATCGGCCGACGCAAACTAACGACAATAAACTGTGCTTGTTGTGCTTGTTTTTGAATCATTTTGGCCAATTTCTCTACATTGGCCCCATCTAAAAACATATCCACTTCATCAAACGCATAAAAGGGAGAAGGACGATATCTTTGTAGGGAAAAAATAAAGCTTAAAGCGGTTAAAGATTTCTCCCCCCCAGACATGGAACTCAATCGCTGTACGGGTTTTCCTTTCGGATGTGCCACCAGATTTAATCCCCCATTAAAGGGGTCATTTTCGTCTTCTAGTTGCAAGTAACCATCCCCATCGGACAGGGTGGCAAATATATTCTTAAAGTTTTCGTTAACAGCAGTAAATGCTTCCTGAAAAGCATTAAATCTGAGGGTGGTAAAGTTTTCTATGCGTAAAAGTAGTTCGGTTCTTTCTCCTTCTAGAGTTTGCAGTTTTTCTGATAGTTCATCTAATCTCTCTTTGGTTTTTTGGTATTCTTCTAAAGCTAACATATTCACAGGTTCTAAAGCTTCTAATTTCTTTTGTAACTGCCGAATATCGCTTTGAATTTTCTCGAAATCTCGCTCGCTTTCAGGAATTTCGGGCAAGGGATTGGGTAAGTCGCTTTCTAGTTGACTAATTTCTGTCTGTAAAGTGGTTAGTAATGCTTGTCTTTCCTCTTGATTGTTGACTAACTTTTCCGATTGCCAGATAGCCTGTTGTTGTTGGTTTTGCTGTTGTCGCAAAACTGTCTCTAATTGGTCTCTTTTTTGCTTGGTTTCCCCTAGTTGTTGCGATAATTGCTGTAAAGCTTGATTGATTTCTAAAATATGGCGATCAAGTTTTTCTATCTCCAGATTTCCGATATTTCTCTGATTAACTGCATCGGTGATTATTTTCTCAATCTCGGTAATTCTATCCGCAGACTCTTGACTTTTTTCCTCTAGTCTGATTTGTTGATTTTGTAGGTCTTTTAACTGTTCGCGGACTGTAGCGAGGTGATTTTCTTGGGTTTGTAACTGCAATTCTTGAGCGCGAATTATTCCCTGTACCTGTTGCCATTCGCTATGGGTATGATTGGCCTCTAAAGCAGTTAATTTCTCCTGTTCTTGCTGTAAAGATAACTCTAACTCAGGAATTTCTCTGGTTAATACTTCTAACCGTTGACGAGAAATAGTAATTTCCTCTTGCTGTCCCGATAATTGACGGGTTAAATCCTCTTTTTCTGTGGTTAAACGTTGTAAATCTTTACTTAATTGTTGTAGAGATAATTGATTTTCCCGATGACTTTGACGGGTTTCGGTTAACTGTTGGGTTAACTGACCGATAAGATTATTAAACTGGGTAATTTTTTCTTCGTTGCGGGTAAGAATGCGATCGATTTCTGCTAATCTTTCCCGTAGAGATTCCGCTTCACTAGACTCTTTCGGAGAAATTTTACCAAAACGTTGCCCCGATCGCGTCGGTTGGCTGCCTCCGGTCATAGCGCCAGTCATCTCTAATAACTCGCCATCCAAAGTAACGATGCGATATTGATTGATATAATAACGGGCAGAGTCTATATCCTCGAAAACCACCGTACTGCCAAAAATATAGTTAAAAACCTCCCGATACTGGGGTTGAAACTTAACCAAATTCACCGCTAAATCCAGATAACCCCGCGCGTGACGCACAGAGGAAATATCCTGGGGACGGGGGGGACGAATTTTATTCAGGGGTAAAAAAGTGGCCCGACCGATGCGACGCTGTTTTAGTAAGGCAATTCCAGCGGCCGCAACGCTATCATCTTGGACGACTACATGACCTAAACGACCTCCGGCGGCGATTTCAAGAGCAATTTGATAACGTTCCTCTACTTCGCCCAATTGTGCCACTAATCCGCAGATTCCGGGCAAATCTGACTGTAATAATATTTGAGTGGCATAGGTTCCCTGGGCCTCCTGTTGCGCTTGCTTAGTCGCTTCCAGTTTATCTAATTCCCTCTGTTTGTCCCGTTGTTCCTTGAGCAGACGTTTTTGGGTGTCCTGACTGATAACGCGATTTTGTTCGGCAATGGTGAGTTTTTGGGCTAAATTTTGGATATCGGGTTCAGAATTATTAATTTTTTGCAATATTTCTTGACTTTCTTCTGTTTTTGTGCTAGTTACTTGCTCTAATTCTTGCAGACGTTGACCAGCTTCTACTATATTAGTTTGTAATCGATCGCATCTTTCGGTCAATTGGGCCCGTTGGCTACGGTAGGGGTTTAATTGTTCCTGAAGACGGGTAATATTGCGGGAAAGGTCACTTTGTTCTTTTACCCACGCTTCTGACGCTTCCGCGAGACTACTTGCTTGCAGACGATGGGTTTCTAGGGTTTCCCTTGCGGTTTGGGTTGTCCGTAGGAGATTGGGTAAAATTTCAGTTTCTAAACGGCTTTTTTCAGCAGTAATCTGGTTTAATTCGCAATTATAGCGATTAATTTCCTCTAAAAGTCTGTTTTTCTGTGCCTGAGATTCTTTTTCGAGGTTTTCTAACTCTTTTTGCCGTTGTTGCTGTTGTTGTCGTTTGGCCTGTTGACTTGCTAATCGGGAGGTCAGGGACAGGTGTTCATCTTCCCCGAAAGCTTTGACCTGTTGATTGAGTTTCTCTAATTCTTGACTATTTTGGGCGATTTGTTCGGATAAATTGGCGATAGTCTCCGTTAAAACCTGTTTTTCCCTTTCCCCAGCTTGAATTTGTCCTTGTACTTGCTGGCAGCGCTGCTGGAGATTTTGCCAATGGAGGACAATTTCCCATTGTTGTTTTTCTTGGACTTGGGCCTTGAGTTTTTGGTATTTTTCGGCTTTAATGCGATCGAGTGCTAATTTTTCCAGAGATTTTTGCAATTCTGTGGCAATAATTTGGCAGCGTTCTTCTCTTTCTTTAACCGAATCGATATTCTCCTTAGTTTTCTCAATTTTGCGGTCAAATTCGGCTACTCCTGCCAATTCGTCGATAATTTCCCGTCTTTCCTTGGCATTCATGCTGATAATTCGGGTTACGTCCCCCTGTAACACCACGTTGTACCCTTCGGGATAGATGCGTAAACGGTTTAACTGGTCGTGAAGTTCGCTAACCGTACAGGTTTCCCCATTGATATAGTAGGTAGAAGTATAGCTGCCACCCTTAGCCACTTTTAAGCGTCGGGAAACCGTCCAATCCCTATCGGTTGCGTCGGGAATATCGGCAATATCAAAAGTCACCGAAACACTCGCTTCGGTGCTATGACGTTGACTGTTATAGCTATGATTGACTAAATCCGGTAATCTTTCGGCCCGCATTCCCTTGGAAGTAGCTAATCCCAAGCAAAATAGCAATGCGTCAAGGATATTCGACTTTCCCGAACCATTTGGACCAGAAACCACCGTAAACCCCGGTAAAAAGGGTATAGGAGTTGTTCCCCCGAAGGATTTGAAGTGTGAGAGTTCGACCTTTTTGATGTAAACCATGGCGATAAGCAAAAAGTAGGCAAGCTATCAGCTGTCAGCTTGAATCGATAAGGGATAACTCCGGTTTATCCTTGACAATATCCTCAGACTTGACCGGAGATGAGTTTGATTAGTTGCGTAGTTTGAGAATTTTATGGGGATACCCTTATGAAAAATATAGCAACAGAGCATCCCTTAGATGGCTTGAATCCATTCTTTGACTTGGTATTCTGTCCAGATGCCATTTTGCCAATAGGGATCCGCTTCGATTAATTCTCGCACTTCTGACTCGCTGGCTGCCTGATAAATTGCGAAAACTTGGCTTAAATCTGCCGTTGGTCCGATAGTAACGAGAATTCCCCGTTCTTTCTGTTGATTTAATCCCTCTAGATGCGCTTGACGATAGGGAGCGCGTTTTTCCAGCACATTTTCACAATAACTACCCCAGACAACAAATTTCGGCATATTTGACCTGTACTCTCTTGATCTGTTGCTATTTTACGATCGAATCGTCAATCAGACTAAATCGCTATAGAAAAGTGGCAAGTAGCAGGTTTTTCGGTTATCAGTAAACAGTCATCAGTGAACTGAACAGTCAAATCTGATAAGTAATAACTGCAATAGTTAATTTTTGTAAAAAGTAGTTGACAAATTGCCAGTGCTTTCAAGTGGGATTTACGTCACTTAACTTCTTGTTAATAGCCTAAACTTCTATGGTTACTATTGAACTTATTCAATAGACTGGGGCTATTAATTAAAGGAGGTAAGGAGATGAACGTAATTATCGAGTGGAATGACGTTTTTTTAGAAACCATTCGGAAAATTGGTGGCGGTCCGACACCGATTGCCCGGGCGGGGGCGATGTTACAGGTGGCGATGTTTAACACCATTAATGCCCTTTCGGGGAATTTATACAGTTCCTATCCCAGCAATTTAAAGTTAACGCCCCATCCCGGTACTTCTCCTGAAATAGCGGCGGTTTATGCGGCCCATCGTATTCTTAGCCGGATTTATGTCAATCTGACCATGACTTTTAATACTTTACAATACCAATTCTCCAAAGTCTGACTACAGAAGTTTAATCCCCCTAAATCCCCCTTAAAAAGGTAGGGCTGATTCATTCTCCGAATCTAATTCTTTTTTTGCTACCTTTAATCGCTTATGAGGTAAGCAAAGCACGACGTTTTTAAAAATTTTCAGATATTTATTCCGAGAAATCGACTAAAAATGT
>SFBL01000043.1 GCA_007095785.1 Microcystis aeruginosa Ma_SC_T_19800800_S464
ATTAATTTAAGATGTTTCCTTGGCGAACCCTTCCAGTCTCTCCCCGATGGGCTTTTTTCCGTGTTCATCAATAAAAAACGGAGAATACTTGACAAATTCGGGGGGGGGGTAGAATTATGCTGCTTATTACTATTAAGCAATGATTTATGGGGTATAAATAGCAATTTTTCCCCAGTATTAGCCATGAAATTAACTTGTCAATTAATCAAAAATGACTAATCAGCTGCTAAAAGCCCTTTGCCTTCCTGCGGTGACTTGTGCCGTTTTCACTGCCATTCCCGCCCATGCCGCCATTTTTACCGCTACCTATACGGATACTGTTTCCGCTGCTACTGTCGATAACGTTACTGTCGGTGATACTGCGGTTATTACCTTTCAGCTTGACAATGGGGGAAGTTCCCTGTTCAACCAAACATGGACCGCCACTGACATTGTGAGTGTCACCTTCAATTTTGGTAATGGGGCCCACGTTACCACCTTTGATCCTAATGGGGTTGGGGGTAATGGGTTGGATGGGGGTATGGGAAGCTTTGTCACCGATGCCTCGGGAACATTAACCGCTGTTCCTATCAGTTGGGATGATTTTAATGGTCCCAATGGTGCCAATGTCGTCTCAACCAATTCTGCACAAACACCTTTGGGATGGTCCATCAATGGGGACAATCCCCTTTACGGGACTAATAATTTCAGCAACGTAGTCGAGTTGACCAATGTATCAGGCAATATCGTTGCTGCTAACTGGACTATTCAAGGCACCCAGACACAGACAACCCCGGAACCAGGTACCCTTTTAGGTTTATTAGCGGTGGGTTCTCTGGGTTTATTCGCTTGCAAACGGCAATAAATGACCAATTCTAGTGTAAGGAAGGTTTAAAAGCCTTCCTTTTTGGTTAGGTATCCATCAATTTACCTAAAATGTCGAAAATGTTGCCAGATAATTTAACCAACACCAATTAATGAACCCTGCAATTTAGTACCATCGCTACCCTTGGATATATCGGCTAATTGACTAATATTTTCTAACTCAATTGCAGGAACAGTTCGTTTAATTAAACCAGTTAAAACTTTACCCGGTCCCACTTCGATCGCTTTTTCCACACCCAAATCGGGCAATTTTAACATAATTTCTCGCCATCTTACGGAGCTAGTCATCTGCCGGATCAGATATTTTTTTAATTCTTCCCCGTCCTGGGTAGGATTGCTCGGATCCACATTAGAAATCACAGGAACTTTTGCAGACCGAAAATTAACTAATTCTAAAATTTGCTGAAATTGAATAGCAGCATTTTCCATCAAGGGAGAGTGAAAAGCACCGGAGACTTTTAAAGGCATAACCCGCTTAACTTTCACTTGACCTAATACCAAATCTACCGCTTCAGGAGTGCCAGAAATTACCACTTGTTCAGCACTATTATCATTAGCAATAACTACATTTTCCGTCTGATTAATCACTGTCTCTAGACTGGTGCGATCAAATTTCATTAAGGCGGCCATTTTACCACCTTCGGCCGCATCCATCAAACGGGAACGGTTCTGCACTAGATTTAATCCTGTTTCAAAATTAAACACCCTGGCCGCATATAAAGCCGAATATTCACCGAGACTATGACCAGCAACTAGATCGGGAAAATGACCTTTTTCTTGCAACAAATCCGCTAAAATACTCTCCACCACAAATAAACAAGGTTGGGTATAAAGAGTACGAGATAGGGTTTCTTCATCCCCTTGGCATTTTTCCAAGACCGACCAACCGAGGATTCTTTCTGCTCTTTCTAATCTCTCTTGACCAAGCGCACTTTCCGCTAAATCTCCAATCATTCCTAACGCTTGCGATCCTTGTCCCGGGAATATCCACGCTGTTTTCATAGGTTCTTAAAATAGATAGATAGATGTGTTTGGGTCAGTTATCAGTTATCAGTTATCAGTTATCAGCTATCAGTTATCAGCTATCAGTTATCAGTTATCAGTTATCAGTTATCAGTTATCAGCTATCAGTTATCAGATGTGAGTTTTTATTTTACTGTTTACTGTTTACTGTTTACTGTTCACTGGTTACTGGTTACTGGTTACTGTTTACTGATCACTGATCACTGATCACTGAATTAATCTCCCCAACGGAAGATAATCCCACCCCAAGTTAAACCGGCACCAAAGCCAGAAGAAGCAATAATATCACCTTTTTTGACCTTACCACTCCTGACAGCTTCATCGAGGGCTAGAGGAATTGAGGCCGCGGAAGTGTTGCCATACTCGCTGAGATTGCTGATCACTTTTTCGGGAGGCAGTTTCAGGCGATCGCTCACCGCATCCATAATTCTTTGATTAGCTTGGTGCAGAACTAACCAATCGATATCACTGGTGGTTAAATTAGCTCGATAGAGAGCTTTTTCGATGACCTCTGGCACTTTCGCCACAGCAAAACGATAAACTTCCCGTCCGTTCATCCTTAGGGGCTTATAGCTCCCTTTTTGAACGCTTACCCCCTCCTTAAGGGGCAATTCCTCCCCCTGATAGGCGAGATTAAGAGAACCATTCTGGCTGCCGTCGCTATGGAGTTCAAAACCGAGAATGTTATCTTTTGTATCATTTGCTTGACAAAGAACCGCCCCTGCCCCATCACCAAAGAGGACACAGGTAGCGCGATCGTTCCAATCCACCCAACGGGAGAGAACATCGGCCCCGATAACCAAGACATTGCGGTAAGTACCAGTACGGATAAACTGGGTGGCGGTGACTAATGCCACCAGAAAACCCGAACAGGCGGCGGTGAGATCAAAAGCGATCGCCCGATTGGCCCCGATCTGACTTTGCACTTGGGCAGCGCTACCGAACAGATCATCGGGGGTAGAAGTAGCCAAAAGAATCAGATCGACCTCCCTAGGGGAAACCTGAGCCATTTCCAGAGCCTTAATCGCCGCTTGAGCTGCTAATTGGCTTAAAGACACCGATTGATCCGCTAAATGGCGTTTACCGATGCCTGTGCGACTTTTAATCCACTCATCGGAAGTCTCGACAATTTGGCTGAGTTCTTCATTACTGAGAAATTGCTCCGGTGTGGCCGATCCACATCCAGTTATAGCGACTCCTGCCCCGAATCCGTTCAAAATATTCCCCCTTTTTCAGTGATCAGTGATCAGTTATCAGTTATCAGTGGGTCAGTTATCAGTTGACAGCTTAATCTTCACCGTTCACCGACAACTTTTTTAATTGATGATGGTGGTCATTGTAGGCTTGAATGCGCTCAGAAACGCGATTATCGACGGCATTTTTCGCCTGTCGGATGGCGTTAAAAATCGAAGGCGCTTGGGAACTGCCGTGACTGATCACACAAACCCCATCGACTCCAAATAACAGCGCACCACCGTGTTCCGCGTGATCCATGCGTTGTTTAATCTGTTTAAGATTGGGTTTAATTAAAGCCGTCCCGACTTTACCCTGTATCCCCTTGGGTAATTCCTCTTTGAGAATTTGTAGGATAACTCCTCCCACCGCTTCGGCAAATTTTAACAGGACATTACCGACAAAACCATCGCAGACGATCACATCAAATTGTCCCGATAGCACATCCCGGCCCTCAGCATTGCCGATAAAGGGAATTTGCTGGTTATTTTCTAATAATTCGTAGGTTTTTAGGGCGAGATCGTTACCTTTGCTGGGTTCTTCGCCGATATTGAGCAACCCGACTTTCGGTTCTTCAACCCCCATAACGTATTTACTGTAAATTGTTCCCATTAGGGCAAACTGCTCTAAATATTTGGGTTTACAATCCACATTCGCCCCCACATCGAGGATAATCACCGATTTACCCGCCAACATCGTCGGTAGCACCGCACCGATCGCCGGGCGATCGATTCCTTTTAAACGACCTAAACGCAGCAACGCCGCCGCCATGGCTGCCCCGGAGTGACCGGCGGCCACCACCGCATCGGCGCGATTTTGTTTGACTAAATCCATGGCCACATTAATCGAGGCCGCTGGTTTGCGACGGATAGCGGTGATCGGCTCTTCGTCCATGGCCACCACTTCCTCTGCGTGGACGATCGTGAGATTCTTGGGACGGGGATGATGCTGGAAATAAGCCTCAATCCGTTCAGAATCGCCGACTAATAATACTTCTACATCTAATTCTTCGGAAGCTCGCATCGATCCCGCGATAATCTCGTTGGGAGCGTAGTCACCTCCCATCGCATCTACCGCGATTCTTGCCCGATTTAATGCCGTTTCTGCCATTGAGTCAGTGGGATAGAAATCTTTAATAAGTTGAGCGGCAGCTCTTGACAAAAGCTGACCGATCGAGGATTAGTGTTTTCTGATCGAGCAATTGTTAAAAATTACCAATCATTTCTATACAATAAGGCATCATTGCGATTAAGGAAAAGATGTTCTCAGTTTTTAATTTGGCAGTTTTCGGCTTTCTCTTGGGTTGGTTGGGGGGGCAATCCCAACCGATCGCCAATATTCCCCTAATTTCTTGGCAAAATCAACCTATTTTCCACCTTCCCACCGCTCCCGATCCCCGGGTGGCGGCGATCGTGGCCGATTATCTGCAAGACTTGACTAAAAAAGGTTTAAACTCTAGTCAACAACGGGTCTTAATTGAGACGGAATGGGCTGATTTAGCTGATCATCAGGGTAATCTGCCCGCTTCGGGGGCTTCTTTAACTAAAATCGCCACTACTCTCGCCGCCGTGGAAACCTGGCCTCTCGATCATCGTTTTGCTACTCGTTTTTACAGCACGGGAGAGGTAAAAAACGGGGTGTTAGAGGGAGATTTAATTATTGAAGGGGAAGGGGATCCTCTATTTGTCTGGGAAGAAGCGATCGCAGTGGGCAATGGCCTCCATCAATTAGGCATCCGTCAGGTCAAAGGCGATCTGATCGTTACGGGTAAATTCGCCATGAATTTTCAAACCGATCCCCTCAAAGCGGGAGAATTGCTGAAAATTGGGCTTGATCAATCAAAATGGTCAAAAGAAACCCAAAAAGCTTTTCAAAGCCTTCCTAGCGGCACACAAGCCCCACAGGTGAAGATTTTGGGCATGGTTCGAGCCAGTCAAATTCGCCCCGAAAATGCCCGATTATTGTTGCGTCATCAGTCCTTGACTTTAACGGAACTGTTGCGTCAGATGAATATTTATAGTAATAACGTCATGTCAGAAATGTTAGCGGAGCTACTCGGTGGCCCGGCGGCAGTGGACGCAATTAATACTAAAATTACTGGGGTAGGAGCGGAAGAAATTCAATTAATTAATGGTTCGGGATTGGGGGTAGAAAATCGCTTGTCTCCCCGGGCAGTTATTGAGATTCTCAAGGCCTTGGATCGCAAGTTAGCCAATCAACCGATACAAGTCGCCGATTTATTTCCGGTGGGGGGACGCGATACCAAAGGAACTATGCAGTGGCGCGCCATTCCCAAAGGAGTGATGATTAAAACTGGAACTTTGGCCCAAGTTAGTGCTTTAGCCGGAGAAATTCCCACCCAAGAAAGGGGTAAAGTTTGGTTTGTGATTATGAATGCCGGTAGTGGCAATATCGAGGGATTCAGAAATCAGCAGGATCGGGTGTTACAAGCTTTAGATCAACACTGGCAAATTCTCCCGGAAGCGACTAAAGGATCGATTCCGCCAAGGGCCTTTTTAGGTGATCCCAGTCGGGTAAGTCAAGGTTTCTAAGGGGTTGATATCAACTTGACAATCAAATTTAGTTTGGTGGGGAGGAACTTTGAGAAGGTTTTGGACTTACTTTTCTGGAGAAGCTGACTACTTTTCTGCCACTCTCTCCTTGCCTTTGCTGCCAATCGGCAAACATCGTATCTAAATCATAATTAAAATATTTTGCGTGTTCTTCTCGAAATTTATGAATCTCGTCTAAAATTTCATCTTGCCACATCGTTGTTATCTCCTAAGAGTTCATAGGGAGTACAAATCACGGGTAACTCATATCCCATGTCCAAACTGATTTCTGCTAACTTTTTTTGAATTTGAGCGTTAGCAATATGCTTACAGTTCCATGTTAGCAAATAATTTAATCCGTGAACGGTAGCCGCAGCAATATGGACAGCATCATCAGAAGCTTTAGCTGGAAGATTGCTTCTGATTAGGAACTGTGCTGCCAAGTTTTTTACATTCTGATTGAGGTCAACTAAAGGCAATTCATAAAGAAGTTCTAATCGTTTGAAGGCAATTTCTGCATCTCCCTTGGCTACTTCATCTAAAACAACCTGTGAAATGTAGAGAACAAAGCTATTACGGCGATTTTGCCACCAATCCCGTGTGGTTTCGATATTGCCAGCAATAATCAGGTTTTTAGTAGACCTAGCTGTCAGATAACCAATAACGCTGGTTTCAATGTAGACACTTTCCTTCATTATACTTTATAAAGCTTGTTTATTCTTAATAATACAGTATTTAAGCTCTATTTTGAGGTTTTATAGAACAATTATCGTATAATTCTACCTCTAATACGGTCTAAGATAGTTTGAGCGCACGTTTATGCGAGATATCGATAAGTTTTTGTCCATAGCTGTAGCCAATCAAGGATTTTAGGACTTGCATATATCCTATTTAGATATTACTATGTCCAAATAGGACGTTATCATGTCATTTCTGATTTTAGTGGAGTCAAATAAATACTTATGTTTAGCTATATGTTTTGGAACAATAAGGGTGGAACAGGCAAGACTAGCTTGGCATTTCAGGTTATTTGTCGATATGCCTATAGAAATCTTGGACAACGCATACTTGCAATCGATGTATGTCCCCAAGCTAATCTCTCAGAACTTTTACTAGGAGGATTAACTAACGGTGGTAGCAAAAACTTGTTAGAACGTCAGGGATTAGTACCTCGTTGTAGTATTGGTGGTTATTTTCAATTGCGCCTGCCTTCTCCATTTGCCGTACCCGATTTTTCAGTGAGGGATTTCTTAACCAGGCCTGCCGAGTATAATTCAAACATCCCAGAGAACATAGATTTGTTTGCAGGAGATCCATTGCTTGAACTACAAGCTAATGCAATAAATACCTTAGCGAATACACAAATTCCTGGTACTGATACATGGGTTACAGTAATTGATTGGATTAAAGATGCTATTGATCAAGTGAGAGATCAATATGATATAGTATTCATTGATGCTAATCCAAGTTTTTCTATTTACACCCAAATTGCTTTATCAACTGCACACCGAATAATATTACCAGTTATGGCAGATGATTCTTCAAGAAGGGCAATCCAGAATGCCTTCTCTCTCATATATGGGTTAAAACTACCTTCCGATATATATTCAAAATATGCTTTTGCCACCAAATTAAAACAGGCGGATCGTTCGTTACCAAAAGTACATATAATTGCTAAAAATCGCATTACCCAATATATGGGGCCAGCCTCTGCCTATGCTGCTGTTTTACGTTCAATAGAGAAAGATGTATCAAATTTAATTAAGTTAGAACCTAGTATTTTTACTTTTAACAATGTTACAGATGGTGTAGTAGAAATTAGAGATTTCCAAACAACAGGAGTTGTTGCTTTTGCCAGAGGTTGTCCTTTTTATAAGCAACCCTTTGGCAAGTTACATATTGATGGTCATAGAGTTCAAGTTAAGGAGGATTATAGGGACAAGTGTATTGAGGCAATTGATACCCTTGTAGACAAATTATAGCCGTTCTCATAGCACACATTCTACGAGTTCGCGGGGAGTACAAAAAATTTCCCTAGCGCACTTCCCCGATTTCTTCTTGCCGTGAGACAGTCGATCGAGTGTTCTCGTAACCCGCCTATCTCTCTTTTGTCACTCTCGGAGACGGCGATCCCCCAACACTTGATGAAATGGTTATTCCGGCGATCAGACCTCAAAATAGATTTCTTAATAGAAAATAATTGGGTCGCTAACCGATCCTACAAACTCAAAGGATGCGTGGTTAAACGCATCCAGAAATTTTTAAGGATAAAAACACATTTGCGGCAAACCAAGGGATTCTTCCCAACCCATCATGAGATTGAGACATTGTACCGCTTGTCCCGATTGTCCCTTAACTAAATTATCGATCGCTGACATCACTATCACTCGATCGGTTCTCGGATCCACTTCAATACCGAGATAACATAAATTAGTACCACAGGCCCACTTAGTTTGTGGATAGACTCCCCCGGGTAGGATTTTGACAAAGGGAGAAGTGCGATAAAAAGCATTGTAGATAGTGATTAAATCATCCCGCACCAGATTGGGATCCCGCAATGTTGCATAGACTGTGGACAGGATACCCCGAACCATGGGCATTAAATGGGGAGTAAACTGGACGCGCACCTCATGACCGGCTAAATCGCTGCAAATCTGCTCAATTTCGGGAGTATGACGGTGTTTTCCCGCTACATTATAAGCCCCGATCGAATTATCTGCTTCTGCCAATAACATATTAATCTTAGCTTGTCTTCCCCCTCCCGAAGTTCCCGATTTGGCATCAATAATCGTGGTTTCCGGGAGAATTAAACCCTGTTTTAACAGGGGAGAAATCGCCATTAAACTAGCAGTAGGATAACATCCGGGGCAACCGATCAAAGAGGCATTTTTAATATCTTCCCGATAAAGTTCCGGCAAACCGTACACAGCCTTAGATGCGATCGCTTGATCCTGACGTTCCTTGCCATACCATTTACTATAGGTTTCTAGGCTAGTAAAACGATAATCTGCCGACAGATCCAAAACTTTACACCCTTTAGCGATCAAAGGAGGGGCTAAATCACAGGCTAAACCATTGGGTAAACCCAAGAAAACCACTTGACAACGGGAGGCAATTGTGTCCAAATCGATCGCCTCCACATTAAGATTAATGCTATGACCGAGATGGGGATATAAATCACTGTAGGGTTTACCCGCGCTACTATCGCCCCCCAGATAGGCTAATTCTACTAAGGGATGTTCTTTGAGCAAACGTACCAACTGTACGCCACCATATCCGGAAGCGCCGACAATACCCACTGAAACCTTCTGTTCTTGCGTCATTTCCCTTATTCCTAAAAATTCTTATCGTTAATATAACGCTTTAGTATGGCTGAATTTTAGCCTAACCAGTGGGATTTAAATCAAAAAACTTCCTGTAAAAACCTAGCATCTCGGCCGGGTTGTCCCTAAACCGTCAATAGACCTCTTGTAAAAATCAAAAATTGTTGTTAGGGTTAGGAGTCAGTAGCCAGTAGCCAGTAGTCAGGAGAATTAAGAATGAACAATAATCAGTTAAATGGTCTATTTATAGACTTTATGCTATTTAATGCTTATTTTTGCCGTTTTTGAACCCTGAAAAATTAATTATGCAAGAGGTTTAATTTCTCTTGAACAATAGACGGTTATCTTAATGATGAGGTACAAGATTTTCCTTTTAGGGAATCTGTCATCGGGAGATGAGGCCAAATGAGGTTAAACTTCATCCTTAGGAGAAAACCTGTAATTCAATCCCCCATATTTACAATTTTGAGCGCACTGTAAATTCATAATCTCCTCCCGGTTCTAATTGATAATCGTAGCGTTCTAAAAACCGATTCAAGGGTTCAAAAATCAAAGCCCTACCTAGGGAAGGTTGTACTGATAACTTGCCTTGAAGAAAATGCCATTGAAAACGCCATTGATATTGTTCCGTCCGCACTTCTCCCTCTAATTTCCCCGTTTGCCAAGATTGCTTAATTATCCGCACATAAGCCGTGCTTTCTGGTCGATTGCCGCCACTCACCTGAACCCTACCTATAGATTAAATATCAAACATTAAGATAGCGAATTAATCCTTGTTTGTCATTACTTCAGCCAATTTTCTCGACTTTATTCCTGCGAAGTGACTTCATTAACCTTAGAAACCAAGACATTTAATTGAAAAGGTCGCCCCATTTCCTTGGTAATAAATTTTTCCAACAATTCTACCTGTCTGGGGGTGATGCTTTCGGCGGTTCTTACGACTAATCTCACCTGGGGAGGTTGATTGAGCCAATTAATCGAAGACTCCAATAATTCTGTCCGTTGAAAAGTAATTGTTCGTTGTAATAAAGCTTTTTTGATTAGCCTTTCTAAGCGAGCTTGATTAGCCAGAGTTGCAAAACTTATTCCTAAGGGAATTAGCAAAACTGCTGTCAGGATAGAAGTCAAAATTAGAGCGTTACGCGCCCGATGAAAATTAGAATAACCGGCCAGCAAAAAGACCAACAAACAGGAGAGAGCAATGCCTAATAAATTGGTAATATATAACAGAGTTGCCCCCCAACTTAGGATCCAATTGCCTTGGGATAATCCTAAACCAATCGTACAAACTGGCGGCATTAAAGCCACGGCGATGGCTGTTCCCGCTAAAGTACCTGAAATTTTCGGTTCTATTTTGGCATAACCACTGATTGCCCCCGCCGTAATTGCCACTCCTAAATCTAAAAGATTCGGTTGAGAACGAGCTTGAATTTCACTACCAAATTCAGAAATTCCCATCAATAATCCTAGCAGCCAAGCTATCGCTAAAGCGATGATCGTACCGACTAAAATTGCCAAGGCTGACTTACGAATTAATCGCCAACTGCCAATTAAACCACCAAAAGCCAGACTACGAATCGGCAACATCAAAGGGGCAATAATCATCGCTCCAATAATCACGGCCGCACTATTAGCCACTAAGCCAAAAGTAGCGATCGCACAAGAACTAACAATCAAAGCTAGATAGGGAAAATCGAGGGACGCTTCTAACCATAAATCGCGCCACATAGTCCTGGATTGTTGCCAGGTCAAGGGTTTTCTTGAGAACCAGGAGTAGGGCTGTTCTTTTCTCGTCATAAGGCTGAGGAAGATGGACTTTTATTTTACTTATAACTTTTTTTGTCTAATCAATGTATATTTAGATCATTTTCTTTAACTAATCTTACGTTTTTTTCTTCCCCTCCATTGATGAAACCTCATGACCAATTTGCCAAAAACTATCTGGAAGAATTATTGTCGCCCCTAGGCTGGGTAGAAATTAGCAAGGAAATTACCGACGAAACCCGACAGATTGATGTGTTTTTTTCACCTCATCCAAATCGGCAAATAACTGTCGATAATCTCGGATTATTAGGTCAAATTGCCCTAAATAGCGCTCTTCTAGAACCCTATCGTAATTCTCCCGCTCGTGCCGATGTGCGGAATTGTCTGACGAAATTAACCGCCGTTTTTGCTGAACTACAGCGACAGTCCAAACGAGAAAACATCCCCTACAATGAGGAAAATTTGCCCCGTTTATGGATTCTTGCTCCTGTGGTTAGTCAAACCATATTAAACGGTTTTGGGGCGGCCTTAGACCCGAATTGGCCCGAAGGGGTGTATTTCTTGCCTCCTTTACAGCGCACGGCTATTATTGCTATCAATCAACTTCCCGTCAATCCCCAAACCCTCTGGTTAAGGTTATTGGGTAAGGGTAAAACTCAGAATCAAGCCGTGGGAGAGTTGCTAAAATTACCATTAGGGAACAACTACCGTCAAAATGTCATAGAACTATTAGTTAGTTGGCGGGTGAGCGTGGAAATACAAAATATTTTAGAAGAAGAAGATCGAGAGGTGTTTATGACGTTATCGCAAACTTATCTGGAATGGAAAGAAGCAGTGAGACGACAAGCTAGACAAGAAGCTCTTGAAGAAGGTCGTCAAGAAGGTCGTCAAGAAGGTCTTGAAGAAGGTCGTCAAGAAGGTCTTGAAGAAGGTCTTCAAGAGGCGCGTCGGGGGATGATCGAGAATTTACTACAAGTGCGCTTTGGACAGTTAGATGATTCCTTTAATCCCGTGATTGAGGGATTGTTATCCTTATCCCCCAGCGAATCTAGCCGTTTATTGATAGAATCTAGCCGCGAGGACTTATTTCAGCGTTTTCACGATATAACTCCCCAGTAGAAGGGAGCAGGAGAGAAGGGGAGAAGGGGAGAATAAATAAAAATAATCTCCCGACTCCCGACTTCTAACCCAATGTTGGTTAAAGATAAGCAAAAGTTATTTTTCGACTCCAAAAACTTGAGAATATTTAAATTAACATTCCGCAATATTTACAAATTCTTAAGAATTAATTGAGAAAGATTTTTATTTAACAACGATGTTGCAGTGGTAACAGCGATTTGATAGAATTTCACAGTGGGTTATTCTGTGCTTTTTTGGGCAGCAATGGTTGAAACCCTTGCCACACCTACAAGGTAATCCTGATGAAGACAGGTAAATTAGTCGATTTCACCCACAACGATGATCTTTTTTTTGTGTAGTTTTATTGCAAAAAAAAAGTTTTTTTGACAAAAAGCACAAAGTATGCAGTAGTAGTTATGGCAGAGTGGGGAAGTGGGGAAGTGGGGAAGTGGGGAAGTGGGGAAGTGGGGAAGTGGGGAAGTGGGGAAGTGGGGGAATTTCAACTAAAACCCCAAAACCCTATCACCCCAAAACCCTATCACCCGACCACTGATCACTGAATTTACCTTTTAGCGGCAACAATGGCAAAAACGGTGGTATGGGGATCATCTTTTAAAGTCACCCCTTCCGGCATTTTTAAATCACCCACGAGCAGGGACTGCCCCACACCGATGCCCGACACATCAAATTCGATCACTTCTGGGATATTATCAGCAATACAGGAGACATTAACTTCGTTGACGAACTGTTCGATTAAACCGCCCTGTTTGGTTCCGATCGCTTCTCCAATGGCTTTAATCGGAACAACGATATCGAGCTTACCGTGGGCAGATACCGAGAAGAAACTGAGGTGATAGAGATTTCTTTTCCAGGGATGAGATTGTACCTCTTGGATCAAAGCTTTTCCCGTCCAGGGCATTTCGGGAACATTCACATCCACCAGGGTATTATTCACCGAAGCCTTTTTAAGCAGGCTTAAGGCCGCTTTTTCTCCCACCACGAGGGAAACCGATTCCGTGCCGTTGTGGCCGTAGAGAACCGCCGGGATCAAACCCTGACGACGTAGGGCCCTGGGGTTAATATTTTCGGGTCTTTTTTGACATTCAACGCTAACTTGCATAGTTGACTAATCCTCTTTGGCAATGATTTAAAATTCGTAATTATCCCAAGGTGAGCCATTTTCGTCCAAAAGAGCGCGTTTTGGTCCGTGAATGGGGTCTTCAACGATAATAGTTTGGTCGCGACTAGCGCCTAGGGAGATAATAGCGATCGGTACTTCCATGATCGCCCCCAGGAACTTTAGATAATCGAGGGCCTGTTTGGGCAGGTCTTCCAGACTCCGACAATCGCTGGTGGGTTGTTGCCACCCCGGCATCGTTCGATAAATCGGTTGACAACGGGCGAATTCCACCGCACTACTGGGCAAATGGCGACAGGTTTTGCCGTCCAATTGGTAGGCAACACAGACTTTAATTTCCTCTAGGGTATCGAGAACATCTAATTTGGTGATCGCTAGACAGTCTAAACCATTGATTCGCACTGCGTAACGACCGATCACCGCATCAAACCAACCACAGCGACGACGACGGCCGGTGGTGGTTCCGAATTCCGCCCCACGATCGCATAATAACTGCTCGATCTCCCCCTCTAATTCCGTGGGAAATGGACCTTCACCTACCCTAGTGGTGTAAGCTTTGGCCACACCGATCACTCGATCGATTACCGTCGGACCGATGCCAGAACCCACACAAGCGCCGCCGGCGATCGGATTGGAGGAGGTAACGTAGGGATAGGTTCCGTGATCGAGGTCGAGTAAGGTGCCTTGGGCCCCTTCAAAAAGAATATTCTTACGCTTGCGGATTGCTTCGTAGATTTTTAAGGAACTATCGACCACATGGGGACGCAGTTTCTCGGCATATTCTAGATATTCCTCGATCACCGTCTTCGCATCTAAAGGCGGTAAGTTATATAACTTTTCTAAAATGACGTTTTTATAATTGGTCGTCCATTCTAGTTTTTGCCGCAGATTCTCGGTATTCATCAAGTCGATGACTCGAATACCGATGCGCTCGGATTTGTCGGCATAGGTGGGGCCGATACCCCGTCCCGTGGTGCCGATTTTATATTTACCCCGTTTTTCCTCGGATGCTTGATCGAGCAGCCGATGATAGGGCATAGTGACATGAGCCGTTTGCGAGATATAGAGATTGTCGGTGGTAACATTGAGGGCGTGTAATTGCGCCATCTCTTTGAGTAACACCGAGGGATCTATGACTGTTCCTGAGCCGATTATACATTCCGTATCTGGGTAGAGAATCCCAGAGGGAATTAGATGGAGTTTGAACGTTTGACCCTCGACGACGACGGTATGACCCGCATTTACGCCACCTTGAGAACGCACCACCACATCCGCCGATCGACTCAGCAGATCCGTGATTTTTCCTTTTCCTTCGTCGCCCCACTGAGCGCCGATTACAATAACGTTAGCCAAGGTATTTTAGTCTAGCTAAAGTTCACACAAACTGCTATTATCCCTCTTGGCGAATACAACTGTCAAGTTATCTCTCTTAGCTAATTGTGGGGAGAAGGCGAGGGGAAAACTCGCCTATTTTCAGGGTTTATTGACCTTCCCGACTGATTTGACGCTCGATAGTTTCGATAGCGGCATTTAATCCCGCTAGACGGGTTTCGAGGTCATCGCGCATCCATTTGAGGAATGTTAATTTACGCTCTTGACATTCTTGGCGGGAAGTGCTGCCACAAGTGTTAAAGAAGAAGGGAAACATAGACTAAGGGGCCTGCTATAACTCTACGTCTCCTATCTTGACGAAAATTTTCAAAAAAGTCTAACCGTTAAGTCGCCATAATAACCACAGACCTAAACCAAAACCGAAAAAGTTAGGCAGCCAGGCAGCTAGGAAGGGGGAGAGGGTGGCGGTTAGTCCCAAGCTGCCCACTAAGAAGTTTAAAAGATAATAGAGGAAAACAATGGCGACACTGAGACCGAAACTGGTTCCCCGACCGATTCTTTGCGGTAGAGAACCCAAGGCACAACCTATGGTAGCAAAGACGATACAGACAAAGGGAAAGGCGATTTTTTGCTGGATTCGCACTTGAAAAAACCTGACTCTCTTATCATCGCCACTGAGTTTGAGCAGTTGCACATATTCGATCGCCTGTGGTATGTTCATCTCGTAGGGATCGCGGCTTTGACGAGCAAAATCGAAAGCAGAGCGAGATAAAGCGATTTTTTCGGCTGTAAAGGGGATAACTTGGCTATAGGAGGCGTTAGGGGGGGTTAATTCATAGATAATGCCGTTAAAAAAGTCCCAGACGTTATCGACGGCATTCCAACGGGCCGAATCGGCGATAATAATTTGATTTAATTCTTGTTTTAGCCAACGGATAACGGTGACGGTTTTCATTTTTTCCCCGTCAAATTGTTCGGCATAAAATAAACTTCTTAAATTCCGATTAATCGTACCATTTTCTAGGGTTTTTATTTCATAATCGGGATAATAAAAGTCTTTGTTTTTCCAAAAACTTGCCTCTTTATTAATTTTTTGTACTAAAATTTCTGTGGCTCGATAATTAGCATTAGGAACCACATATTCGTTTAATAAAAATGTCACAAATGTAACTATTAAACTCAGGCAAAAAGTGGGTATAAAAAGACGGTAAAGAGTGACTCCACAGCTTTGCAGGGCAACGGTTTCGCTATCACTACTTAAACGTCCGTAGGTGATTAAAGTGGCCAGCAAAAGAGAAACTGGCAGGGAATAGGTGACAAATTCTGGCACTTTTAACAGGAGAATTTCTAGGGCTGAGGCAAGGGGTAGATTAGCATCAACTACCTGATTAGCTAAATCGGAAAGATTGCTGATCGCTACTCCCAAAGAGGCAAATAAACCAACACTAAATAAAAATGGCGGTAGTAGTTGGCTGATCAGATAGCGATCAATGAGGGCAATACCTCCATTTACCCAGTAAGAAATCTTTTTCTTAATCATTGATTTTGGTTAACTCACTCCTCTTTCATCCCATTTCCTAATCCGCAGCCGTCTTGCCTATATATACCTTCGGTTAGCCTATCATATTTTGTCTTTGACGAAAAACACCGCCGGAAGTTGTATGATTGCGGAGAGAGTGGACAGAAGAGCCGATTTGGGTGAGTGTAGATAATTTTTCTGTTCCTATTCCCCGATCATCCCCAGGTGAATTATGCTGCTAAACTGGCAAACTTTTACTATTCATAAACGAGTACCTTTAACGATTAGTCGCGGCACTACCAGCGAAAATACTAATATCTGGCTGCAAATTAGCGAGGAAAATATCGAAGGGTGGGGAGAGGCATCCCCTTTTGATATTACCAGCGAGGAGAAAAAACCCGATAAAATCCTGCAAGAATTAAACTCGATCGCGCCTCTTTTACAATCTTTTCACCCCTGTCAACGCCAAGAAATTGAAAAAATTTTATGGCAAAATCAGATATCTTCGGCTAGTCGTGCCGCTATTGACACGGCACTGCACGACTGGTTAGGCAAAAAAGCTAATTTACCTCTCTGGCAAATTTTTGGACTCGATCGCTCTTTAATTCCGCCGGTTTCTGTTACTATCGGTTTAAATTCTCCAGAAAATGTGCAGAAAAGGCTGTTAGATTGGCTAGAAATCGGCGATTTTAGCTTATTAAAGGTCAAATTAGGCTCACCGGACGGGATAGAAGCCGATCGAGCTATAATTCTGGCTATTAAAGAAATTGTCCCCCATTTGCCCCTAACTGTCGATGCTAATGGTGGTTGGAGATTTAGCGATGCGGTGAAAATGTGCCAATGGTTAAAGGAAAAAGGCGTTATTTATGTGGAACAACCCCTATCCGTGGGACAAGAACGAGATTTAATTGATTTATACCAAAAATCGCCCCTACCTATCTTCGTCGATGAAAGCTGTTTTTCTAGTCAAGATATCCCGAAACTGGCCGATCGAGTCCACGGCATTAATATTAAACTAATGAAAGCTGGCGGATTAGCCGAAGTGCAGAGAATGATTCATGTTGCCCAAGCTTGCCGACTGCAAATTATGTTCGGATGTTACTCTGACAGCAGTTTAGCCAATACTGCCCTAGCACATCTTGGCCCGCTTGTCAACTATCTTGACCTAGATAGTCATTTAAATTTACGCGATGATCCCTTTACGGGATTAAGCTTAGAAAAGGGACGTTTACAACCAAATAATTCACCCGGTTTGGGTGTTAGTTTACGGATAAAAGATGACTAATTATTTGACTCCTGACAAGAAAGTAGCGATTCTTCTCCACGAAGGAATCAAAGGAACTCGCGGCAAAACTGGGTTAAGTTATCTGCGTTACGCGAAAGCGCAGGTAGTGGCGATTATTGACGCAGAAAGCGCCGGCAGTACCTTAAAAGAAGTGGCTGGAATCGATCGCCCCTTGCCGATTGTTGCTAATGTTAGGGAAGCTCTAACCTATCATCCCGACACCCTGTTAATTGGTATCGCACCCTCAGGAGGCATTTTACCACCGGATTGGCTAGAAGAAATCAAAGAGGCGGTAAAGGCGGGGTTATCCCTCGTTAATGGTCTCCATACACCCCTAAAACCCCTTTTTCCTCAGCTTAAACCAGATCAATGGATTTGGGATATCCGTCTGGAACCCCAAGGCTTAAAAATTGGGCAAGCGCGGGCGAAAAATTTAACCTGTCAGCGTATTCTAACGGTAGGCACGGACATGAGTGTGGGCAAAATGTCCACTAGCATCGAATTACACCGAGCAGCCTCAGAAAAAGGGCTAAAATCGCAATTTTTAGCCACTGGACAGGGGGGAATTATGATCGCGGGAAAAGGTGTACCCTTGGATGCAGTGCGCGTCGATTATGCTGCTGGTGCGATCGAGGCTTTGGTGTTAGAATCGGCGGAAAATAACGATATTTTGTTTATTGAGGGTCAAGGTTCCCTTTTACACCCCGGATCCACCGCTACCTTGCCTTTAATGCGTGGCAGTCAACCGACGGGGTTAATTCTCGTCCATCGTGCCGGACAAATTCATATCAAAGATTTACCCGATATTCCCATCCCTCCCCTAACGGAAGTGATTAAACTCTGCGAAATGACTGCCAGCGCTGGGGGAAGTTTCGGGGAGGTGAAGGTAAAGGGGATTAGTTTAAATACTTTTCATCTTAGTCCGCAGGCGGCAGTTAAAGCTATAGAAACTGTGCAGGAGGAAACGGGATTATTTTGTACCGATGTTGTCCGTTTTGGCGCTCACGGGTTATTATCAGTGATCAGCTATCAGTGATTAATTCAATCACAGTTCATCATTCAATCATTCCAACCACCGTCGATGGTGGTGCGTTACGACGGATTGTTAGCTTGAACCCACATTCCGCACCCTACTGGACTAGGTAATGGGTGTAGGGGTAATTCCGGAATTACCCCTACAATAACGTTTTTCTGGATGTTGTTAAATTTTCTCTTGACAAAGGCGACTTGACATGATATTGTATTCACGATGGGAAATCCGTGCGCCTACAGACCCTCTTTTCATGAATTTTTAAGGTCTAACTTATTAGACCTCTTGCAAAAGTCTTAAGTCGATCCTTGTACAGCAACATTTTTGAAGATTATCAACTACTAATAAATAATTAACTGAAAGTCCCTCCCATTATTGTTTCTATCGTTTGTTAGCACGATGAATATAGACTAACTTCTGTTCATCATTAATGGTGTAAAGTGTTCTATCTTGGTAACTTAAGCGAATTGAATAGAAACCCGTTAAATCTCCTACTAATTTTTTGCCACTATAGGGAGAAATACTCAGGGTATCTTGGATAATTGATTTCAGTTTTTTCTTAAGTTTAGGGGTTAGCTTATCAACATCTTTTTTAGCTTCTTTGGTAAATCTGACTTTATAAACCATTAATCAATGTCTCCCAACACTTCCTCAAGAGAATAGGTTTCATTTTCATTAATTTGCTGTAGAGATAGTTGTAAGCTTTCTCTTAAATCGGGAATAGATAGGGTTTGCTGAATAAATCTAAAAACCTTATCCAACAAGGTTTTTAGACTTTTTTTCCCTCAAAAAGTGCCGACCCTTGGAGTGATTGGGGGGAAAATTCAGGGACTTTTTCCC
>SFBL01000044.1 GCA_007095785.1 Microcystis aeruginosa Ma_SC_T_19800800_S464
TGGATTGACGAAATAACTGCCTATTTTGATAACCGAACAACCCAGGGAACAGTGGAAGGAATTAACAATAAACTGAAGGTGATTAAAAGGAGAGGCTATGGATTTAGAAACTTTAAAAACTTTAGTCTTAGATGTTTATTAAATTGGCATTTTGCTAGTTGATTTTACATGGTAAGTTCGGAAGAACCCAACGGATTTAGTATTAATAACCTCCAAACCACGAAAAACAACCAACCGACGGTAATGGTTTTTACAAGGGCCTACACCTATTCCCTAGAGTCGGGAGCCTCCATTACATCAGGACAATTAGCCGTTACTTTTTATCAACAAGAACCCGTCACCGATAACGTTCAACCTCGTAGGCTCAAAGCTGTCATCTATACTCCAATAGGAGAGTTAATTTCTGGTCTCCAAGAACTGACTTTTGATTCTCCATCGGAAAATCCAAGAGAGCGAGAATTTCCAGTAAGATTTATCCTAACCAGTCAAGGGAACAATATCAATAATCAAGAGGTATTATTACGATTAGAAGAAAAACTGACTGATACTTCCCATTTTACAGAATATAAATCTGTTTCCTATACGATCCGTCGTTCCTTTACCGGTGATTTTGATTTTTAAGTACCCTCTCCCCACTTCCCAAGAGTTCTCTCAGGTGAGTTTGAATATTCTCTACCTGACTAAGATTCGGTTTGACTCTCAGAAATGCTTTGTTTAATCCTTGTCGGGAACGGAAAAATTCAGTCTTCATACCTTGCTCCTCTTCCTACCCAACCCGATTTTGGAGCCTATTTTTTTCTCTCTTATCTTCGCTCAAAAACCCTGTATAATATATGGGCGCACGGACTACCACTATACATAAGCTATAAAGCAAGTCTCGCCATTTGTCAAGGGGTTTCAGGAAATCTCCCTACTCCCTGCTCCCCACGCCAGCATTTTTGGCGATTAATCCTGTTCCTCTAGCCATTTTTGCCAGAGATCCGGACGACGTTCCTTAGTACGATCGAGTTGTTGTTGATAGCGCCAATCAGCGATATCCTGATGATTACCCGATCGCAAAACCGGCGGCACTTGCCAACTGCGAAAGACTGGCGGCCGGGTATATTGGGGATAATCCAATAAACCCGCCTCAAAACTCTCCAATTTCAACGATTCTGCTTTACCTACCGTCCCGGGTAACAAGCGCGTCACCCCGTTAATAATCGCTAAAGCCGGGATTTCCCCACAAGTTAGGACAAAATCCCCTAAAGATACCTCTCTAGTCACCAAATGCTCACAAACCCGCTCATCTACCCCTTCATAATGGCCACAGATGAGAATTAACTGCTGATAACTACTGGCCCAAGTTTTCAGTAAAGCTTGATTGAGAGGTTCCCCCTGGGGAGTCATCAGCACGATCTCCCGGGGTGGTAAAATTGCTAAAGACTCGATCGCCTCAAAAATTGGCTCTGGTTTTAATAACATTCCCACACCACCACCGTAGGGTTCATCATCGACGCGACGGTGTTTATCGTGGGCAAAATCCCGGAGATTGACCAAATTTACCCTAGCGATGTCGCGTTCGAGAGCTTTTGCCAACAACCCCGACTGCAGCGGTGAAGTAAAAAAATCGGGAAAGAGAGTGATAATGTCAAACTGCACGGGGAAAATTAAGGCCTAGACTGGGATAGTGTTTAATGTATCATTGTGTCACGGATCGATCAGTTAAAATCTTGCTAATTTTGCGCTAGTCTATCTCAATAACATGATAGACTATGCTGTACTGTCTAGGGGTTTTTCTGGCTCTAGCTTGAGTGATCGAAGTCTAGCCTAGACTAAAAGTTAACTAACAGTCCGTCATTGCCAGTGGATCGAAGAAAATTGCTAAAATCGCCTCTACTATTACTTGATGTCCCGAAAAATATTCCTAAACCGCATTTTTTTCCATCAACCGTTCGGGGAAAATAACATCAAGATACCTGTACATCTTCCCGAAAAACCTTCCATCCCTAAAAATGTCTATTCGTTCAGTGACATGATCATCGAGCTAGAAACCCAACACCACCAAAATCCTACCCCCGTATCTCTCAAAACGGCGATTTTAGTCATTGGAGGTGCCGAGGATAAAGTCCACGGTAAAGAGATACTGCACACCTTTTGGAATCGCGCTGGGGGTAGCGAAGCAGTGATCGCTATTGTTCCCTCCGCTTCCAGAGAACCAGTTTTAATCGGCGATCGCTATCAGAAGATTTTCGAGGAAATGGGGGCAAAATACGTCAAAGTTATCGATATTCGCGATCGTGTGCAGGGAGAAGACCCCCAATTCCAGGCCTACATCGAAGAGTGTACAGGTGTATTTATGACCGGAGGCGACCAGCTGCGTTTATGCGGTTTGCTCTCCGATACCCCCCTGATGGAGAGAATCAGACAAAGAGTGCAACAGGGAGAATTAACCCTGGCCGGAACTAGCGCCGGGGCCGCCGTTATGGGTCATCACATGATTGCTGGGGGCAGCAGCGGGGAAGCACCTAATCGGGCCCTAGTGGATATGGCCATGGGATTAGGTCTCATTCCTGAAGTCATTGTCGATCAACACTTCCACAATCGCAACCGCATGGCCCGGTTAATGAGTGCTATCTCTGGTTATCCCGAACGTTTAGGAATTGGCATCGATGAGGATACCTGCGCTATGTTTGAACGAGATGGCACGATGACGGTAATCGGCTGCGGTACAGTGACGGTAATTGATGCTAGGGAAATGTCCCACACCAACCACCATCACGTCACCGCAAACGAACCCCTGAGTCTGCATAATCTGCGGGTACATATTCTTGCCTACGGTGATGGCTATCATCTCAAAAAACAGCAAGTGATCCCTAAATTGGGGTAAAAAAACTCCTGAAAAACTGTTCACGATGAACAGTTTACCCATCTCGGAAACCCAGACAATAAACAACGGCTTCTTTGTGCTTCTCAACAGCGAACACCAGCTACATCATGAAAATTCTCAGAACCCAAACCCTGCGCGGTCCCAACTACTGGAGTATTCGTCGCGACAAGCTCATTATTATGCGTCTGGATCTCGAAGATCTCGCAGAGAAGCCATCGAATGAAATCCCAGGCTTTTACGAGGGATTAATCGACGTTCTCCCCAGTTTAGTCGAACATTACTGCTCCCCCGGTTATCGCGGCGGTTTCTTTGAACGAGTCCGCACCGGGACCTATATGGGCCACATCATCGAACATATCGCCCTAGAATTGCAGGAATTGGCAGGAACTCCCGTCGGGTTTGGTCGCACTAGAGGCACCTCCACCCCCGGAGTCTATAACGTGGTGTTTGAGTACGTTGAGGAGCAAGCGGGACGTTATGCGGGTCGGGCCGCCGTGCGTTTGTGTCAATCGATTGTCGATACGGGAACCTATTCTAAGGAAGAATTAGCCCAGGATTTAGCCGATTTACGCGATTTATGCAATAATGCCTCCCTCGGTCCGAGTACGGAAACCATCGTCAAAGAAGCACAAGCTAGAAATATTCCCTGGTTACTCCTGAGCGCTCGTGCCATGGTGCAATTGGGCTACGGTGTTCACCAAAAGCGCATTCAAGCCACTTTAAGCAGTTTTTCGGGTATTTTAGCCGTTGAGTTGGCCTGTGACAAGGAAGGCACAAAAACTATCCTCAAGGATGGTGGGATTCCAGTCCCCCGGGGTACGGTGATTCAATACTTGGATGAGTTGTCAGCGGCAATCGAGGAAGTGGGAGGGTTTCCCATCGTGATTAAACCCCTCGATGGCAACCACGGCCGGGGCATCAGCATCGATGTTAAAAATCAACAGGAAGCAGAGGAAGCCTATGATCTAGCCAGTGCCGCCTCGAAAACCCGCAGCGTGATCGTAGAAAGATACTATAAAGGCAGTGATCACCGAATTTTAGTCATAAACGGCAAAGTCGCCGCCGTGGCCGAACGGATTCCCGCTCACGTCGTCGGTGATGGGCGCTCAACTATAGAAGAATTAATCGACATTACTAATCGGGATCCCAACCGGGGTGACGGTCACGCCAACGTTTTAACTAAAATAACTATTGACAAAACCGCCCTTAATGTGCTAGAGAAACAGGGCTATGAATTGACCAGCATTTTAGCCCACGGAGAGATCGCCTATCTGCGGGCCACGGCTAATTTAAGCACCGGCGGCATCGCTGTGGATCGTACCGACGAAATTCACCCCGAAAACGTCTGGATCGCCCAAAGAGTGGCAAAATTAATCGGTTTGGATATTGCCGGTATCGATGTGGTCACAGAGGATATCCGCAAACCCCTGAAAGAAGTGGACGGGGTAATCGTAGAAGTCAACGCCGCCCCCGGTTTTCGGATGCACGTCGCCCCCAGTCGCGGTTTACCCCGCAATATCGCCGCTCCAGTTATCGATATGTTATTCCCCCCCGGGACTCCCAGTCGCGTGCCAATTCTGGCAATTACGGGAACTAACGGCAAAACCACCACTAGCCGCTTAATTTCTCATATTTGCCGACAAACGGGGAAAGTAGTCGGATTTACCACGACGGACGGGGTATATATCGATGATTATCTGGTAGAAAAGGGCGATAACACCGGTCCCTACAGTGCCAGTATGATTTTGAAGGAGCCCACGGTCGAGATTGCCGTGTTAGAAACGGCCCGGGGTGGTATCCTGCGATCGGGTTTAGCCTTTAATCAGTGCGATGTGGGAGTGGTCTTAAATGTGGCCGCCGACCATTTGGGTATCGGTGATATCGACACCATCGAACAAATGGCGAAGGTAAAAAGCGTTGTGGCCGAGGTGGTTAGCGCCGAGGGTTACGCGGTCTTAAATGCCGATGACCCTTTGACCGTTAGTATGGCCGAAAAAGTGAAGGGAAGAGTCGCTTATTTTTCCATGAGTCCCGATAACCCGATTATTCACGACCATATCCGTCGCGGTGGCATGGCCGCCATTTATGAGAATGGCTATCTGTCGATTCTAGAGGGAGAATGGACGCTGAGAATCGAGGAAGCGGTCAATATTCCCGTGACTATGCAGGGAATGGCTCCTTTTATGATTGCTAACGCCTTGGCCGCCTGTTTAGCGACTTTTGTGCAGGGTATCGATATCGAGTTAATTCGCCAAGGGGTCCGAACTTTTAAACCTTCCGTGGCCCAGACCCCCGGCAGGATGAACCTGTTTGACTTGGGACACCATCACGCTTTAATCGATTATGCCCATAATCCCGCCGGATACGAAGCCGTCGGCGGTTTTGTCGGCAATTGGTCCGGGGAAAAAGTCGGCGTGGTTGGGGGACCTGGCGATCGACGCGATGATGATTTAATTTTATTAGGGAAATTATCGGCCCAAATGTTCGATCGAATTATTGTCAAGGAAGATAACGATACTCGCGGTCGCCGACGGGGGGAAGTGGCCGATTTAATTCTCAGGGGAATTAGCCAAGAAAATGCCAGTATGCGTCCGGAAGTGATTCTCGATGAAACGGAGGCTTTAGAGAAGGCTTTAAGCACGGTTTCTGAGGGGGGTTTAGTGGTAATTTTCCCGGAAAGTGTCACCCAGGCGATCGATTTGATCGAGAAACATCGACCCCTGACCGATAATCAGGGTTAGAAGTTAGGAAAAAGGTGTGCATTGTAGTTATGGATAAAATGCCAAACAGCTTTCAATAGGATTAGTTTGACCAGTTTCTTTCCCGACTGGTCGATGACGTTTACTGGGAATTACTGTCTTATAGGACTCCCAACAGTCTGTGTAAGCAACAGCACATTGTCGGTAAACACCAGATAAACTAACCCCAAAGTTTTTTGGCTGATTGACGACTCCTAGATTGTCGCCGTCTAACGCGCCCTAAATTCTGCCAAATGCAGATAGGAAAAACTCAGGCGATGACTTTAACTTCAACGTTCAATTTCTCTAGCAGTGGCGGGACTTAATTCGCTCATTTTTTTTGATACTAAGCAAGACAATTTAAGGAATCCTTTAATTATAGCGTTTCTCACACCTGTGTGGCACATTTAAACCTTTGCTGATTGAACTTTTCAACATCGATAATGTACCTCTTGCGAACAGGAAACGCTATATAGCAGTTCTAGGTGTTGGGGGTGGGGGTTTAGTTTTGGGGTATTAGTTGAAATTTCTCCATTTCCCTATCCTTGTCAATTGTGTATCAAAGCAGCTTGACATCCATATCTTGATAAAGTTATCAAAGTTACTCTGGTTTGAGACTATCTAAAATTAATTGTATATCTAAATCAAGAGCTTGAGCAATTTGTTCGATCGTTAATCCTAATCCTATTAGTTTGGGAACAGTTTCTAGTTTTGCTTTAATAACATTGTTTTCAGTTTTATAAATATGATAATTTTCTATTTCTCGATTATTAGAAGGGTTATGACAAAAAGTAACCTGATCAATTTTTACAGATTTATTGCCCAAATTATTAATACTATTGCTGACAATTAACCTTTCAATTGCTGATCGAACAGTTGATTTATTTAATTCTTCCCCTAACACTTCCGAAAGAATGCGCCAAAGTTCATAGGCTTTATCTCTGGCATGACCTTCAGAACAATTATATTCTTCTGCTATTTTTGCATATTTCTGACCATCAAAAACGTTCTTTAAAATCCCTAATTGCAATGTATCGAGGTGCTTTCCCGTGTGGTCAAAAACCAGATTATCAATAAGTGAGAAGACTTCTTGGGTATCCATGGGAGTAATGTTAAGATTTGAGGACACAATACCGTCATTATCCGTTATTTTCCGATATTTGTAAACATAGTTAACAAAACTTCCGACAATATCCGTTTTTTTTCGTCTTGAAAATGTTTAAACTTATTAGTTAGGATGGTACTGTTTATGGTTGTTTTTGCAGTAACTACTCACTATGAGAGCCATTAAAATCCTTTTTATGTTCATTGGTGTGGGATTAATTAATTCTGCTCCCATACAAGCAAACAATATGAGTAATGATATTTTAATTAGCCAATCTCGTCGTCAGTATGAATGTACGCGGAACGGAGTTAATCCCACTATATCAGGTTCTCTGTTTTCAGATGGATATAACTGTTTAATACCTATATCAGCAGGTAAGTGTGTAGGTTATGCTGATGCTTTTGGATACAGTCGTATTGGTAATTCAGATCCTAGAGGAATGATAAGCTGTAAGAATGTCGAAATTGCAGAAGATAGACTAACAGGAAAAAAGTATTATAATTTTGGTAGAGGAGAGAAATTTATCTTGGAAGGAAAATAAGTTTATTTTAGATTCTGTAATTATCTTTACAGTTGACCATTCTTGATCCCAGTCCATCCCATTTGCGGAACAGTTTTGATATTATAACCTGTAAACTCCCTCATTAATCTTCGGTCAATACATTCATCTAAAAGAAGCCTCATTTCACGCTACCCTATCAATATAGCGGTGTGCAGTCGTATGAGGTACAGTGTCACGAGCTATAAACCATGCTAGGCAAAGCTTGGTTTGTATCTCACTCAAGCGCTTACCGCTATAAGCTCTTTTTCAAATTCTTCAAGTAAGCTAATAACTCGTTCTCTTGTTACCGTTGGAAAACCCTCTAAAAAATCATCAATTGATTCTCCTGCTTTAAGATAATCAAAAAGTGTTTGTATCGGAACTCTAGTACCTGAAAAAACAGGAACACCACTCATAGTTTCAGGAGATACATGGATAAGAGGCGAATATTTAGCCATTTTGATTACCTTCTTAGCTTCTACAGAGTAGATTAACCCAGAGTAATGCGTCTTGTCTTCATATTCTAGCCTAGATCCTTGAAAAATGGGTTAAACTGATGCTAAATAGGTTAGGGAAGTGACTTTCAGTTAATGATGCTAAAAATGAACAATAATCTAAAATCAAGCCGATAATGACTAAATGCAACCGACGGAAGCCCAACTTAGACAACTCTATCACCTAATTTCAATAAAGTCCGAAAACTATGCACGAGTAGGTTCTCTACGGGAGGGGATGGGGGTGATTCCATTCTCGACCCCCAACTATCAGTTAACGATTTTTAAAAGCTTCGATCGCCGGCAAAGTATCCCTATCTCACCATTGAGATAACTGCTGTAGCTACAGGTCGATCGCTAATTGCTTACTCTCATCTGAACCGAAGTCTTAAATCTTGCTGAAATTGCCTAAAACTGACTAAAAGTATTGGCTAATTTATCAGCAATTCCCTCGATCCAAATTTCATCTTGTTTAGTATAACTGCGCGGTGCATTTGCCGCCAAAATTAACACCCCTTCCTTACCGATGGGTTGACAGATTAAGCCTTGGGTGTTTTCTGGCAAATAGTCAAACTCGATTTTAGCGGGATATAAATTTAAATTAACTAAATAAACGGCTTTACCGGTTTCTAAAACTCTTTTGATAATATTACTAACTTTAACTTCAGAATTCTGGCTTAAGATACCGCGACGTAATAAAACTTTTCCCTGATAATAAACGATCAGAGATTTTGTCACGGTGTTAGTTAAAAGTAAATGGGAAGCCCAAGCAAGCTCAATTTTAACCGGTTCTGGCAAATCTGGGGCAAATTCCAGACCTTCGCGCCCGATTAATTCCACAGCATCCGGTAAGCGGGGTTGAACTCTTTGCCAGATTAAACCCACCAAAATTAAAACCCCACTCAAAATCACTCCCATCACATCGGAACGCGCTTGGGATGGGGTTAAATCGGCAGTGGCAAAACGGTTAAACATTAATACCGTACCCCCGACGATGCCGGCGAACAGGGGTAACAGTCTTAAAATACGATTGGGATCAGCTGGTGCCATAGCTGAGAACTATTCCTCGTCTAGTTCTAAAATCCGCTGGAAAAGATAGCCTGTACCTCTAGCGGTGAGAATTAACTCAGGATTGCTGGGATCATCTTCTAATTTGGCTCGTAAACGGGAAATATGCACATCTACCACCCGCGTATCCACATGACGTTCGGGGGTATAACCCCAAACTTCCTGAAGGATTTCCGAGCGGGAAAAAGCTTCTCCTGATCGACTGACCAATAATTCCAGTAAACTAAATTCCATACCAGTCAGACGGATGCGTTCATCCCCCTTATAAACTTGACGTTTATTGGTATCGATTTTAATTGAACCGATATGAATCACACCGGAACTAGGAATCCCTGGAGCGCCATTTTTCTCTACCCGACGCAACACCGAACGAATCCGCGCTTCGAGTTCTTTGGGAGAAAAAGGTTTAACTACATAGTCATCCGCACCCAATTCTAGCCCGGTAATTCGATCGGCCACATCCCCCAAAGCGGTTAACATAATGATAGGAATATCCGATTCTTTGCGGAGTTCCTGACAGACACCGTAACCGTCTAATTTCGGCATCATCACATCCAAAACCACTAAATCGGGTTCGGCGGTGCGGAAGGTTTCTAAAGCTTCCTCTCCGTCGGCGGCGGTGACGACTTCATAACCAATCATCGACAAACGAGTCTCTAAGATACGACGGATGCTGGCTTCATCATCAACAACGAGAATTTTTTCCTTTTGGTTCTCCAACTGAATTAACACTCCTTAGTTAAATAGTGTGATGAATTTTAAAGTTAAATAACGAGCGTTCCTGTTTATAGAATATCCTTTGGCCGTTATCATTAAGCCTAAATTTCCTATTTTATTTCTTTTATGGCGATTATCAATAACTTTAGGGTCTTCCTTCCCCTCTATCATACTTAATTAAATTTGACAAGAGAATTGATCCTCAAACCACTTTTCTTCAACTTTTCTTAAAAAACATGGCGAAATCGCGAACAATATATATCTGTAGCGCTTGTGGGGCGGAATCTCCCCAATGGTTGGGAAAATGCCCCAGTTGTGACACCTACGGGACGCTAGAAGAACAAGTGATGGCTGGTGGCAATAATCCGGCGGGAAATCGCCCAGGATGGCAAAATAGTCGCCCAAATAACGGCAAAGGGCAACGCAACCCGCAACCGCGTATCTCGGTGCGCTTCTCGGAAATTACCCAGTATGAACAGGAACGTTTTCCCTCTGGTTACGGGGAATTTGATCGCGTTCTCGGTGGTGGCATTGTCCCGGGTTCTCTTGTACTAATCGGCGGCGATCCGGGTATCGGCAAATCGACGCTTTTACTGCAAGTTACCAACCAACTCGCCCAAAGATTACCGCGCATCCTCTACGTTTCCGCCGAAGAATCGGGACAACAGATTAAACTGCGGGCTGCCCGTTTAGGAGTGGGAGTGGTTCCCGTGGAGTCGGAAAATAATGGCAATGGCAAGGAGAAAAAAGCCTCTGAATCAACCTCAGAACTCGATAATCATCTCTATGTTCTGCCAGAAACCGATTTAGAGGAAATTTTGCGGGAATTAGAATCTCTACGCCCACAGGTGGCGGTAATTGATAGTATTCAAACTCTTTATTTTGGGGCGTTAACTTCCGCGCCGGGATCTGTCGCCCAAGTTCGCGAATGTACCTCCGCCTTGATGCAGGTGGCAAAACGGGAGAATATTACTTTATTAATTGTCGGTCATGTGACTAAAGAAGGGGCGATCGCTGGCCCGCGAGTTTTGGAACATTTGGTCGATACGGTGTTATATTTTGAAGGCGATCGCTATGCCTCCCATCGTCTCTTAAGATCCGTGAAAAACCGTTTTGGGGCAACCCATGAGATCGGTATTTTCGAGATGGTGGATCACGGTTTGGTGGAAGTGGAAAACCCCTCGGAATTGTTTTTAGGCAATCGCGATGAATTTTCCCCCGGTACGGCGACGGTGGTAGCCTGTGAAGGTACACGCCCGATTGTGGTGGAGTTACAGGCATTAGTTAGCCCCACCAGCTACGCTTCCCCCCGAAGATCGACCACGGGCATAGAATACAACCGATTACAGCAAATTCTCGCCGTTTTAGAAAAGCGCGTCGGCATTCCTTTATCGAAATTAGATGCCTATGTTGCTTCCGCGGGAGGGTTGGGAGTGGAAGAACCGGCGGCGGATCTGGGAGTTGCGATCGCTGTTGTCGCTAGTTTTCGCGATCGAGTCGTGGATCCGCGCACAGTCTTAATCGGGGAAGTGGGATTAGGCGGACAAGTGCGCTTAGTGTCGCAAATGGAACTAAGATTAAAAGAAGCGGCGAAATTGGGCTTTAAACGGGCGATTGTCCCTAGAGGTCAAGTTTATCCCGAAGATGTGGGCTTAGAAATTGTTCCAGTCGGCAAGGTAATCGAGGCAATTGTCGCCGCAATTCCCCCTCAGCCGCGCTTTGGGGAAGATCTGGAAGACGAGGAAGGGGAAGGGCAAGAATAACGGTACAATGCTAAAAAAGATTAAATTACTTGGGAGATTTTCACCATGTCTGTGTTAGCTGTTGCCGCTTTAGCGGGTTATCTGATCGTTTTTACCGGAATTGCTCTCGGTCTCTTTTTCGGTCTGCGCTCCGCTAAAATTATCTAGTATATAAAAGCTGTAGTGATCGGTTTAACTGGTCACTATTGCCCATTCTAGGGGAAATAAAAAATGACTGTTATTCCCGACTTAAAAACTCTCTACGACATTGATGATTCTCTTTGGTTAGAAGAAACTATAGAACTGCTCAAGGCTAAAAAATTTGACGCTTTAGACTTAGATAATTTAATCGAGGAGTTAGAAGATTTGGGAAACGAAAAAAAGTTTCGTGTTGCCAGTTTATTAGAGCAAATTATCAGACATTGTTTATTATTACAATTTTGGACAAGGGAAAGAGAATATAATCAGGCTCATTGGCAAGCAGAGATAATAAGTTTTCAATATCAGTTAAAGCGCTATTTAACCACAAATCTTCGCAAATATCTAGAACAAGAATTTGAGCAAATTTACTTTGAGTCCCTGCAATACGTTCGTAAAAAAACTGATAATAAAGTCAACTTTCCTGATATTTGTCCCTACAGTTTAGAAGAACTTCTCGATCCTAATTGGCTACCATCTGACAATCAAGGAGATAAAAAATGACTGTTATTCCCGACTTAAAAACTCTCTACGAAATTGATGATTCTCTTTGGTTAGCAGAAACTATAGAACTGCTCAAGGCTAAAAACTTTGAAGCGCTAGACTTAGACAATTTAATCGAGGAGTTAGAAGACTTGGGAAACGAAAAAAAGTTTCGTGCTGCTAGTTTATTAGAGCAAATTATCAGACATTTTTTACTCCTACAGTTTTGGACAAGGGAAAGAGATTATAATCAGGATCACTGGGAGTTAGAAATAGTCAACTTTCAAATTCAGCTAAAAAGAGGCTTAACCACCAATCTCCGTAATTATTTACAAAATGAATTAACTAACATTTATGAAGATGCAGTTTTCTTTGTGCGTAAAAAGACAAAGAATAAAGTTACTTTCCCTGATATTTGTCTCTACAGTTTAGAAGAACTTCTCGATCCTAATTGGCTACCACCTTACGAATAAAGGAGATGATAATGACTGTTATTCCCGACTTAAAAACTCTCTACGAGATTGATGATTCTCTCTGGTTAGAAGAAACCATAGAACTGCTCAAGGCTAAAAATTTTGAAGCGTTAGATTTAGAAAACTTAATCGAGGAGTTAGAAGATTTGGGAAACGAGAAAAAGTTTCGGGTTGCTAGTTTTTTACAGCAAATTATTCGTCATGCTTTGTTACTGCAATTTTGGTCAAGCGAAAGAGAATATAATCAAGGTCATTGGGAGTCAGAACTGGTAAATTTTCAAGATCAATTAAATACCTACCTAACGGCAAGTTTACGCAAATATTTAGAACAAGAATTTGATAATATTTATCATAAGGCACTACGTTATGTTAGAAAAAAGACCAATAATCAAGTCATTTTTCCCGATACTTGTCCCTACAGTTTAGAAGAACTTCTCGATCCCAATTGGCTACCATCTTATCATCAAGGAGATAAAAAATGACTGTTATTACTGACTTAAAAACTCTCTACGAGATTGATGATTCCCTCTGGTTAGAAGAAACCATAGAACTGCTCAAGGCTAAAAATTTTGAAGCGTTAGATTTAGACAATTTAATCGAGGAGTTAGAAGACTTGGGAAACGAGAAAAAGTTTCGGGTTGCTAGTTTTTTACAGCAAATTATTAGGCATTGTTTATTATTACAATTTTGGACAAGGAAAAGAGATTATAATCAAGCTCATTGGAAAGCAGAGATAGTGAGTTTTAAAGATCAACTAAAACGTTATTTAACCACAAATCTTCGTAAATATCTGGAGCAAGAATTTGATAATATCTATGAAAATGCAGTGCGATACGTTCGTCAAAAAACTGATAATCAAGTTAACTTTCCCGATACTTGTCCCTACAGTTTAGAAGAACTTCTCGATCCTAATTGGCTACCATCTTATCATCAAGGAGATAAAAAATGACTGTTATTCCCGACTTAAAAACTCTCTACGAAATTGATGATTCTCTCTGGTTGGAAGAAACCATCGAACTCTTGAAGAATAAAAGATATGAAGCTTTAGACTTAGAAAACTTAATCGAGGAGTTAGAAGATTTGGGAAACGAAAAAAAGTTTCGGGTTGCTAGTTTGCTAGAGCAAATTATTAGACATTGTTTATTATTACAATTTTGGACAGTCAAGAGAAAATATAATCGTAGTCATTGGCGTTCAGAAATTGTTAATTTTAAAAACCAAATCGACACTTATTTAACTACTAATCTCCGCAATTATCTCAGTCAAGAATTACCTCGTATTTATCAGAAAGCGTTAAATTATGTTAAAGAAAAAACCGATAATCAAGTTAGTTTTCCTCAGAAATGTCCCTACAGTTTAGAAAATCTGCTCGATCTCGATTGGTTTCCTCCAGAAAATGAATAAAGGAAAAAACGAAATGCTGAAAAAGTTTCTACGTTGGCTGATTATTGGCGGAACCTTATTTTTTGTTCTCAGTAACCTTAAAAATAACTGGGATAACGTTACCTCAGTTAGAATTGAAAATCACGGTTGGTTATTTCTTTTCTTGGCACTTGTAACCACAGTTATCGCTCAAATTTGGGCAGGGTGGGTGTGGACATGGATACTAAAAAGCTATCAACAACCGATTAAAACCTCCGCAGGAATTGGCATCTATATGATTACCAATTTAGGGAAATATCTACCCGGTAATATCGGACACTTTTATGCTCGCATTGTGGCAATTAATAAAGCAGGAAGTGATTGGGGAACCGCTAGTTTAAGCGTTTTATTAGAACTTTTATTACTGGTGTGTGCAGCCTTAGCCATAGCAGTTATTGGTGGTGGTTTAGGTTGGATGAAATCTAGCTCAAGTCTAGGGATACAGATATTAGTTTTAGGATTAATTTTAATCGGCATTCATCCCAAATTTTTAAATTATCCTCTCAAAATCCTTAGCCAAAAGAAAAAGATTGCTCAAGAACCTGTTTATCTAACTAAATATCCTCTCGTTCCCCTCTTGGGTGAAACTGGATTTTTATTGTGGCGCGGTGCGGGTTTTATTTTAGCTTGGATGGTATTAAAAATGATTACCCTTGCTCAGATTTTACCCCTCTTAGGAACCTTTAGTTTTGCCTGGTTATTGGGTTTAGTTGTCCCCGGAGCGCCGGGAGGATTAGGAGTTTTTGAAGCCACAGCAATCGCACTTTTAGACACAGAAAAATTTCCCGCCGCTAACGTACTTGTCACCGTTGCTATCTATCGTTTAATTAGCATTCTCTCCGAAGTCATTGCCGCCGGAATCGGGACAAAATTAGTTAAAGATAAAGCCAAGTTTTTTGGTTAGCTGAAGAATATTATTCGGGTGTGTTAGCCCAATGTAACGCACCCAGTAGAAAAGTTTTTATCATTGTTAAGCGAAGATAATTTTCTCAACTCCTAACATCTATCCCCTCACTCCTAAATTATGATGTAACATGATAAATAATCAGCCAAAATATGGACACTCCCACCTAGAGAGGCCGAAAAAATGACGATTGCCAAAAGCGACGAAACTGCCACCTCTCCGGCACTGATAGAAGAAGATTTCGAGGACTTCTGGGAACCCACCCC
>SFBL01000045.1 GCA_007095785.1 Microcystis aeruginosa Ma_SC_T_19800800_S464
CGGGGGGGCAAGGGGGGGGGGAGAGATTCCCTCTGGTTTGGTTGGATACGTCCTGCCAGATTAAGGAAACTCAGTGAACCAAGAATCCCTCGCTTTTAGCGATGGGAGTGTCAATCCCCTAATTGCCAGCTTATCTCTTCACCTGCTCGTAACGGCACCAGTCCGGATTCGGGAAAGGGCAATTCATCGGGAATGCGCCAAGGGGTTTTGGTTAAGGTGATTTGTTCCGTATTCCGGGGGAGTTGATAAAAATCTGGCCCGTGAAAGCTGGCGAACCCTTCCAGTTGCTGAATTGCATCAACGCTCTCAAAAGCTTCTGCGTACAACTCTAGGGCGTGCAGAGCCGAATAACAACCCGCGCAGCCACAGGAACTTTCTTTGCTGTAGCGAGAATGGGGCGCACTATCAGTCCCTAAAAAAAACTTGGGATTGCCCGATGTGGCCGCTTGCAAAAGTGCCAAACGATGATCCTCTCGTTTCAAAATCGGCAGGCAATAAAAATGGGGACGAATGCCACCGGTAAAGAGAATGTTTCGGCTAAATAATAAATGTTGGGGCGTAATTGTGGCGGCGACGTTGTTGTTAGCAGATAGAACAAACTTGACCGCATCGGCGGTGGTAATGTGTTCAAATACGACCCGCAGTTTCGGAAATCTTGTTATCAGTGGGATTAAGTGCTTCTCAATGAACACTTTCTCTCGATCGAACACATCAATATGACCATCGGTAACTTCTCCGTGCAGTAGTAGCGGCATATCCAGCTGCTCCATGGCCGCCAAAACGCGATCGCACCTACGAAGATCCGTCACCCCCAAGTCGGAATTAGTTGTGGCACCGGCCGGGTAGTATTTCACCGCTTTGACAAACTGGCAGGCTTTCGCCGCCATAATTTCTTCGGGACTGGTATTATCGGTCAGATAGAGGGTCATCAATGGCTCGAACTGTTGACCCTCTGGAACTGCTGCCAGAATGCGATCGCGATAGGCGGCAGCATCAGCCACCGAGCGCACTGGGGGCTTTAAATTCGGCATGATAATGGCACGGGCAAATTGACGCACCGTATGGGGTAGAACCGCTTTTAGTGCCGCACCATCGCGGAGATGAAGGTGCCAGTCGTCGGGTCGAGTTATTCTGAGTCTTCGCATCCTTCAATCATACTACGGTTAGGGATGCCATTACCAAGCACAAGGGTTTTAGTTGATTGGAAAGAACCTTTAATTTTAGCGGCGAAATTAATATAATTCCCCTTGACAAAATCCCAAGACTTGACATATACTTATTCATAGAATGGGAATCCGTGCCTGCCTGCGACCCCCTCATTTTCAGGCTAGATAGACTTAAGAAAATTAACCTTTAATTCCGTCTCCCAGTAAGACTATTAGAGTTCTTGCATAATTAATTTTTGAGAGGGCAAAAATGAGAAAATAGACATAAAATTGCATAAAATCCCTAAATAGAGCATTTAATTGATTAATGCTCATTCTTAATTCTCCTGACTACTGACTACTGGCTCCTGACTCCTCAATTAACGGAAGATTTTTGATTTTTGCAAGAGGTCTATTGTGGGCTGCCTCTCAGTGCTTTTACAATTAGTACAATTATATTATTGTAGGGGCGATTGCAGAGGATAATTCCCCTTGACAAAATCCCAAGACTTGACATATACTTATTTATAGAATGGGAATCCGTGCCTGCCTGCGACCCCCTCATTTTCAGGCTAGATAGACTTAAGAAAAATTAAATTTTGGGCGCACATGATGCGCTTATTGTAATTAGTACAATAATATTATTCTCTGGAGCGATTGTATTCGCCCTCTTTAAGGGGGAATAATAATACAATTGAGGATGCAGTCAATCCCCTTAATCTCTATGGTCAATAAACTATACTACGGTGATAACCTAGAAGTGCTGCGGAAATATATCAAAGATGAATCGATCGATCTTTGTTATATCGACCCACCCTTTAATTCTAAACGCAATTACAACCAAATTTATAACAACTTAGGCAAGGAAGATCAAGCACAAGCACAAGCGTTTGTGGATACCTGGACATGGGATAATCACGCTAACGAAGCTTTAGAGGAAATTCAAAGCAACTATCAGGGTAAATTTACCAGTCAGACTATCGATTTAATTGACGGTTTGACTAAAGTTTTGGGTAAAGGTAGTCTTCTCGCTTATCTGGTGAGTATGACGCTGAGGATTGTGGAAATCCATCGAGTTTTAAAATCTACCGGTAGCTTTTATCTCCACTGCGATCCCACTGCTAGTCATTATTTAAAAATAGTTTTAGATGCTATTTTTTGCTCTCAGGGGGGTGATTTTTTCAATGAGATTGTTTGGAAAAGAACTACGGCACACAATGATCCTCAAAGATATGGAAGAATTCAGGATCGTCTATTTTTTTACAGCAAAACACAGGCTAAGACATTTAATCATATAGATGCCTATCATTCCCAAGAACAATTAGCAAGATATAAATACTCAGACTCTAAAGGTTTATACAGAGCGGAAAACTTAACGGCTCCTCATTTTTCAGAATCACGAACTATAGAATGGCGTGGAGTCCATCCAGGTAATAATAGACAATGGCGGTTTTCTATAGAAAAACTAGAAGAACTATATAGTCAGGGTTATATTTTGTTACAGAAGGATGGCCGGCCTCGAAAAGATGGTCTTAAGCAATATTTATCAGAAACTAAAAGCCCTGTAATTCAAGATATATGGACAGATATTATCTTTGCTCCAACTACAAAAGAACGTCTGGGTTATCCCACACAAAAACCGGAGGCATTATTAGAAAGAATAATCAAAGCAAGTAGTAATAAAGGAGATGTAATTTTAGATGCCTATTGTGGGTGTGGAACGACTATCGCTGTAGCAGAGAGATTAGAGAGAAACTGGATTGGAATTGATATAACCTATCAGAGTATTAGCTTAATGTTAAAGCGATTAGAGGACTCCTTTGGTAAAAATGTTTTAGATAAAATTGAACTGAACGGTATTCCTAAAGACATGGAATCAGCGCAAGCATTAGCCACTAAACCCGATGATCGTACCCGCAAAGAATTTGAGAAATGGGCGGTTTTAACCTATAGTAATAACCGGGCAGTGATTAATGACAAAAAAGGAGCAGATAAAGGAGTCGATGCTATTGCCTATTTTCAGGGAGATAAGGACAACCGCGAGAAAATTATTTTTCAAGTAAAATCCGGTAATGTCAAATCGGGAGACATCAGAGATCTACAGGGAACCATGACACTACAAGGGGCAGCCCTGGGTATATTTATCACCTTGAAACCTCCCACTAAAGATATGGTTCAAACGGCCAAATCTGCGGGAATTTATCGCGGTCGTTATATGAGTCAAAGTGTCGATAAAATTGAGATTGTGACAGTGCAAGAAATCCTTGAACAGAAAAAACGTCTCGATGTTATCCTCACCTTTGAAGTCCTGAAAGCTGCCGAAAAACAAAGGGAAACCCCAGGACAACAAATGAGTTTAGATATACCCTTCCCCGAATAAAACTCCTTTGGTTATTTTTGGGAATAGGATGATAATTTTGTTAAAATATAGGTCAGACTTAACCTATAATTGAATGAAAAATGTATGATTCTACCTGTAAATTTATCGCCCTTGAATATTCGAGAGACTTAGCCACTTGGTTACTGGGTAAACCCTTAGAATTAACAGAAATTAAACCATCGGAATTATCCCTAGAGCCAATTAGGGCTGATACTTTGATCTTTTTAGAGTCGGAAGAATTAATCTTACATATCGAGTTCCAAACCGAACCTAAAGAAGATATTCCCTATAGAATGCTAGATTATGCCACCAGACTCTATCGACGCTATCCCGATAAACCTATCCATCAAGTGGTTATTTATCTGAGGAAAAGTGACTCCCCCAAAGTCCGACAAAATGATTATAAACAAGGGAAAACCTCTCATCAATTTGAAGTGATTAGACTTTGGGAACAACCCTCGGATACCCTATTAAAGGCCCCCGGACTGTTTCCCTTTGCCATACTCGCTCAAGCGGAGAAACAAGAAAACTTACTGCGGCAAATTGCCCAAGAAATCGAGCAAATCAGCGATAGTCGAGAACAAAGTAATCTGGCCGCATCTACTGCAATTCTAGCCGGGTTAGTATTAGAGAAAGACATCATCCAACGATTATTGAGGAAAGACATCATGAAAGAATCCGTTATCTATCAAGAAATCTGGTCGGAAGGTTTACAAGAGGGACGACAAGAAGGACGACAAGAAGGAGAAGCTAACCTAGTTTTACGTCTATTAAATCGGCGGATAGGGGACATTTCTCCCGAATTATTGCCCAATATCCGCAGTCTTGACCTAGAACAGTTAGAAAACTTGGGAGAAGCTTTGTTAGATTTTCAGTCACTACAGGATTTAGAACAATGGCTGGAAAATTGCCAAGCCAGTTAGTACAAATAAACTAAATGCGGTCTATCCATTCCCATGGAAGCAGCAAGCTCTCAACTCCCTTGAGAGTAGTTCACATTTTAATCTATTCCCCGGTAGAGATCGGCGATGGCTAACTCTAGGTTAATACTTGACAGGATTACGCGATCGTCTGTCTCGTAAATAGTCGTTTCCCATGTCCCCAGAGAATTACGACGACGGCATTCCACGCGCTGGATTTCTTGGGAAATTAATACATATTCTTCTAAAGTTTCTATCTGTTGATAATCTAGGAATTTTTCGCCCTTGTCAAAAGCGGCCGTACTGGGGGAAAGCACTTCCGCGATCAGTTTCGGATAGCGTTTCAGATAACGGTCTTGGCGATCGCGAGGATCGCAGGTAACAAAAGCATCGGGATAGTAATAAAACTGATCTTGATAGTTAACCTTGACATTACCCGAGTAAAACCGACAGTCTGTAGAGTCGCCGAAATGCAGGTTAACCAGAGCGAGTAGATTAAGGGCAATGCGATCGTGATTATCCGTACCGCCGGCCATCGCATAAACCAAACCACGTCGGTATTCATGACGGATCTGACTCTGGCGCTCGATAGCGAGATATTCTTGGGGACTGATGTAGTTGGGAACTGCGATCATAATCTCTAGGGGAAAGCCTAGTATTAATCATAGTACGAGAATGGCTTTGGCTCTCTTATTCTTTGTGTGATCAGTTTAACTTACATAGCGATCGATCTTTGTGTTCTTCGTGTCTTTGTGGTTCCTGACGCAGAGAGCCGATAAGTCAGCGCAAGAGGGCAAAATCTTGATAAACTGAGGGGATAACTATCCTGGACTATTCCCATGACCACTCACTTTATTAGTGCCGAAATCGACCTACAGGAAACCCCGCAACAACTGCAGCAAGAAATCGAAAAAGAATTAGCCAAACGCGGTGAACCCTTGCGTTGGGCAATCACAGAAGTGGATACCGAGAATAATCAGGTAAAAGTCGAAGCGATTGTCACCACTGCCTCGTGAATTCTCGTCCCTATACCGCCGTACTAATTATTCCCACCGGCATCGGGGCAGCGATTGGCGGTTATGCTGGGGATGGCATTCCCGTGGCCAGAGCGATCGCCCAAGTTTGCGATCGCCTAATTACCCATCCCAATGTCCTCAACGGCGCACAACTGTACTGGCCTCTGGACAACACCTACTATGTGGAGGGTTACGCTTTAGATCGTTTTGCTCAGGGGGATTGGGGATTAAGTCCCGTCCATCAAAATCGCATCGGATTACTATTCGATCGCGCCATTGAATTTGACCTCTTGCAAAGACACCTTCAGGCTGCCGATGCTGTCCGGGCCACCCTAGGCTTAGATCTCACCGATTACCTTATCACCGATGCCCCCCTAAATGTGCAGTTGCGAGAGGCAGCCTCCGGGGCCAGTTGGGGAACAATTGGCAATCCCGACAGCTTGCTGCGGGGAGCAGAAAAACTGATTAACCAGGGCCAGGCAGAAGCGATCGCCATTGTTGCCCGTTTTCCCGACGATCCCGATAGCATTGCCCTGGCTAATTATCGCCATGGTCAGGGGGTGGATCCCCTTGCCGGGGCCGAAGCGGTGATTTCCCATCTGGTGGTGCGACAATTCCAAATACCGGCGGCCCACGCTCCCGCTTTAAGTCCGCTGCCCCTGGAGCCGCAACTTTCCCCCAAGGCCGCAGCCGAAGAAATCGGTTATACTTTTTTACCCTGCGTTTTGGTGGGTTTAAGTCGCGCCCCCCAATTGGTCAAGCGGCCCGGTCCCGATGCTATTTGGAGCCGGGAGGTGGACGCGCTGATCGTTCCCGCCAGTGCTTGCGGCTCTAGCACAGTCTTAAGTTTTTGTCAAGAAAAAACTGTACTGATTGCCGTGCAGGAAAATAGTACAAGAATGAAGGTGGACCCAGAACTTCTGGGGGTGAAAGCAATTAGGGTACACTCGTATATGGAGGCAATCGGTGCGATCGTTTGTCAACGGGCCGGGGTTAGCCTCCCATCTCTTCGCCCTCATTTAAACTCTTTACGCTGTTTATCCGAGAATCCGTGACTAATTCCCCTAATTCCGAATTTGATCCCCTGACACGCACACAAGTCCTCACCATTATGGCGGTAACGGCGATTATCTTGCTGGTAGTCGCCAAAGTCTGGCAATATTTCGGTGCGATCGCTATTCCCGCCATTCGCTGGACTCTCCCGGATTTCCTGTTCGGATTAGCCTTAGCGGGGGCAATTAGTGGAATTAGTGGGCTTCTCTATCGTTTTTGGTCTAGTTATCGCCATAGTGCTAACTCTTACTTAGAATTAGTCATTAAACCTTTAGCTTGGCCCGATTTAATTTGGATTGGATTACTGCCGGGGTTAAGTGAAGAATTATTATTTCGCGGGGTGATTTTGCCGGCTTTGGGCTTAAATATCTTTGGTTTAACCGTTTCTAGTCTGATTTTTGGCATCCTCCATTTTAGCGGTTCCCAACAATGGCCCTACGTTATTTGGGCAACTGTTGTCGGTTTTGCCCTCGGTTATACCGTCATCATCACCGGTAATTTATTAATCCCAATTCTCGCTCATATTATCACCAATCTCCTCGCTAGTTTTCTCTGGAAATTAGAGCATAGTAATCAGTAATCAGTTATCAGTAATCAGTGGGGAAGTTATCAGTGACAACTCCCTACTCCTGTCTCCTATAAAAAATATGGAAGTACAATTTCGCGAATTTAATCCTTTTGATGTCTGGTTTTGGCTGGAATTTTCGACAGTTCCCTCGAATATGGAACAGCAGTATGTAGAAGAAGTTTTTGCTTCTTGGTTTTATTTGGGTAAATTAGGGGCTTTCAATGCGGAAAACCTACAGGTACAGGAGGTGGGAGTCGATATTAGTTATATGGAATATGACACCGATATAGTGGAAAACGCTTTTATGTCACCGATGCACAATATGACTGATTTTGAATACTTAGGTACTTGGGGACGTTGTTGGTTTGACCTTGGTACTAGCGATCCTATCGCTTTGGATATTTTAATCAATGCCTTGACCCAATTAAGTAAGGATTTTGTCGATATTAAACGTTTAATTATCGGGGGAGAAAATCAAGATTGGACAGTTAGCGATCGCAGCAACTATCTCTTTAGCGAATAATTAGGTTTTACTGAAAAAGTTTCTTGGTGGAGTCAGAAGTCAGTAATCAGGAGGAGATAGGGTGATAGGGTTTTGGGGTGATAGGGTTTTGGGGTGATAGGGTGATAGGGTTTTGGGGTGATAAGGTGATAGGGTTTTGGGGTGATAGGGTGATGAGACAGCTTCCCCACACCCCACTTCCCCACTTCCCCACTTCCCCACTTCCCCACTTCCCCACTTCCCCACTTCCCCACTTCCCCACTTCCCCACTTCCCCACTTCCCCACTTCCCCACACCCCACACCCCACACCCTACACCCCACACCCCACACCCCACTTAAAAACATCTATGCTTAATCTCATCTCCCTTCCAGAAATTCCCGCCGCTGCTTGGAAACGTCCTCTAGGCAAAGGTTGGGAAAAACCCTACAGCGTCCGCTACGCCAGCAATTTAGATGATGGTCCTTGGCATGGGATGCCCCTAGGAGGATTTGGGGCCGGTTGCATCGGACGTTCCCCCAAAGGTGACTTTAACCTCTGGCATCTGGACGGTGGTGAACACAGTTTTAATAGCCTTGCCGCCTGTCAATTTAGCATTTTTGAAGAAACAGAAGACGGAAGCGCCCAAGCCTACGCTATGGCGACGGAAAGCCCGACGGATGGAACATTATCGCGCTGGTCGTGGTATCCAGCCGAAAAGGGAACCTATTGGTCCCTTTATCCCCGCAGTTGGTACGAGTACAAAGATGTTTTTCAGGCTCAATTAATTTGCGAACAATTCTCACCGGTTTGGGCGCATAATTATCAAGAAAGTAGTTATCCTATAGCCCTATTTGAATGGACAGCCCATAATCCCACTGATAAACCAATTACTATTAGTATTATGCTGACTTGGCAAAATACAATCGGTTGGTTTACTAACGCGATTAAATCCCCAGTGGTTAAGGTGAGAGATGATGGTAGTCCCGTCTATGAATATCAATCAAAATGGGGGGAAAGTGAGGGTAATTATAATCAATGGATTGTCGATAATTTCCGCGTTGGCTGTCTGATGCGTCGGGATTACGAAAACCCCGGGGAAGGGGATGGACAGATGGCGATTGCCAGTATTACTAATCCGAGTCTAGAGGTATTTTATCTGGGTAAATGGAATCCTGCGGGCGATGGGGGCGAAGTTTGGGATTATTTCGCCATGAATGGCTCTTTACCGGATATTGAGGACGAAACCCCCGCCCAAAAAGGGGAACAAACGGCCACGGCCATGGCGATTCGTTTTACCATTCGTCCGGGGAAAACTCGCAAAATTCCTTTTATTTTAGCTTGGGATTTACCTGTAACGGAATTTGCCCAAGGAATTAACTATTATCGTCGTTATACGGACTTTTTCGGTCGCAATGGTCAAAATGCTTGGGCGATGGTACGCACGGCTTTAAAACACGGCGACACATGGCGAGAAAATATTATTAACTGGCAAAAACCGATCCTAGAACGCAACGATCTCGCCGATTGGTTTAAAATGGCTTTATTTAACGAATTATACCTCCTAACTGACGGCGGCACCCTCTGGACGGCAGCCACGGAACAGGATCCTATCGGTCAATTTGGAGTGTTAGAATGTATTGATTATCGTTGGTATGAAAGTCTGGATGTGCGTCTTTATGGTTCCTTTGGGTTATTGATGTTATGGCCGCGCTTAGAAAAGGCCGTCATGGAAGCTTTTGCCAGGGCAATTCCCACCCACGACGATACTCCCCGGATTATCGGTTATAACCAAGCTAGTGCCATTCGTAAGGCGAAAAATGCCACTCCCCACGATTTAGGCGCGCCCAATGAACACCCTTGGCAAAAGAGTAATTACACCAGTTATCAAGATTGTAATCTCTGGAAAGATTTAGGCAGTGATTTTGTTTTATTAGTCTATCGGGATTATTTATTAACGGGGGCTAAAGATGAGGATTTTCTGCGGGAATGTTGGCCGTCAATTGTTCTGACTTTGCAATATTTAAAAACTTTTGACCTTGATAACGATGGCATCCCCGAAAATTCCGGCGCACCAGACCAAACCTTTGATGATTGGCGTTTACAGGGAATTAGTGCCTATTGTGGTGGTTTGTGGATAGCGGCCCTAGAAGCGGCGCTTAAAATTGGGGCAATTCTTGGAGAAGATACGGCAATTTTTGCCAGTTGGTTACAGCAATCTCGCGCTATTTATCATCAGATTCTCTGGAATGGAGAATATTATAATTTAGATAGTGGCAGTGGTTCCGATGTGGTGATGACTGATCAATTATGTGGTCAATTTTATGCTCGTTTATTGAGTTTACCAGATGTGGTAGAAAATCAATACACGCAATCAGCGTTAAGTAAGATTTATGAAGCCTGTTTTCTCAAGTTTCATGGGGGAAAATTTGGGGCGGCTAATGGTTTAAAACCCGATGGTACTCCCGAAAATCCCGAGGCAACTCATCCCTTAGAAGTTTGGGTAGGAATTAATTTTGGGTTGGTGGCTTTTTTACTGCAAATGGGAATGGAAAAGCAAGGATGGCAAATTACGGAAGCGGTGGTGCGACAAGTTTATGAAAATGGCCTACAATTTCGCACCCCGGAAGCAATAACATCGGTGGGAACTTTTCGCGCCTGTCATTATTTACGCGCCATGGCTATCTGGGCAATCTATGGGGTTTTGACGGAATTTCAAGGATAAGTTTTCTTGGAGATATCTCTCTTTTCTCAACTTCAATTTACTCCTTAAGAGAATCGATTAATTTAGATAGTTAAGAGCTTATAGCGTTTCCCAATCTCATGAGGTACACCAAAATCTTAACTCCTGACTCCTCAAAACCTAAGACTTTGTACCTCACAACTATGGGAATTGCTATATTTTATTGAGCAGTAATCGCAGGTAGTCCCGTGAGGGTATCACCGTCATGTGTAGAACTGTTGTAGAATCTAGATGAGAACAGATTTAAAGCGCAAAAATCCGCTTTAAAATAATGGTTTTTCAGAGAGAAGACTACAATCAATTCATCGGTTTATTGCAAAAAAATCCTGATTGGATTCCAGAACTGCGTAACTTGTTGTTATCTCAGGATTTCTTGGCTTTACCAGAGATTGTGAGAACTTTGGTGGAAACTCAGCAGAAAACCGAGTTAGCCATCCAAAATCTAATTCAAGCACAAGAGCGTACCGAATCCCGATTGGAGCGATTAGAGCAGGCCCAAGAGCGCACGGAAGCGCGACTCGACCATCTCGAAGCGATTGTCGAGCGACTAGCTCAGGCCCAAGAGCGCACTGAATCCCGACTCAACCATCTCGAAGCGATTGTCGAGCGACTAGCTCAGGCCCAAGAGCGCACTGAATCCCGACTCAACCATCTCGAAGCGATTGTCGAGCGACTAGCTCAGGCCCAAGAGCGCACGGAAGCGCGACTCAACCATCTCGAAGCGATTGTCGAACGATTGGCTCAGGCCCAAGAGCGCACGGAATACCGACTCAACCATCTTGAAGAGATTGTCGAACGACTAGCTAAGGCTCAGGAGCATAGCGAACAAAAGTTGAATCAACTTGACAATCAGGTTGCTTCTTTACGAGGACAGGCTTTGGAACAAAAGTATTGTCAGCGCGCTGCTGCTTATTTTGGACGTTTACTCAAAAAAGTCAGGGTGATTTCATCCGAGGTTCTTGCTGAGTCTCTCGAAGAGCTTCTCTCCCCAGAAGAGTTTCAAGATGCTTTATTGATTGATTTAGTAGTACAAGGAAGACCTCGCAATACTGAGGAAAGTTCGGAAATTTGGCTGGCGATTGAAGTTTCAACCGTAATAGACCGCAACGACGTTATCCGCTCTCGGCGCAGAGCCGATTTAATTCAACGACAAGGCATTCCTACTTTAGCTGTGGTAGCGGGAGAAGATTTGACTGAAGGCGCAGAAGCCCAAGCTAGTAGGGAAAAAGTGGCTGTTGTCCAAAATGGCAGCGTTAAGTTTTGGCAAGATGCGATCGCCTTATTATAATTCTGAGGGCGATGAGGGGGTGAAACTCAAAAAAAGACAGTCGGTGACATTATCTTTTGGTGATTTGTCAACTGGGAGGTCAACAAACCATTGATTTATTTATATAAATAAGATTGATTTTATCTATCAACATCCTCTTGAAAACTAGCTGGACAAATTGTAAAATATCTGCGTTAATTAATTTATTTCAAGATCCATGGCCACCAAATCACCAAAATTAATCGAGTCATTGCGGTCATAGACCGCAATGACTGTTGCTACTGCCAGCCTCACCCTAGTTGCTGCTTCTAGCGCTAGTGCTGCAACAGTGTTCGGTTTCCAAAACCAGTACGCCCCCAGTAATTGGACATTAACTAATGACAATGCCAACGGTTCCGTCAATACCAGCGACGCTCCTGCTTCCATCAGCCTGACTGCGGGGAACAATGAGTCTTCCTTACAGGGAACCACATCCTACACCATTACTGCGGCTGCATCGGGGACGGTGAAGTTTCATTGGCTCTTCTTCGATCCCGCTTTTGCGAATAACTTTGGCTATCTGCTCAACGGCAACTTCAATTTACTGGCTGAGAGCGGGACATCGACGTTTAATGTATCGGCTGGCGACAGCTTTGGCTTCAGGGTTGTTACAGGCAACACCACAGGACTTGGCACCGGGGCGATTTCCAACTTTGAGGCTCCTGCACCAACTCCAACGCCAGTAAGTGTTCCCGAATCCTCATCTGTGCTGGGTTTGCTGGCGCTGGGAGGGTTAGGTATTGGACTCAAGTGCCGCAAACGTAAATAATTCAGTAGGATTGGGGGGTTAGGTCATTTAAATCTGTATTGAGAATGAAACAGCCCTAACCCTACAAGGGGGGCATCTGATAATTTTTAACGCCTACCTACTTAAAAATAAACTTGAGTCAACGTGAAAAAACTGTCCTAACTTTACAGCTTGTTTTTCTGTTATTATTTGTTGACCGATAAGAATATCAGAAACTATTTTTTTTGAACCTAGTATATCTGATAAATCTTTTTCTTGTAAATTGTTAGCTTGCATGAGTTCCCAGAGTATTGAATGGGGTTCTGATTCTTCAATGGGATAATTCTCTTGTTCGTATTTTTCGATTAAAGTCAAGAGTAAATTTAACAAAGTGGTTTCTTCTAGACTGCGATTTTCTCGATGAGATAAGGCCTCAGCTAGGTTAATAGCCTGTTCGTTTTCTGCATCGTTTTCTATTACTTTTGGTAGATACTCGGCTAGTAACCTTCCGTAGGTATCACGGTTTAAAGTAAGGGTCATTTTTCCACTCATCTTTGTCATACTCCGCGTGAGTCAAAATGTACTTGATGTAAATTACTTGGTCTTTGTAAACGATATCTACAATTAGACGATAGCGATTACCTTTGATATTAAAGACCGTGAAATTACCAACAGCTTCCGCTTGAGAATACACAGCTTGAACTTCAGCCAGGTTTTTCCACTCTGCTTTACTAGCAATTTTATACCAAGTATTAATGGCATTAACAGCATCGGCGTGTTTTCTGGAAAATCGCCGCAGTTGTTTACGGCTGATGATGTGCATATTCTTATTGATTTAGAATAGCTATTGTATTCTAGTTTATCATAGCCTTATTTGCGCCACCAACCCGAAAACCAGCGCCACAAGCGACGTAAGGGACTTGCGCTTTGATAATGTTAGTATCACACAGGAAGGTCATTTAAGCTTTTTGCAAATGTATGAGAACGATCTTGGCGAGTAGGAACTTCTATAGTATAGTTTTCTTCAGCACAAATTTGTCGCAATTCTGCTAAAGCTTGGGATAGGTTATCAAAATTTGTTTGAGTTTCATGGGCAGCTAATTTCTTCTCTAAGAGCAATCTTTCTTCTTTAGAAATGGATTGGATAATTTGGACGAGAGATTCAATCAATTTGGCATTCATGGTTTTTTCCTATTTCCACTCATATTTCTGTTCCCCAAAACGAAAAGATAACTGCTGTATTTAAATGGTTACAGTTTATTTTAAATAAATCAAGAGATTTAACCCCGGAATCGTGCGCGAAAGAGTCCAGATAAGGAGAGTGATATAAAAGATGCCGATACCCCATTGATACCAAACTAAAAAAGAAATGATAGCGGGTAATTCTCGATCGCGAACTCGCCAATCATTAAAGCCTAATTTTAGCAAATTATTGAGACTTAAATCGTAATAATTTAACCAATTCCAACGCTTTTGCCAAGGAATAGGAGTATAACGATCGCGAAAGAGGGGAAATTCGGGAACTACGGGTAAACGGGTGATTAATAAGCGTAATTGTCGCATACTACCATCTTGCAGGAAATAGGAACTATCCATTAAATCGTGATAGCGTCCCCGACGATAAAGTTCGATAATTAAAATTAGGGGTAAGGGGACAAGAATTAGGGCAATAGCTGTTAAAGTTAGTAGGGGACGACTGGCAGATTGCAGGATATTAAACACACCGGAAAGGGTGAGAATAATATAGCTAGTTACCATACAAAAGATTTCATAACTATTAGGAATTACTGGTTTAGGAGTGAGACGACGCACGCGATCGATTAACCAAAATAAACAGCCAAAATAGGCAAAAATTATGATTCCTGTGCCGAAAACTAAACTAAAATTTGTACCATCTTGACTTAAGAGTAATAGTAAAGTAAGGAAAGAAGTATGCAGAAAATCAGCTACCCAAGTGAGGTTAATTAGGCGAATAAATGAGATATTATTTAGTTTTTGTTTTAACTGTTGTAATCGCAATTTTTCGGTTTTGTATTCAATTTGATTAGCATCGGCAATTTGTTCTAGGGAGCGAAAATTACGAACTAAATTTCTTAAAACTGTTTCATTTCCTGCTAGGGTTGGTAAATAAATTGCTTGACCAATTACTCCTCTATCTCCCAGGATTTTCGCTTTATCGGAATCAAAAGCTAATCCTGATACACTCAAATAACTATTTTTACTAAAAGTGGAATTGCTAAAATCTACCTGATCTAAAAGTTTCACATCTTGAAAACTAACCACACCATTAAAATAGCTAGACCGGAAAGCACCTGATTTTTCAAAAGTGGCATTTCTAAAGGTTAATAAACTTAAAAATCTACTCTTAGAAAATAGCGGACGATCTCGCCATTGACTTTGGGAAAAATTGGCTTCTTTTTCCCAGAAAGTACGGGTAAAATCTGCGGTTTTATCGTATTTGGTTTGATCAAAATAAGCTTCTGCCGTAAAATGACTGCCATGGAAGTTAGTAATACTTTTAAAATGTGCGCTGCGAAAAATAGCTTTATTTAAAAATTGACTTTGACTAAAATTTACATCTCCCATAAAAGTAGCTTTGGTAAATTTCGCTACCCTCGCAAAACGGGATTCTAACCAAGTACTTTCACGACTAAATTTTGCTGCCATTGCTTCGACAATTTGCAGAAAAAAGGTCTTAGAAAAGTCCACTTCTCCCATAAATACGGTTCCCTGCAACTTCACCGGTCCACGAAACACTGTGACATTAAAAACCGGTTCATCGCTATCGAATAAAAAATTTTCATCCTGTTGTAATAACTGTTCTTCCGTGGGTGATAATAAGGTAGCGAGAGCTACTTTTGTTAAAGGAGTCGGTAAACCCAGACGGGAAGCGATAAAATTGCCTTGAATTAAGGAATTACTAAAATCTAAACCTAGGGGTTGTTTAGCGCGATTAATTTGACCTTGAATCTGTTGATAAAATTGTTCTTGCAGTTCTTTATTTTCATCGCGGATATCGATAACTAAATTGGCTAAATCGATAGTAGTCATCCCTTCTTTAAGGACGGGTGTGCTTAAACGTTCCTGCAATAAAGTTACTGTTAAAGGAACTCTATCCACTACTGCCAAACTAGGGAGAGAATGTAAACAGAAAAACAGAAAAAAAATAATTAGTAACCAGCAGCCTTTCAACAACGCACCCACGACAGTTATTTTCCTAAACAAGCTTGGATAGCCATTTCTAAGTCATGTTGGTTTAAATCGGTGATAACAAAGACTTCCTGCACACTTTTTCCTGTCCTCGCAATCACCTTAAAACCACCACGAATCGGCACTGAAATCCGCAATTGTAACCGCGGACAATGACCTTTTGAGCGAGAAAGTACCCCCGGGGTGACAGTGGTGATTCCTTCATAGGTAATTAACTTTTCTAATACCGCAATTAACCCCGGGATATGAGTAGAATGATTCCAAACTAAGCGACCATTATTCATAATTAGGCGGCCTCTAGGGGAGCCATGGTTAATCCTTCCCGTCGCAATTGTTGGTGATAAAGTTCCGCTTGTTCCTGGGGACCGGTCCAGACAATTGCCTGTCCTTGGTAGTGAACTTGATTAGTTAATTCCCAAGCTCGATCGGTGGTCATATCCGGGATATATTTAATTAAACAATTGGCCACATGATCGAAGGTGTTAAAGTCATCGTTGAGAACAATAACTTTATAGTTGGGATAAGTCTTTTTGACAACTTGGGTGGACTTATCTAAGGTGGTACTGGGTGCGCTGGCCATAAAAGTTACAATAGGTCAAGGTTTTTGCGGTTAAATTCGAGCATTTTGACAACAATTAAGCGGCAAAAGCCACAGAATTATTCTTCAAAACTTGGTGATAGTAATTTAATAACTGTTTGGTGGCCGCTTGCCATGCCCATTTTTCCGCTTCTAGACGCGCATTTCGTCGTAATTCCTCTCTTTCTGCCTTGGCGGTTAGTAATCTTTGGGTGGCACTAATTAAACCTTTTTCATCCCTAGGATCGAAGAGATGACCATTAACTCCATCGGTGACAATATCGGGAATTCCCCCCGAATTTGCCGCCACCACCGGACAACCGGCAGCCATGGATTCTAAGAGTACCAAACCGAGGGTTTCTGTGCGCGAGGGAAAAAGAAAAGCATCTGCGGAAGCAAAAGCGGAGGCTAATTCTAACCCCTGTAAATAACCGACAAAATGGGTATTTGTGTCGGCAAAATGACTTGTTAAAGCTTCCCGGTGGGGACCATCTCCCACAATGGCAAATCTTGCTTCAGGAATCGCTTCTAATACTGGTTTAATGCGATCAATTTCTTTTTCGGCCGACACTCGACCAACGTATAATAAGAGAGGACTATCGGGGTTATTTTGGGATAATTTCAGTCTCATAGCTGGGGATTTTAAATGAGGTTGAAATAATTCCGTATCGACTCCCCTTTGCCAAAGCTCTACCTTTTCAATGCCACGACTAGATAATTCTTGTACCATAGCAGTGGAAGTACAGAGATTTAAACTTGCTTGATTGTGGGCCAATTTTAATAATTCCCAGAGTAATCCTTCTAGGGAACCTAATCCATAGTGTTGTAGGTATTGGGGGAGATGGGTATGATAGGAAGCGACGAGGGGAATGTTCATAGTTTTGGCAAAATAAATGCCTCCCACCCCTAAAACAGCCGGGTTAACCACATGAATAATATCAGGTTTAAACCTCTCTAAAGCTTGACCGACTGAAGGCCGGGGGAAAGCCATTTTCAATTCCGGATATAGGGGTAAGGGAATCCCTGTAACTCCATGAATCTTAGCACCTTTGTACTCTTTTAAACCGCCATCGGGAGAGAAAACTAATACCTGATGACCTAATCTTTGTAGGTGTTCAACGGTATGTTTAAGACGGGTGACAATGCCATCGATTTTCGGTAAGAAAGTTTCTGTAAAAAGAGCAATTCGCATAGAGAAAACAAGGTTAAGTAATAATTAAGGACACCTGAAGGCAATTAACTCCCCAATTAATCATAGATCAGAAAGGCCAAAGGTTTTAATCACTCGATCGCTTCCTTCGATAACCACCGTCGCTCGATAATTATCGCCGATTGCTGCTGTCCATAATTGCCATTCCCCCGCCACATTGTCTAATTTTAAGGGATTAAGGCCCACTTCCACTCGATCGAGTCCTCCGCTAATTCCCGTTCCCAGTGCCTTTAAATAAGCCTCTTTTGCCGTCCATAACTGAAAAAATAACTTTTCCTTCTCTGCGGACTTTTCAACAAGCTCATGTTCCTTAGCACAAAAAAACCTTTTTGTCAAGCTATCTAAATCTTTCACCTCGCGCATTTTCTCTAAATCTACCCCAATGCGAGCGGTTAAAGTCAAGCCACAGACTGCCATCTCCTCGGAATGGGAGAGATTAAACTGCAATTGGTAGTTAATACTCGGTTTTCCCCGTTCACTGTAGATAAACTCGATTTTTTCGGGACTTATCGCCAAATATGACCCTAAAATCTCCCGTAAACATCCCCTAGCCACCAAAAAACGCCGCTTGTGTTCGGGAAAATGGTAACGATTAGCTCTAATTATTTCATCTTCCGAGAGCAAAGAAGCCAGTTTTTCTAGTCTATCCCCAGAGGGATCAAGACTGATAAAATAGAGATGAACCTCATCGGTAGATATAAACATTAAACTCAGAAGCGATCAAATAATTAATTATCGGTAAATTTTACCTTAAAATGAGAATTGCCGACTCAAGAATTTATCCACCTTCTAACTCTTGACTTTGCAGCACACCTATGAACTTTTTTCATACTGAAGACCACCTCCAACAGTTCGGCACAGATATTTTAGAAACAACTTGGCGAGAATTTCCCCAATTAGCTCAAGAACAAATTGCCCTAACTTGGATAGTATATGATCCTCCTGTTATCGTCAACACGGGGGGAGCAATTTCTCACGAAGAATTCTGGAAATATTCCCCCCGCGGATTTAGTTATCGCGGACAAGAAAGAACCTATCCCGCTAGTTTAGTGAAATTATTTTATCTAGTAGCAATTCATGAGTGGTTAGAGGGGGGAATGATTGCCGAAAGCAGCGAATTAAATCGCGCCATTCGTGACATGATTGTTGACTCTAGTAATGATGCTACCAGTTTAGTTGTAGATCTGGTCACGGGAACCACTAGCGGTCCAGAAATTGCCGCCGGTCCTTTTGAAACTTGGAAGCAACAACGCAACATAGTTAATCGTTATTTTCAATCCCTAAATTGGCCAGAATTAGCGACAATTAACGTTAATCAAAAAACTTGGTCCGATGGTCCCTATGGACGTGAACGCGCTTTTTTAGGGGAATTAATGGAGAATCGCAATATGTTAACTAGCAATGCAGTGGCGCGTTTAATTCATACTATTGTCGGGGGGATTGCTGTTTCTTCCCAACGTTCCCAGATGATGATGTCTTTACTAAAACGAAGTCTTAATCCTGCTGATTGGACAAGTCAAGGAGATGATACACAAATCTTAGGATTTCTAGGACAAGGATTACCAGAAAATAGTCAAATTTGGTCAAAAGCTGGTTGGACAAGTCAAGTGCGTCACGATGCAGCCTATATTGAAATTCCCCATCATACTCCCTATCTATTGGTGGTATTTACTGAGGGAAAAGATAACAGTCAAAATCGCTCAATTTTACCTTTTATTTCCCAGAAGGTAGCCGAGAAAATTATGCAGATTAATTAATTGAAGCTGTCAGTAGGATGGTTTTTAGGGAAACATCCTACTACAATAAATCCGTAAATTGACTGATATTCATCTCAATATGTAGCTTTTCTGTGATAGATGAGGTTTGTTCTTGCAGCTGAAATACCCGATTAAGTAAGGATTTAGTCTGTGCTTCACCTTGACGGGAAGGGCTGTCATCATTTAAACTAACAATAAGTTGTTCTTAAGTATTTCCTCAAATATGTGACTTTTAACCCTCACCATTGTCATAACGAAAGGGAAGTGGAGAGTAAACTAATTGTTCAGTATTTACTCCCCAAACTAGGGTACAATGCCGAACATTGGTATCAACAAGTTAGCTTCGGTAAAGTCCGCTTAGATTTCCTTGTTTCCGCTCAAAAACCTATCAACAAAAAGCAGTTTTTATCCTCTCACTGTCTAATTATCGAGGCTAAAAACCCCAGAGAAAAGCTGATTAATCATCGTCACCGTTTAGGTTATTATCTCAACTACTTTAAAGTGCAGTGGGGATTATTAACCAATGGTGATGAGATTCTACTTTATCAAAGGAAACCCGATAAAATTTATTTAGTTTTTAGATGTTCTGGGTTAGAAATTGCCTCTCACTTAGAACAGTTAAAATCTCTGATTGGCTACGAAACCTTATCTTTAGGTATTCAACCGCTCAATTCTCCAACAATCAACAACAGAAATCCCATGAAAACCATCGCAATTTATCATCATAAAGGTGGTGTTGGTAAAACCACCGTCGCTACCAATCTAGCGGCAGCTTTGAGTAAAAAAGGCAAGCGAGTATTATTAATTGATATTGATGCTCAAGCTAATAGTACCTTTGCCGTTGGTTTAATTAAGTTTCAATTCGATGATGACGATGATTTAAAAGATAAAAACGTCTTTCATTTGCTAGATAACAGTAACCGCATTTTTATTGAGAATATCGTCAGAAAGTCTCAAGGATTCAATCATCCAGAAATTGATGTTATTCCCTCTCACATATCTTTAATTGCTAACCAAGCTAAAATTAAAGATAATGCAGCGGTATTTGCTAGATTGGCAAGAAAATTAGAGAAAGTAAATAATCAATACGATATTGTAATTATTGATGCACCTCCCGCACTTGATTTATATGCACGCATTGCTTTAATTGCCGCTGATTATCTGATAATTCCTTCTGATCTTAAACCGTTTTCTAATCAAGGATTAGATAGCGTTAAAAACTTTGTTCAAGAAGAAATCAATGAAAGTCGTGGAGATTTGGGCAAACCAACACTACAAATTTTAGGCGTTTTACCTTCCAAAATTTCCACCCACGCTCAATACTTAAAATATAATTTTCCCAAACAAAAACAAGTGATTCCAGACAAATATAGTTTACCCTTGATGGAATCAACTATCTCGGAAAGAATGCCTTTATCTCGCTGTATAAATCAATACGTTACCGTGGGAAATTTAGAAATTCCTGCCCCCCAATCTATAATTGATTATGCCGAACATCAAGCTGATGCGGGAGTATCAGCAGCAGAATTTGAAGCCTTAGCAATTGAAGTTTTAGCTAAAATAGGAGTTAAATAAATGTGGAAATTTTTACGAGTCGATATTACTGATATTAATCCTTCCGTTGCCAGAGAAACTTTCTCTGAAACTGAATTGGAAAATTTAGCCGATCTTATTATTGAAATGGGTGGAATTATTCGCCCTGCTATTCTCAAAAAAGCTGATAATAAAAAAGTCGATGAACGTTATAATATTATCAGTGGAGATTTAGAATATTATGCTTCTGTCATCGCTAATAAGAAAGTTCCTGACATCGAGATGATTAACGCTTTTGTAGTTGATAAAGAAGCGGAGAATATCGCTTTAATGCAGTTATTATCTCGAGATAAAATAATAGATAATCCTCTAGAATTGAGGATGAGTAATCTTGAAAAACGATTAGAAACCCAGTTACAAGCAATCCGAGAGGAGTACCAAAAAGAAATCAAAAGACTGGAAGAAAAAATTCCTCCTCCTCCTCCTTCTTCTAAGTCGATTTTAGAGCTTTTAAATACCTGTGATGCTAATCAGCTTAAAAAAGGGGGAATTCTACCTGCATCTGTTAATGACTTTCTGAAAAAACGTTCAGAAAAGCCCTTTGACTCTTTGGAAGATATCCTAAATCGCCCAGTGTCAGGAGTTAAAGAGAAAAGATTAATTAAGCTTGTCGATTATCTGCTGACTTACAATTAATTTTTGTGGGTGTGTTGAGCTAATTTAACACACCCTACCGATCGATGTTATAATAATGGAAGATCAGTAAAAAAGCCTGATCCGATAGCGGGCAAAGATTAACAAGAAGACGGTTGAAAAGAGAAAACTTATGACAACTACTCCAGTAATTGCTGCTTCTTTAACAATTCCCCCCCTAGAAAACGGCGATAAATTAACTCGATGGGAATGGAATTAATTGAAGGAATTGTTTATATGGCATCTCCCTTGAGAATTACCCAACATGGTGAACCCCACGCGCATATTATGTTATGGTTGGGTTTTTATAAAGCTTTTACCCCCTATCTGCAATTAGGGGATAATTGTACCGTGAGATTAGATATTGATAACGAACCCCAACCGGATGCCCTATTAAGAATTGACAAGGGAGGACAATCGATAATTAGTCAAGATGATTATGTAGAAGGCGCGCCAGAATTAATTGTCGAAATTGCCGCTTCTAGTGCTTCCTACGATGTGCATCAAAAATTAAATGTCTATCGTCGCAATCAAGTCCAAGAATACTTAGTCTGGCGGTTTTATGAACGAGAATTTGATTGGTTTCGGCTACAGGCAGGAGAATATATTAAACTAGAACCCGATAGTGATGGCATAATACGCTCCCAAATCTTCCCCGGTTTATGGCTAGATAAAAACGCTTTATTAATGGGCGACTTAGGAAAAGTTTTAGTGATTTTGCAACGGGGGTTAGAAACAGCAGAACATCGAGATTTTGTCAATAAATTAACTGCCAATCACAGCTAGATTTTAAAATCAGAGAAATGTTTTCTCTCAAGCGTTCTATAATATGGGAGAAACGACTTTGCTCAAACTAATGGATTATTTATTGACTTCTAATTGATGTTTGTGGGTGTGTTAAACTACTCTAACATCTCCTACCTATCGATGTTATAATAATGGAAGATGACTAAAAACTGGTGATCTAAAAGCTGGCAAAGATTAACAAGAAGACGGATAAATTAACTCGATGGGAATTTGAACGACGTTATCAAGCAATGCCCCATCTCAAAAAAGCGGAATTAATTGAAGGAATTGTTTATATGGCATCTCCCCTCAGATTTGAAAGTCACGCCGAGCCTCATGCTAATATTATCGGATGGTTAGCTCTCTATAAAGCGGCGACTCCTGGTGTTAGATTGGGTGATAATGCCACCGTGAGATTAGATATTGATAACGAACCCCAACCGGATGCCCTATTAAGAATTGAAAAGGGAGGACAATCGACAATTAGTCAAGATGATTATGTAGAAGGCGCGCCGGAATTAATTGTCGAAATTGCCGCTTCTAGTGCTTCCTACGATGTGCATCAAAAATTAAATGTTTATCGTCGCAATCAAGTCCAAGAATATCTAGTCTGGCGGTTTTATGAACAAGAATTTGATTGGTTTCGGCTACAGGCAGGAGAATATATTAAACTAGAACCCGATAGTGATGGCATAATGCGCTCCCAAATCTTCCCCGGTTTATGGCTAGATAAAAACGCTTTATTAATGGGCGACTTAGGAAAAGTTTTAGTGATTTTGCAGCGGGGGTTAGAAACAACAGAACATCGAGATTTTGTCCATAAATTAACTGCCAATCACAGCTAGATTGTAAAATTAGATAATTATTCTTGATCCACTGTCCTATAATTATAGAAAGAGTATTTCTGGCTTGCAGTTTTACCCCCAATAATCTCGCTCCTGATAATCTTCTCATCACCTTACTTTATGTCAAATCTAATCCTTTTCTGGCATCGTCGCGATTTACGTCTCTCGGATAATATTGGACTGAGCAAAGCTAGGGAACGTAGTCCGAAAATTATCGGGGTTTTCTGCCTCGATCCTGCTATTTTAGAAGGAGATGATATCGCCCCTGCTAGAGTTGCCTATCTCCTCGGTTGTCTAGAGGAATTAGAAAAAAATTATCGCCAAAAAGGTAGTCAATTACTGATTATTCGCGGCAATCCCAGTCAAACACTCGTCAACTTAGCCGGCAATTTATCGGCAAAAGCAGTGTTTTTTAACCTCGATATTGAACCCTATGCGCGTCAACGGGATCAACAGGTAATTGCCGCTTTACAAACAAAAGGAATTGAGGTAGAAACCTTCTGGGATCAACTTCTCCACGCTCCAGGGCAAGTCCTCACCCTCTCAAAAAGTCCCTACACCGTATATACTCCTTTTTGGAAAAATTGGAGCCAATTAGCCAAAGCCAGCCCTAAAACCCTAGAAAACCTGCAAGGATTAGACGAAAAGGAGGGGGAGAAACTCACAGAAACTATTAATTTACCAACCCTAGAAAATTTAGGTTTTACTTGGCAAAATCCCTTACCCCTCACCCCCGGAGAAAAAGCCGCCCATAGCAGATTAGAAGAATTTTGTCAAGGGGTTATTAACAATTATCAAGAAGATCGTAACTTCCCCGCTGTTGATGGCACCTCGCGCTTGAGTGCCGCTTTAAAATTTGGCGCAATTGGCATTCGCACAATTTGGACGGCAACCCTAGAATTATTAGAAAATTGCCGCGCTCAGGAAGCAAAAGACAGTATTATCACTTGGCAGCAAGAGTTAGCTTGGCGGGAATTTTACCAGCATTGTCTCTATTTTTTCCCAGAATTGGCGGTCGGTGCTTATAGAAAAGAATTTCGTCATTTTCCTTGGCAGGATAACGAAGAACATTTTCAAGCTTGGTGTGAGGGAAAAACTGGCTATCCCATCGTTGACGCGGCGATGCGACAATTAAATGAAACGGGATGGATGCACAATCGTTGTCGCATGATCGTGGCGAGTTTTTTAACCAAAGATTTAATTATTAACTGGCAAAAAGGCGAAAAATACTTCATGCAGAAACTTTTTGATGGCGATTTAGCCGCTAATAATGGTGGTTGGCAGTGGAGTGCCTCTAGTGGCATGGATCCGAAACCTTTAAGAATTTTTAACCCCGCTAGTCAGACACAAAAATTCGATCCAGAGGGGGAATATATTCGTCAATGGTTGCCGGAATTAGCTTCCGTAGATACGGAATATTTAGTAACCGGGAAAATCCCCCGTTTAGAAAGACATCGTTGCGGTTATCCTGAGCCAATTGTCGATCATAATCAACAACAAAAAGAATTCAAACGACTCTATAGCAATCAGAAACCAAAACGGTAAAACTAGCTACTTTTGACCGGCTTTAATCCGGTTCCAAATATCCTCTATACTTAGATATAACACAGGCACAACAATTAAACTCAACAGGGAAGAAGTGACTAAACCTCCCACAATTACCATCGCCATGGGTTGCCGCAATTCCGCACCAGTACCCAATCCCAAAGCGATCGGAATCATGCCTAAAATTGTCGAACAAGTGGTCATTAAAATCGGTCTTAACCTAATCATTCCCGTTTCTAAAACCGCTTGCTCCCGACTCCAACCCTGTTGACGCAATTGGTTAGTATAATCCAGCAATAACACAGCGTTCTTATCGAGTAATCCCAAGAGGAAGATAAACCCGATCAGAGAAATCATACTAAACTCACTACCCGTTACCAATAACCCCAACATTGCCCCCACAATCGCTAAAGGTAAACATAAAGCGATGACGATAGTTTCTAGCAGTCTTCTGAATAATAACCAGAAAACTCCTAACATTAAAATTGTCGCTAGGATTAAAGTGCGACCAAAACTGCCCAAAACATCGCTACTTTGAGAAGAAGTACCCCAACGCTGTAAAGTTATCCCTTCCGGTAAAGGAATCGCTTCAATTTTAATGGCCGCATCTTCTAATCCTAAATCCGGACTAAGATTAGCGCTGAGAAAAATCGCCTGTTGACCATTTAAACGCTCGATCGCCAAAAAATCCCCCCGCTCATTTAATCTAGATGATAGGGAAATATCCTTTAACCCGGCGATTTTAGCGGACTCAACCCGCAATTTCTCGGCACTATCGCGCAATAGCTGCAAATTATCGCTTTTAATCGCAATTTGGATCGGCTTTTCCGCTTCCGTCTGCACAAAAGGAATGTCCTCGACACTGACATTCACCCCTCTAATTGGCGGTAAAATTTCCCGAATCCGTTGCTGCACGGCACTGGTGTGAGATTGCCGATCGCTCTTCAGTGTAACGTGAATTTTGCCCCGATTCGGCTCACCGCGTAAACCGGCGATCAGAAAAGTCGATTCCACTTCCCCATCCCGCAAAATCGGCGCTTCTAATTTGCTGCCATCCCGGATAGTGCGACGCAGGAGAAAACTTTCGGGAGAACTCGCTAACTGGGAAATCCAAGCGAAACTATCACTAGAACTCTTAGCCGTCGGTTTATTAGAACTAATTTGCGTTATTTTCGGCAAAGGAGACGTATAAACCAGATTAAACTCGCCGCGATCGAGTCGGGGAATAAATCCCCTAGAAATAAAAGGAATCAGGGCAATACCCGCCAAAAAGGTAATTAGGGCAATAGCAATGACCAGCAAACGATGACGCAGTGACCAGTTTAAGAGCCGACCATAGGCATTCTCAACCGGTCGCTTTTGTTTCGTCATTTTTGCCTGTGACTGCGGTTTCAGCCAATATACTGCCAAAACGGGCGATAAAGTTCTGGCGATCAACAGAGAAAAAATCACCGCAGCCGAGACAGTTAAACCGAAGGGTTGAAAAAACTGTCCCACCGCACCCCCCATAAAAGCCACGGGTATAAACACGGCAACAATGGTTAAAGTGGAAGCAGTCACAGCTAATCCAATCTCCCTTGTCCCCTTGAGTGCCGCATTTTTCGGGGTTTCCCCCGCGTCGATTAAACGGGAAATATTCTCCACATCCACGATCGCATCATCCACGACAATGCCAATCACCAAAGCGAGAGCCAGCAGCGTCAGGGTTTCCAGATTAAACCCATAGATTGCCATGATAATGAAAGTCCCCAAAAGAGATAGGGGGATAACCAGAGCAGAAATGATTGTAGCGGCGAAACTGCCTAAAAATATCAATATAACCAGCACCGACAGCAAAACTGCCAATAGTAAATCATCGATCGTGCCTTGTAGGGCAGCGCGAATATATTCCGCTTGGGTTTCAGCTAAAATTATCTTGACATCGGGCAGTTTTTGTGCTATGTCTTTAACCAGTTTTTCTGCGACCGCGGCCAGATCGAGACTATTGGCAGCACCTTTTTTGATTACCTGCACTGCGATCGCCTCTTGGCCATTAAAGCGCACCAGCGTGGGCAATGGTCGGGTTAAGCTTTTATGGGGATTATCTTCCCTAACTGTACTTTGACCGAGTAAATTAACTTTAGCCGTACCCGGGAGAGCTTTTAAGGGCGGAATTAAATTATCTTGGGCGATTTGACTTAATTCTTCTAGAGTTTTCTGCTCACTCACCAGCGCATAGGTGACTGTTGCCGACTCATTTAAATCAACGGGGATAACTTCTGTGGTAGCTTGAGGGGGTAAAGGGACTTGTGAGATAGCCTGTTTAACTGCTGCGGTGGCCTTGTCTAAATTTGTGCCAATTTTAAAGAAAATGCTGATTACTGACTGTCCGGAGGAAGTAGTCGAGGAAATATCACGACGACCGGGGAGAGAGAAAAGAGGATTTTCTAGGGGTTTAGTTAATTGCTGTTCCGTGGTGATAGCAGTAGCTAAATCCGCTTGAGCGTTAATTATCACTACTGGAAAGCTGATATCGGGGAAAAGAGCGTATTTTAGGGAACTAAAAGCCAAAATTCCCGCCATGGCCACCGCTAACCAGAAAGCAATGGTTAACCTCGGGGCATTAATCGCTATTCGAGAGATATTCAGACGTTCTCGCCATGATTCTTTCATCTTCGTTGAATAAGTGGGAAGTAGGGTGTGGGGTGTGGGGTGTGGGGAGTTTTCTCAGTGAACTGATAACTGATAACTGATAACTGATAACTGACTCCTAACCCCATGGTAGATGTGGGATTTTTGCAGGAGTTCTATTTTCCGACAAAGATAAGTAAAAATTATTTATTGACTGCAAAAACTTGAGAATATTTAAATTAACATTCCGCAATATTTACAAATTCTTAAGAATTAATTGAGAAAGATTTTTATTTAACAACGATATTGCAATAGTTACAGCGATTTGACATAATTTCATAGTGGGTTATTTTGTGCTTTTTTAGGAAGCAATGGTTGAAACCCTTGCCAAACCTAGAAGGTGATCCTAATTAAGACGGGTAAATCAGTCAATTTCACCCACAACGATGATCTTTTTTTTATGTAGTTTTATTGCAAAAAAAAAGTTTTTTTGACAAAAAGCACAAAGTAGCAGAGTGGGAGATTACTTAGTGTGCGTTGCGGGGGAGAGGGGAGAATAAATAAAAGCAATCTCCTGTCTCGGAGTCTCCTGACTTGAAAGAGGGTGTGGGGTGTGGGGTGTAGGGAAGGAAACCTCTTTCATCTGTGGGGGTGAAAATTTTTTCATCGAGACTGCCCCCTGTGAATTGTCCTAGGCGAGAAACTTAACCAACTCCTCTAATTTTTGCCAAGCTAACCCACTGGCTAAAATGTTGCGAGCGAGGGCGAAACCGGCGGCATGATCGCCAAAAGTGACCTTTTCTGCCACCTGTAGGGCAAGAGCGGCATTAATCGCCACAGCATCCCGTTGAGCGGGCGTTCCCCCCCCTTGCAGGACATTTTTGAGGATTTCGGCATTTTCTGGCACTTCCCCGCCTTTAAGGGCATTTAAACTGGCTCTGGGGATAGAAATTAACAAGGGGTCGATCGCCCCAGAAATCACCTCGCCATTATTTAATAAAGCCATATCGGTCAGATCTCCTAACCCCACCTCGTCGAGTTTTTCCCGGCCGTGAACAATAATTGCCTTTGGGGTTCCCATTTCTGCTAAAGCTGTGGCCATGGGGGTGAGAAATTGCTGGTCATAAACCCCGATAACTTGACCTGTGGGACGGAGAGGATTAACTAGAGGTCCCAGAAGATTAAAAACCGTGCGAACTTTCAGGGTTTTGCGGAGATTAGCCACACTTTTCAGGGCCGGATGCCAACCGGGGGCAAAAAGAAAGGTCACTCCCACCCCATCTAAAGCCGCCGCTACTTTCTCGCTAGGGGCGCTTAAATTAACCCCAAGATATTCTAAAACATCGGCCGAACCTACTTTACTGGAGGCAGAGCGATTGCCGTGTTTAGCCACTTTTACACCCCCAGCGGCCGCCACAAAAGCCACAGCAGTGGAAATATTAAAAGTTGAGGCCCCGTCACCGCCGGTGCCACAGGTGTCGATAACGGGAGTAGTATGGGGTTTAGGGTCTTCTAAGCGAGATTGTTGCCGTAAAACTCCTGCCATTCCCGCTAATTCCGCAGCTGAGACTCCTTTTGCTTGCAAAGCCGCTAAAATCGCCCCCGATAAAACTTCTGGAATCTGGCCGTTTAACCATCCGGTCATTAATTCTTCAGCTTGGTTAAGGGAAAGGGATTTTCGATCGAGTAGTTGTTGCAGTAGGTTTGGCCAGTCTTGATTGGTCATCGCTGTTCCATTGGTGTGGGGATGGGGCGATATACTATCATAGCCGTTTATCTGGAGAATCGATCGCTCCTAGGAATTTTTACTTTAAATCGAGCAAACCCTGTTCTTTTAACTTGGGATTAAAACGAATTTCCATCTGTACTCCCCGTTTTTCTAGGGTTGATAAAATATCGTTTTCTACTCGTCTGGATAGCTGTTTTAATAACTTGATTTTCCCTAATTCATCAGCATTTTGATAAATTTCTTTTTCTGTCTCAGTCATGGCTAATTTAGCATCAATTGGTTCTGTCCAGAGTTTTTCATTGCCGATTACTGCCTGACTTTCTCTTAGCCAAGCTTGTTTAATCGATTCGAGAATAGTCCGATTAGGACGATCAATCAACTGTACTTTTAGCCAATAACAAGCTTGAGGCTGTCGGGCAAGATGTTGTTTTAAACTGAGATAAATATCACGAGAATAGCCGACAAACTCTAGGACTTGTTCTCGCTCAAAAATGGCATAAACCCCGATTTTTCCCTGGAAATCAGCACAGATATTACCCGTGGCATCTAGGTAGGGAATATATTCTAACTGTTCGAGATTAGCAAAAGTATCAGGCTCATTCATAATTAGCTGTCGATAATTGGTTGGAGATATATAAATTATACCTAAGTTTGAATTTTATATTCCGGGCTGTAGCTCACCTAGGAGGGTAAACTAACAGTTATCTGGCTCGATAACCCCAGAGAGACTGAGATATAATAAGGTAAATTACTAAACTATCAAGTTAGATACAATGCTGGCTATATTTACGATCGGGCATTCTAACCACACCCCGGAAAAGTTCCTCGAACTGCTCTCCATTCATAACATCAACGCTTTAGCAGATGTGCGTTCCGCTCCTTACAGCCGCTATCTTCCTCACTTCAACAAACAAGCGCTCCAGTCCTACCTACCCACAGCAGAGATTCGCTATGTTTTTTTAGGGGCGGAGCTAGGGGCGCGGCCTGCAGATAGTAGCTGTTATGTGGAAGGCAAAGCCCTTTACGAAAAAATTGCTGTCCTTGACTCATTCCAACAGGGACTGAAGCGCATCATCAAAGGAGTGCAAAATCATCGCATTGCCCTGATGTGTGCCGAGAAAGACCCGATCACTTGCCATAGAGCTATTCTGGTGTGCCAGCACCTTATCTCTTTTAACCTTGAAATTGTCCACATTCACAGCAATGGCGAATTGGAGTACCACGAAAATCTGGAAGAACGACTCTTGCAAATTCATGACTTGCAAGACAAACAGGAGAATGGACAACTATCTCTTTTCCCTACAGTCAGTCAACCTCAGTTGGCGCGAAGCGAGAGAATTCGTCAAGCTTATCAGCTGCAGGGCGATCGCATAGCCTATGTGGAGAAAGATCATGATTAAACTTTTCACGATCGGGTTTACCCGAAAATCTGCATCTAGTTTCTTTGAGGGTTTAAGAAAAGCGGGCGTTACTAAAATCATCGATACTCGCTTGAATAATACATCCCAGTTATCCGGCTTTGCCAAACAAAACGACTTAAAGTACTTTCTCTCTGAGATTGGCGGCATCGATTACTCCCATGAACTATCACTTGCGCCCACTCAAGAAATTTTAGATGCCTACAAAAAGAAACAAATATCGTGGGAAGATTACTCTAAAAAATACCTGGCGATTCTGCGTCAAAGACATATTGAATCAACGATCAAACCGGACAGCTTGCAGAATTCTTGTTTTCTTTGTAGCGAAGACAAACCTCACTTTTGCCACAGGCGACTTGCCGCCGAGTATCTTCAGTCCCATTTCCATAATATAGAAATTATTCACTTGTAGCTATATGGAGATAATTTGTCTGGCTAATTCTTATAAACATCATGAAAGATGTATTGCGGGAATAGATCGAGAGTCGGGTCAGTGGGTTAGACCGATTTCAGAGTTAGAGGACGGCAGAATACCCCTAGACAATAACTTTATTCAGACTAGCAAAATTCGTATTTTGGATATCCTCAGTATTCCTATCGACAGCGAGAGAAAATCTGGCTATGAAATTGAGAATATTGGTTACAAGAACTTACCTTGGCAAATTATTGGTAAAGCAGAGGTCGCCAATCTTTTACAGTTTTGCGAGGGCAATTTATTATATCCCGATTACAGAAAGTCGATACCTTATCAATATCTGAAATCTCAAGCTCCAGTACGCACTCTCCAATTGATTGAGGCAAAATCATTCTGCTGCCGTAAAAACAGCAGGGGGAAATGGCGGGGGATTATTGCTGATGCTCAGTATGATTTCGCAGATTTTGATCTTAGCATCACCGATCCGATAATTCTAGAGAAACTCGATCGAGAGGAAGAAATAAGCCATCACTGTTTAATCTGCCTCAGTCTCGGACAGCCCTGGCAGCCCGATGCCAATCTTCCTCTATCATGCTATCGTTTGATCGCGGGAGTGGTTGAACTTATGCCTGAAATTCGACTCATCACTACGGAAATGGAGAGATTATCTTGGAGTAGAGAACAGGGTAAGGAATATTTAAAAGAAAAATTTGGAAAGGTTTCCCGCTATCAACTTACTGAGAATGAAGCCAAACAGTTTCTTGATTTTTTGAGAAGCGGTGGAAAAATATAGCAAGCTAACCGTTAGCCTGACAGTTTATCTGCCTAGTAGCACCCTAAAGGTCAATGGAGGCGTGTGAGCTTCTTCCGATTCTGAAAGGGTAAGAAGTTGACCATTTTTGACAAGAGGTACTAGGAGCAAGTGTTAGTAAAATTAAGATTGATCAACTGCTTGCCCTTTAAAATTGTGCCAAAAAGTTTTAGGCTAAATTAGTCCCCAAAAATGATCAATTCTCAATGCCTACTGGTTCTCTTAACGAAATTGTTCACGCGGCCCTAAGTGGTCAAGTGGTTTCTTTTCCCACAGATACAGTCCCCGCTTTAGCAGTTTCTCCCCCCTATGCTGCCTTAGTTTTTGCCGCTAAAAAACGGACTTTTGATAAACCTTTAATTCTCATGGCGGCCTCAGCAGCAGATCTATGGGATTATGTCAAGGGAAATCAGGAAGAAAGGGAAATTTGGCGGCAAATGACCGAAAAACACTGGCCCGGCTCCCTAACTTTGGTTTTACCTGCTTCTGAAAAAGTACCAAAAGTTCTTAACCCTAAGGATCCTAGCACGATTGGTATCCGAGTTCCCGCTCATGCGATCGCAAGAGAAATTCTTGGTCGAACTGGTGTTTTAGCGACCACAAGTGCTAATCTGTCAGGACAAGAGCCTTTATTGACTCCATCCGCAATTATGACTACTTTTCCCTCGGTGACGGTGTTAGCTCCCACAGAAAGGCAAGCATGGGGAATAATCAATAGTGGACAACCCTCCACCGTCGCGCGTTGGCAATGTCAAGGATGGGATGTCTTACGACAAGGGGCAGTTTTTCTGTAAATATGGACGATATTGACGCTTTAAAACGGGAATTACAGCAAACTCGCCTCGCTTATCACCTGGCTGTGGCAATTAATCACCTCAAAAGCAGTTTTTTGGGACGGGTTGCCCACGAATTGCGATCGCCATTGAGCAGTATGATCAGTCTCCATCAACTGATTCTCGCCGATCTTTGTGAAAGTCCAGCCGAAGAAAGGGAATTTATCGCCCAAGGACAACTGGCGGGCCGTAAACTGATGGCAATGCTCGATGAGATGATTAATCTCTCCAAACTAGAGTCGGGTACTATACCTCTGGAGCGAGAAATTTTTTCTTTAACTAAACTTTGGGAAGATTGGGCAAGTTTAACCTATTTACAGGCAGCTAATCGCAATATTAAGCTTAAATTTAGCCCTTTAACCGATGATATTGCTATTATTGCTGATTATCAGCGTTTATCCTCCGCTCTTGTCCTTCTCGTCGATGCAGCGATCGCCAACCTAGGGAGTGGCTCTATTTGTATATCGGTAAGCACTCTTTGCGAGAAAAAAGTCACTATTGTCCTAGAATTTCCGGGGGAAATACCTCTCTGGCAAATGCCAGAAATTTCCCCTTTGAGTTTAGAATCAAAGCTAGAAGAAGTAAAACAATTTACTCAAGCTCTCGGTCTTTCTCCCGGTCTTAAATTCCAGTTAGCGAAAGGCATTATCGAAGTATCGGGGGGGGAAATGAGCTTAGATCAAATCGATAACAATAGTCAGGACAAGCTCACAGGGATCGTTTTTTCTTTACCTCGATCGCCGGACAGGAAAACTCCTCGGGATAACGATTAAATAATACCATTGTCGTCGTGGCGTTGCTTTGGAAACCAATGCGCTGGTAAAATTTTTCTTGGTTAGTAGTCATCAAATAGACTCTTTCCACCCGATTTATTCGGGGATGGGCCAAAACTGTTTCTACTAATTTACGTCCTAACCCGGCTCCCTGATAATCGGGATGAACAATCACATCCCAAATAGTTGCCCGATAAATGCCGTCAGAAATGGCGCGAGCAAAACCAATTAATTGCCGCTCATTCCACACCGTCACCACCGGATCACTATAGTCAATTGCGGTTTCTAAATCTTCTAAACGGCGATCGATTGCCCAAAATGCGGTTAAATTAAATAATTCTCGTAGTTGCAATAGATCTATCTTGCTTTTATCCTCGTCAAACTGAATCTGACTACAATCAATCATTGATATTTCCTTAGTCTAAGACTAAAAAATAGGAGAAGATATTTTTCCGAGAAAGAGGATTCACGCTCGATCGGACTGATTTATGAGCAATTTCCCCTAATCTATGTGTCTAATTATACTCAATGCCTCAGATAATCTCTAGTTGATTTATCGTGATTTCTTGACAAGTTATTAATCAGTGATCAGTGATCAGTTATCAGTGATCAGATGAGAGTTTTCAGTTCACCTGATGGTTCTTCGGTTTGTGTGATGCAATGGACGGAGTTCTAAGGGATGAAATCCTTACAGAGAAAGGCATTCTGCGATTTTTGTCAATTTCGCTCTAGAACGAACTAATCAATTAAGTCTCTTGTCAAATAAGGATTTAGTCGATTTAGGCCACCTGATCGAACCATACCAAGTAACGAAGAACCTAATTAATTTGCAAGAGTTCTAATTAGGGCTGGCTGAAAATTACTGGAAGCCTTACTAGAAAACGGTTTTAGGACTTTTTTAGCTAAAAAAGTGCAGGAAACAAACGTTGAGAAATCGATCCGAGAGACTCAAAACCCTGGCACTTTCCGGAGGCGATTGCAAAGGGTTCTGCTTCCCAGTGCGCGAGGTCATTCTGTTATTGGGACCTCCCCGACCGACTCCCCAGACTCCTGACTCCCCAGACTCCTAACCCCACCAACAAACTTTTTGCCGCAAACCCTAATTATAGCGCCAGTTTTCTTGCACTTTAACTTGATTAAGTTGTCGCAGTTTAGCAATAGATTCAGCAATGATATTCATAGAATATTTACATAGATGATGATAAGTTTTGAGTAGAATCATTAGTAAAATTTTTACTGACGCTAGTTTCTGCTCGCGTATAAATATAGGTTTCAGGTTCTTTTAATTTTTCGGTCTTAAATATTTTTTCTGCTCTTGCCCATAAATCTGTATCTTCTCCATAGATCATGTGTTTAAATCCTTGCAATTCAAAAAATACCTTTCTTTTGCCCAAAAATGTCGGTCCTAAAACACATTCTTTTAAGTTAATTAATTTGTCTGATTGATAATAATCTGCAACTAAAATATTATCTTCGCTGAAAAACCCTCCTTCAATCAAGTCAATTTCTGGATGAGCTTTCATATATTGTAATCGTGACTCTAAATGATTAGGCTTATAAGCATCGTCACTATCGAGAAATGTCAAATACTTACCAAACGATGCCTGTATTCCTGCATTTTTGGCATAACATTGTTTTTTATTTTTATGCTTTAAATAACGAATGTTATTGTATTTCTCAAGATAGGGATTAACAACTGCAAAAGTTTGATCACTGCTACCATCATCCACTATTACAAGTTCCCAATTGGTAAAAGTTTGATTGAGGACACTATCAATAGCTTTATTCAAGTAATGAGCGCGGTTATAGGTACAGACAATAATGCTAATTTCAGGATTAATATCAAAATTGATCGGACTCATAAGACACTCCCAATTGTAAGTTTTGTCAGTTGTTATTTTTGAGCGACAATACAGGTAGCTACTGGAAAATCAGGATGAAAAGCATCTAATTCTTCAGTAGTTAATTCTTCGGTAGCTATGCCATGATAACTAGCTATCACACTAATAGGATTGCCATAAACATATAATTTTTGCTGGGAGAATTTTCTAAACATCCAAGCAAAAGCATCTGGTAAAGGCCGCCAATAGTCCATCGGTGTAGCATGGAGTCTCTGTGCACTAGGAACCATGACAAAACATTTCCCCCCTGGTTTTAACCAAGTGTAAATATTTTCTACAACTTGCCAAGGTGCATAACAATGTTCCAAGACATTAAAAGTAATAATAGAATCAAATGACTCTGGTTTGATGATAGAGCCATCGTGAGCATCACCGACTATATCTATTCCTAAACCTGGTTCTATATTCATAATTTGATATGATGAACCTAGGTTAATTCCATAGAAGTCTTTATCTTTTGATGTACCACCAATTTCTAGGATTTTTCCAACTATTTGTGGTTTGATTTCTTGGATAAATTTGTTTAAATAATACCGATCAACGGGTTTTCCCCTAGTTAAACCAAATACCTGACAGATGGGAACACTTTTTTTCAAATCTCCCCAGTTCAGGGAATGGGTAGCAACTGATAATAAACCTATTTTTTCTAGATAGATCACTAATTGGCAAAAACTATCAATACTATTGATTTGTTCTAAATCACTGATCAGGTTAGTTTTTGCAAAAAACTGGGTTAATACTTGGTAAGTATTGTGGCTTAATGGTGTAAGCTTATATTCTTCGTCTTTTTCAATAAAGCTGCGAAGACCTTTGCCAAAAAGCGTGAGGCTTTTATCTGACAAAAAGATGATAGCGTTGTTGGTTAAATGTTGATATTTTTCTATTTCTGTAGTAACTTGCACGTTAATTGGTGCTGATTTGACTTGTTGAAATATTTGATACGCTGATTCAAGATCATGTTCATGTACAAATATTTCTAAAATAGTTAACCAAGATTGGTAAGGAATAATTTCTGGTGAGCGTTGACTCCAAGCAAAGATAGCGGTTACTTGGGAGGTTTCAATTTTTAAGAAGGCGTTGGGTATATATTTTCTAGTCATTTTGTTTGTTTCAGTAAAGATTGATTTTGACGACTTGTCAATTTTTTGCTTTATTTTAACCTATTTGAGATTACCTCCTCAATAATATCCACAGCACGAGGAACCCCTCCCGCTTTTTGGATAGCAGTTTTTAATCTAAGTGCATTTTCTTGATAAGATGGTTGCGTTAGCACTTCTTGAATAGCTCGGCGTAATCTATCAGTTGTCAAACTTGAAGGAGTAATAAATTTCCCGACACCACTCCAAGCAATACGGGTAGCCACTCCTGCTTGATCATTAGCGATAGGAATAGCTACTATAGGTACACCATAAAACAGAGATTCTAGTACCGTATTTGTTCCAGAATGGCAAATAGTCAAACTGGCTTTTTGTAATAATTCTAATTGTGGTGCATATTTAACGACGATGGGATTTCCTGGTAAATTAGGTAATGCTTGAGTTTCTAATCCACCTCCCAGGGCAATTACTAATTGTGCATCTAAACCTACACAAGCTTCAGCAATTTTATAAAAAATATGAGTGAGGCGATTTTGCAATGTACCCATTGAAGTATAAATTAATGGTTTATCATTCAATTTTTCATAGGGGAAATCAATTGTTTTTCTCCCTGTAGAATCAAAGTGAGGTCCGGTAAAATGGAGAATTCCGTTTAAATCATGTCTGGGGTATTCAAACTCTGCTGGTTGTTGACTAATAATTGCTAACTTAGAAACAGAATAGTAATCATTAATATTTCTGCAAGCAGGCATACCATACTTTTGGCGATATGCCGAAATCACTTTGTAAATAGGTTGGGAAAAACGAGAAATTACTCCATATCCCAAACGATTACGCAATCTTGCCCACCAAGCAGGGTTATATTTCCAGGTTGTAAAAGCTGGGGGAATAGTATTATCAAAACCATTGACTAGCGCCGAAGAAGCTGTCACAAAGGGAATTTTAAGGAAATCAGCAACAGTGCTACCACCGTATATACATTCATCAATTATCAGTGCTTCTATTCCCGCATCTTTAATCACTTGTGGAGCATTAAGTAAAAATGAAGCTGTTGTTTTTTCAGATAAACAAATTGTGTAACGCAATGCCGCTAACCCAGTGAGTTTTCCTAGATCTTCATAAAATTTTGCCGTTGTCCCTACGGGAAAATCAACTGGTGAAATAGCGCGAAATTCTAAACCAGCAACTTTGGCATTTGCTTCTGCATCAGGCATACCTAATACTGTCACACGATGTCCTCGTCTTTGGAGTTCGCGTCCCAAAGTATTCATTGTGTTTAAATGTCCAGTAGCGGCTGGACAGATAGAGCCAAAATGTGTCATGATTTTTTCATTTGTTTAATTATTAAAAACTATTTTTTCGCTACACTATCTTATAAACTAGCATGGGTATCATACCAAGGTTCGATAACTTGAAATTTTTCTAACAGCTTTTTGCCGAGATTGACCTTATAAATAAACCCATTCATTCTAAATATTTGATAGGACAAAAAAATGCGTTTGTAGAGATTGATAGCTTGAGTTTCTGAAAGCCATTTTCCTGGTGTTTCTTCTCCAAAAAGTCCGCTGGAACCAAATTCAAATTGATGTTCAAAGTATTTACCTTCTTTTTCCGGGAAAGGACACACTTGTTGGGATATTTTCCGTTGGTTAATAACTTTAAATTTTTGATACCCAAGTTCTTTAAATATTTTAAACTCTTTTAGCAAATTATTCCAAGACGTTTTATCTGATTCTATGGATATAAATTTTGGTTTACTGTCGAATTGCCGTAAGGCTTTAACACATAACAAGTCTGCCCCTTCAATATCAACTTTTAGATAATAGGGAATCCCAAATTCTTGTAAAATGTTTTCAAATTTAGCACTTTTTACCGTGATTTTCCGGGATTTTGTCCCATAGCTCTCGTTTCTTTTCACCCAATCTGGAGAAATTGTCCCCCAAACACTATGATTTAGGTTAGTATAGAAAATAATCTCACCTTCTTGTGGGGCTATAGCCAGATTCAGAAGTTGTAGTTGACCATCATTTATATAGGATTGTAGTCTATTTTTTGTGGTTTCATAAAGCTGAGGATCAGCTTCTATACCCACTACGCAAAAACCTTTTTTTAAATAGTATTCAGTATCTTCGCCCTGATGAACACCAACATCTATGATTAAGTTCTTATTCATGATCAATTTCTGAGGACAAGACAAAAGGCTTGAAAAGTAGGCGGGAGTAGGGTTTGATGAAACATAGAACCAATCTCCACAACCCTATGAACCAGTATAGCATCTAAAGCAAGCCCTTCAACCCCCTAACCGTGATGAGCGTATGCGCTTCCTCGAAGAGATGGTAAAAATTTTTCCCACCGCTGAGATTCGTTGTCTGGGTGGGGACTGGGAGTTTGTCGATCAAGCTTGGTTACCTTATCTTCTCCTGGAACCTTCCCTGTTTTTCCGAATCCGAATGCCGGCTACTGACAAGTAAGTTAACAAGGGAAAACCGCAATGACAATTCATGTAATAAAATCGGTTAGAATCTCATCTGGTTCATCGTCCATGTCATCCTCATCTAATTCATCAATAAAATCGACAGCAGCAGAAAAATTAGCAGCAGCTAATGTCAAAGACTGCTGAGATTGCAGTTGCGCCAGGAGTTGTTCGAGATTTTTTAAGCGAAATGATAGAGAATCAACCTCTTGTTTGAATTCATCAATCTTGTTAGTTTTAGCCTGCCATAACTTCAATTCATCTTGAAGAATTGGCAATAAATCAGTGGGAGTAGGCGCATTATCTGCCAGATCAAGATATTGATTTAAAGCCGCCAGCATCAATTGAGAAATTGACTGATTTTGCGCCCGCGCTAACCCATCAATTTGCGCCAGTAATGCTGGTGTAACTTTGGTTTTAATGACGACTTTTGTGGATTTGCTCATAAATATTAAATCTATAGCAGACTGAAAAACGCTATAAAAAAAGTCGAGTTCGTTTTCATCCTTTAACTACCGGCATAGAAGACAGTGGTTATCAGGGAATATCTCAATACCATAGTAATAGTTATACACCAAAAAAGAAAACTAAAAATAGAAAATTAACAGACTTATAAAAGGAGTATAACAAGGCTTTAGCTAAAGAAAAGATTATCATTGAACATATAAATAGGAAACTCAAAATGTTGAAAATATTATCCTGTAAATATCGGAATCTTCGTCGAAGATATAGTTTAAGAGTTAACTTGTTGGCGGCTATTTATAACTGTGAGTTAGGGATAGGTATAGCAACTTCTTAAAAGTTGCCAAACATTAATCAAGTCAAGGATAATTTATTCTCAATTATAAAAATTGAGATAGTTTGTGCCGCTTAAATAAAGAGGTTTTCATAACTAAATTAAAGCATATCTAAAGAGTTTTGAGTTAAAAGTAAAACTTCAAGTTTTTATTCAGAACAAATATACCAATTAACTGATTTTTGGGGTAAAATTAGTTGACCAATCATTATAACATATAATTAATTTGCAAGAGTTCTACTGCTCACTGAAAAAAGCTCCCCACACCCCACACCAATGCTTAACAATCAAAGATCTTCACCGGTGTCTGTAATTTGTTTAGGGGAAATCCTCTATGATCTAATTGCCGATCAAAGTGATCGCTCTGTAGAGCAAGTAACTTCTTGGACAACCTACGCCGGGGGTGCGCCGGCAAACGTGGCCTGTGGATTGCGAAAATTGGGCATAAATTCGGCTTTTATCGGTTGTGTGGGCAAAGATCAAGCGGGAGAACAGTTAATCGCCTTGCTAGACGCGCTCGGAGTCGATACCACTGGTGTACAGTATCACCCCACCCTACCCACCCGACAAGTTTATGTCACCCGCGATGCTGGGGGAGACAGACATTTTGCGGGTTTTGGCGGCAGAAAAACGACGGATTTTGCCGATACTGCCCTTAATGCTGACCTATTGCCCGAAAATATGTTTAAAAATGCCGATTATCTAGTGATGGGAACCCTAGGGTTAGCCTATCCCCCGGCGAGAGCGGCGATGATGCGCGCCCTCGAATTAGCTAAAATTTACGCTGTGAAAGTATTGATCGATATCAACTGGCGACCGGTTTTTTGGCCTAATCTTGAGGCTGCCCCTGATATCATTCGAGATTTTATCGTCCAGGCCGATTTGCTCAAATGTAGCGAGGAAGAAGCAGCATGGTTATTTGGCACTGATAACCCGGGAGAAATATCATCACAATACCCCAATTTAGGGGCAATTCTGGTTACTGGCGGCGCAAAAGGTTGTAAATATCATTTAGGCGAAAATAGCGGCAATGTCGAGGCTTTTTCTGGGGAGGTAGTGGATACCACTGGGGCGGGGGATGGCTTTGTGGCGGGTTTTTTGGCTCGTGCCGCTCTTGGGGGCGATCAAATCGGTAAAAACGCCGATTTAGCGCGTAAGGCGGTGATTTATGCCTGTGCGGTGGGGGCAATGGTGACAAGAAGAGCAGGCGCGATCGCATCCCAACCGACTCGGGAACAGGTGGAGGAGTTTCTAGCGGCCTTTGATACTAAATCCTGTTTAAAAAGTATAGGAGAGAAGGGATAGGGGATAGGGGATGGGGGATGGGGGATGGGGGATGGGGGGGAAACAATCCATAACTGGGTTTTTAAAGTTAGATCGGCAGTTGATCACAGGATTAAAAACGGATTTAGTATTATTTGCCAGTTTTTTGGTCAAACCAGTCTAAAACCCGATTCCATGCCCACCAGCGATCGCTATCGCCCCACTGACGCTGACAGGATAAACTGCTGATATAACCCACATGACCACCATGGTTGGTTAAGAGTAGATCCACGTGGGGATTATCAGCGATCGCTGCTTGCAGATCGGGAATAACTGCGGGGGAAAAGAGGGGATCATCGGCTGCGTAGAGGATAAAAGTGGGTTTAGTTAAATAGGGTTGAAAGGGCAAGGGACTACTAGCGGCATAATAGTCAAAAACTGTCTCAAATCCTAGCTTTTTAATCACTAATTCTCGATCAAATCCCGCAATCGTGGTGGCGCGAGTAATTGCTTCGGGATCGATATGATCGGGATGAGCTTGATGGATGCGTTTGGCTAACTTGCGTAATTCCCTGGCGATCGCTTTTTCCAAATGTTTCCCCCAAGTATCCCGGACGAGATAGGATAAAGAACGATTAGAGTCTAAATTAGGACAAATTACCGCACCACCGCCGATATGGGCAGGATCGATGCCTATATCTTCCTGATTCTCTGCCGATTTAATTCCCCAGAGGGCCAATTGTCCCCCCAGAGAGTAACCCGTGAACCAAAAAGGGGCAGGACAGCCCATTTTTTGAGCTTGGGCGGCAATATGAAGGAAATCTAGCCCTTCATAGATGCCATCGGAGGTGAGAGTCGGGGATAATTCGGCTGTCTTACCGTGGGCCCGCCAATCGAAGAGGACGACCGCGTAGTTTCTCGCTACGGCTTTTCTGCCTAAAATTCTTAAAAACCATTGATTATCTAAGTCTCCCGTGATGCCGTAGGTGCCGATAATTGTTCCTTTTGCTTGCGGGGGAATGGAAACAATACCGTAGATGGGGACGGCATCGGCCCCGGTGAAAATGGTTTCTTGATAGACTGGTTCGGGAATAGCGATCGTATTTTGCCAGGTTTCTCGCGCTTTCAGGGCCACATAAAGAGTCATGGCAAAACCGTTTTTCAGCAATGGGGGCGGAGTGTAGGTGCGATTATCGGTCTTCGTCTTCGGATGGGCAATCATGGCAGCACAGGGGAATCAAAAAGTCAAGAGGGGGAGACAAAAATTAACTTATGCCCACCGCTTTCTTAAAAATTGTAAAGCAAATTGTCCCAAGCGGCGAGCAACTCTGGCAGGGCAGTGGCTGACCAATTGCCCTCACAACCGCGACCTTGATAGAGAATCAATCGCAGGGAATAATGATCGGGAAATCCTGCCGCTTCTAACCATAAAAGCTCGCTTTCCGCTTCACAAGTAATTCTTTCTTCATCCATTAATTCTGTGGCCATGGCCGCCATAGTTGCGGTCAATTGTGATAGTAACCGACGCAAATCTTGCCACTCTGCCTCGGTTAATTCGATCGCCCAATCATCGCCACCAATTAATCCTTTATAAACGGCTGCCTTAGGATTCCAACCGAGGCGCCACCCCGAACCATATTTGAGAATTTTTTCCATAATTTTCTAGAATTTTAATAGGTCGGCATCTCCCGGTTTTGATAAAGATGGACTACGGGGAGAAGGACTAGGAGAAGGGGTAGGAGTGGGGGTTTCTTGGGGGAGAATGGCGGGGTTATAAATTTCGACTAGAAGGGTGACTAACTGCTGCCGTTGACGACGATTAAGACTGTTCATCGCTTTGATATCGGCAGCCATGGGATTAACGGTAAGGGTTGCTTGTCCGGGATAGTTTTCTTCGTTGATTTTCTCGTTCACTCCTAGATAATCCCCTAGGGTTAATTGCCAATCAAAACGGATGAGAGTAAACCTTTTTTTTGTATCTTGATGATAACGAAGAAAGCGACTTATTAAAGTATTATTCGGATCGATCGCTCCTGTCTCTCGACGGATATAGTTGTTTTCTTTCGGTAAATCTGGCATTGCTTGATAAATTTGTTGAGCAACTGTTTCGGGTCGTTGAATTTGACTCATCCCAGTAGATTGCCAGGATAACCACCAGAAAAATATCCCTATTCCTAGCCAGAATATTAATAAGATTAGTCGCTGAATTGTTAGCTTTTGAGGTAATTTTAAGAGCATATTAATCAAGAAAAAGTTGAAGTTAATTATCTAGCACCAGTGGGAATTTTTCAGGAACAACTCAAGGGATTGTGAATATTATAAATCTAACAATCCCCAAATTCATCTAACTGTAGGAACTAGGCTCAAAGTTACCCCAGTCATCCCCATCATAGCAAAGACTGGACGCGATCAAGAGGCCAGTAAACTTTATAGGCTTGACCAACGATATAACTTTCCGGCAAAAAACCCCAAGCATGGGAATCAAAACTATGGTTACGATTATCTCCCAAAACAAACAGGGTTTTTGGGGGTACAGTCACCAATTCTATTTCATAATTGGCCAACTCGGCGTTGTAGGGTTCCTCGATAACTTGCCGGTTGAGATAAACTTTACCCCTGCGGATTTCAATGGTATCCCCAGCAATAGCGATGACTCGTTTGATAAAAAAATCTCCAGAATTAGGCTCTAGTTGCTTAATTTTTTCGGGAGTTCTAAAAACAATTATATCGCCTCTTTTCGCTTGATAATTACTGGATTGACTGACGAAAATGCGATCACCGACTGCGAGGGTAGGCAGCATGGATTCGCTAGGAATCTCGAAAAATTCTATTCTTTGATGTAACCAATCGGGAAAATAATTACAGATAATTCCCCAAGTAAAAATCACTCCCACCATCAGTGCCAAAATGGAACGATAGGTGTGACGATGGGGGTGGAATTGATGGGGGAAAGTGTGATAAACATGATAAATAGCGATCGCTGTGATTATAGGGGCAAGAAAGAGGATATTGGCAAAAAAATCATCCATTCTCAGGGTAATCAGGGATATAGTCAGAAAAATTATCCCTAAGCTCACCTTATCGGCGTACAATTGCCCTAGTCCCGGTATAATCCGGTTAGCGAAGACGGCAAACCATGGGTTTTTCTGTTGACGGGGAATTTTCTCTAAGCTGTTATTCTGTCTGGAATAATAAACAGTCCAGTGAGCGTCAAAAATATTGCTAATGTAAACGATAACCAGAGCAACTATTCCCCCTAATCCCAATCTGACATGGCCATTGTGGCTAAAAATTGACGAAATTGTCACAATTATTAATATTATTTGAGTGATCGCCCAAATGGTTGCTTTCTGGTTTTTGTTAGCATACCATTGTCCCAAACCGGGGAAGAACATCGAGAGATTGACAGCTAACCAGGGATCTTTTGCTGGTGAATTAGTCGCATAAGGACGAGAAACAGCCGAAAAAAGGGAGAGTTTGCTCATAGTATAGACCTATTGCCAATTCAGTAAACAGTGCTCAGTAAACAGTAAACAGTAAACAGTTAACTGAAAACAGTAAACAGTGAACAGTAATCAGTGATCAGTCAACAGTGAAGGCTCTTCTCGACTTTGTGTGATAATCAGTGCTTATCATTCGTAGGAGTCTTGCTAGGCAAGGCTTTGAAGACTATATGTCTGGAAAATTATCCCTATTCTTCTTACTCCCACACAGAAACGAGAAGAGCCCAGTGAACAGTGAACAGTGAACTTAAAACTCAAATCTGATAACTGATAACTGGTAACTGAAACCTGATCACTACTATAGCAACCGACAACACTTAATGCTTTTACTTCAATTTAGCACCTCTCATTACTGTCGCAAAGCTCGTTTAGCGCTAGGTTATAAGGGGATTGATTACCAAGTAGAAAATCTCACCCCTGGACTACATATTCTCAAACTCAGGCCCCTAACTAAAGGGTTAACCACTGTCCCCGTTTTAATGACAGCAGATGAGATTATTGCCGATTCTACTGCCATTTTCAGATATTTAGAAAAAGTAGTTCCTTTCCCCTCTTTTATTCCCGCTGGGGAAAAGGAGAAAAATCAAGCTTGGTTACTAGAGGATTGGTTAGATGAAAGTATTGGAGTAGCCACTAGATTTGTCTATTATGATTATCGCGCCGGAGAGGGAAAAGCGATCGATTCTTCCCTGAGTAGTCAAATAATTATTAAGATCGTGCGACAACAATATAAAATCACCCCAGCCAGGGTAAAATTAGCGGAGGAGCGCCTAGAAAATGCCCTCAATATTCTAGAATATTGGCAAAATCAGGCCTATTTGGTGGGAGATAAATTAAGTGTAGCCGATATTGCCGCCACTGCCCTACTCAGTCCTCTGGCTCTAATTCCCAGTTATCGTCAAAAATATCCCTGGTTGTTTGCTAGAATCGGGGAAATTCATCAACAGTGTCGAGAAAAATTGCCCCCCGGTTTAAATTAAATGCAGCGAACGACCAAAATTATCATCCTCATCTCGATGGGTTGCTTATCGCCCCTAAAAGCCCTTGCTTTGCCCGCTCCTGAAGATATTCCCGAAGAAGTTTTACGAGCAGAAATTATCACTTCGGCTCGATCGCCCCTTGATAATCAACCCCTAACTGCGGCAGAATATGCTTTACTAGAAGAACAATTAGCCACCAGCATTTATCCCCCCCAAATTAATCCCAAGATTCGACAATTAATTGCTCTGAGAAGATTACAAAAACTCCTCCAGATATTGATACCTTTCTATCGTTAAGATCAAAATAGCCGATCTCCTTTGGCAAGAGTGCCTATGCTAACCAAAAAGTTAGAGAGGATTGGCGTAGGGCGATCGCTTTTATCGCCAGCAGACAAAAATCCTGTGTTATGATTAATCAAAAAATCATAAAGTTTTGTAACAAACCTTGACTGCTATCCTCCGCCCCCAAGAAAAACCCCTGCTTAATCGTCCTTGGTACTCCCTGTCCCCTCTCTGGCAAGGAGACGAAACCGATGTTAAACAAGGTTTACCCCATAGCCAACTCGCACCCCCGTGGCAGATTCTAATTCTCGGCGATGGTTCTCCCACCCGTCATTTACAACTTTTAACCGGTGAAAAAACGGAAGTGGATGTGATCGATATGTCCCCCATCGGCGATGATGAGGATGGCGCACCGATGAAAATTAGCCTGATTCCGGGGCCGAGATTGCGTCGTCAAGTCTGGTTACGCACAGCGAGTGGTCAAAGGTTAGCCTATGCCGCTTCTTGGTGGTCTGCCAATCAAGTGGACGAATATCTGGAAAATCGTTCCCTACCGATTTGGGAAAGTCTCTCGCGGCTGCACACAGAATTGTATCGCGATGTGCAGGGACTTTATTACGGTCATTCCCCGGAATTAGAAATAGCTTTTGGGGAAAAAGGAGCATTTTGGGGTCGTCATTATCTATTTTGGCACGCTCGCCAACCCCTTACCCTGATTTACGAGGTTTTTTCTCCCTATCTCCGTAAATACCTCGGCGAAATGAGAATTGATCAATTAGGATAACTGCTGTAGATATTTCTCTGTGGTTCAATTAGTTAAGCTTTGGAGAGAATTAAATGATTTTTCTCCGTTACTTTGGCCATCCAACCCGGTTCAATCACAATCGTGCTAATTTTTTCGATAATAATTGCAGGTCCTGGCAGACAATCAAAAGGTTGCAGATCTGAACGCTGATAAATTGGCGTTTCCCCCCATTGATTAGCCATAAAAACCGCTACTCGATCGAGGATAGGAGGTAATTCTCCCATGGGACGAGTGCGAGTTAAAATTGCTTCTTGTGGACTGTCCATAGTCTGGATCAATTCCACGGCAATCGACTCAGCAATTAAAGCTTTTTGTTCTTGTTTAAACCCATAACGTCTTTGATGTTCCCGTTCAAAATCCTGACGCATTTGATCGCTAAAATTAACCACTAAAGTGGCATCACTGCCTTGATATTTTAAACTGACTTGCTGCCGCACCTGATTATAACCCTCTAATTCCCGACCCGCTAAAACTTCTAATTCGTTCATCTCCGTGAGTAACTGCCCGATTAAATCGGCATTTAACGGCTGTTCGATCGCTTTTTCTTTAATTATCCTCAAATCGGCCAAACCCATGCCGTAGGCGCTTAAAACCCCGGCGTAGGGATGGAGAAAAATGCTTTTCATTCCCAGAGTATCGGCAATTAAACAGGCCACTTGACCCCCGGCACCGCCAAAGGTACAAAGAGTATAATCACTGAGATCATAACCCTTTTGCAGAGAGATTTTTTTTATCGCATTAGCCATATTTTCCACGGCAATTTGAATAAACCCGGCAGCCAACATTTCAGGACTATTATTACCCCCCATTGCTGCCGCTAATTCGTGAAACTTTGTCAGCACAATCTCTCTATCTAGGGGTAAATTTCCCTCTTGTCCAAAAATAGCGGGAAAATAGGCGGCTTGAATTTTTCCTAACAAAACATTAGCATCGGTAATTGTTAATGGTCCACCTCGTCGATAACAGGCAGGTCCTGGATTGGCTCCGGCACTTTCTGGTCCGACTCGAAAACGATAACCATCATAGACTAAAATCGAACCCCCACCAGCAGCCACGGTGTGAATACTTAACATCGGCGCTCGCATTCTTACGCCGGCAATTTCGTTATCTGTTTGGCGCTCGTATTCCCCTTGAAAATGAGAAACATCGGTGCTAGTTCCTCCCATATCAAAACTGATAATTTTGCTAAATCCCGCCCTTAAACTGGTTTTTACTGCCCCAACTATTCCCCCCGCAGGACCGGATAAAATGCTATCTTTACCCTGAAATTTATCGGCAGTGACTAAACCGCCATCGGATTTCATAAATAGTAAGCTAGTCTTCGGTAATTGCTGGCTAATACTATCAACATAGCGGCGTAAAATTGGCGATAGATAGGCAGAAACCACCGTAGTATCTCCCCGGGATACCAGTTTCATTAAGGGACTGACTTGGTGGGAAATGGCTAGATGAGTAAAGCCGATTTCTTCGGCAATGGCTGCCACTTGTTTTTCGTGGTCAGGATAACGATAACCGTGCATAAAAACAATCGCACAACTTCGGATACCCGCTTGATAAACTGGTATTAAATCGGCTTTAACTTGGGCGGGATTAACGGCGATTAATTCTTGTCCTTGACTATCGTAGCGTTCGGCCACTTCGATAACTTGTTCGTATAATAAAGAAGGCAGAATAATTTGACGGGCAAAAATATCGGGGCGATTTTGATAGCCAATTCTCAAGGCATCTTTAAAACCTTTGGTGATTAACAAAACCGTGCGCTCTCCTTTTCTTTCTAACAGCGCATTGGTGGCTACCGTTGTTCCCATTTTAATCACTTCGATGTTATCTAGGGAACCGCTAATATCTTTAATCCCTTGTATAACTGCATCTGGGTATTTTTCGGGATTTTCCGAGAGCAGTTTATAAAGAACAATCCACTGCTGATCGGCAAGGGGAACAATCAGAAATCTAGCGGCATCTCTAGCTAGTCGTTCCATAATTTCTGGTCGATCGATTATCGCCACGATATCGGTAAAAGTTCCCCCTCGATCGATAAAAAATTTTAACATAATCCCTTCCAGTTCTCAGAATCAATTAACAATTGTGCCTAATCCTTTTAAAATAAACTAGATTGATCTATCCGAGTAAGCAAAATGTCCACAGGAATCGCTATCTTAGGGGTAGGACGTTGGGGAGTGCATTACGTCCGTCATTTTTCTCAACATCCCTCAGCACAAGTAGTGGCGATCGTTGATCCCTCCCCTGAAAAACTCCGTCTCTGTCGCGATCAATTTAATCTCGATACTAATAAGGTTATTTTAGCCAATGACTGGGAATCTATTCGCAATCACCCCGAAATCTCGGCCGTAGTCGTCGTTACTCCTGCCATCAGCCATTATCCCCTGATTAAAGATGCTCTTAATTTAGGTTATCACGTCCTCGCCGAAAAACCCTTAACCCTCAATCCCCAAGAATGTGCCGAATTAACGACATTAGCGGCGCAAAAACAGCGTATTTTATTAGTTGATCATACCTATCTTTTTCATCCCGCCGTCATCACTGGACAAAAAGTCCTGCAATCTGGGGGTATCGGTAAACCTCTTTATGGTTATGCCACTCGCACCCACCTGGGGCCGGTTCGTCAGGATGTGTCCGCTTTGTGGGATCTAGCTATTCACGATATCTCGATTTTTAATCATTGGTTAAATAGTACGCCTGTATCTGTGCAGGCGCGAGGAACGGTTTGGCTACAACCTAATCTAGCCGATTTAGTCTGGTTAACCCTGATCTATGGCGATGGTTTTCAAGCGACTATTCACCTTTGTTGGTTGAATCCCGATAAACAGCGACGCTTAGGGATAGTTGGCAGCGAAGGGACTTTAATTTTTAATGAATTAGACTCTCGATCGCCTTTAACCCGACAAAAGGGCTATTTTGAACGTCAGGAAGCCTATTTTATTCCCCGGGGACAGGAGACGGAATCTATCCCTATTGCCGATGGTGAACCCCTAAAAGCATTGTGCGAACATTTTTTAGAGTCGGTGGCTACGGGTGTCGATTCTCCTGTATCTTCGGGTATGGTAGCAACGGAATTAGTCAAAATCCTCCAGGCAGTAGAATTATCTCTAGCCAGAGGTGGAGAGATCGTGCGCGTGGAATAGGGAAAAAGCGAATTGAGCTATTTTCGACCCAGTATTGTTTCGCTCAACCCAACCTTGTATCCCACATTCCGCACCCTAAGCTGTCACAGAGAGAAATTACGGAGAGAAAAAATCAAAGTGAGCATAAAAATAAACATAAGGAGCGAAAAAAGGCATTTGAGAAACAGTAAAGCACCAAA
>SFBL01000046.1 GCA_007095785.1 Microcystis aeruginosa Ma_SC_T_19800800_S464
CCAACCAATTGTTTTTTTAGCGATCGCCTCTGCCGAGCAAATAGTTACTTTGTACTATATTTTCGATGTCAAAATCGGGGTTAATGCTCTATTTATTTCAAAATGAGAATTGCTGACTAATGATGAGCCGCCTCATCGGAAGCTCGCCAGTGGTGCACTTCAAATTTGAATCGGCGCTTCAATCAATGTGCATGGTGCGTTCCCCAAAAATCGATCGCTGGACCAGTAGGAGCCACATTAGGGAACGCACCCTACGGTGATTGCACCGTTAAGTCTCTCATTCTAATTTTGTCTTCTTCAATAACTGTAAAGTGTCCATACCAGTCATCCCGCAATGAGATAACCTTGGCAACTTTCTCAGCGACTACAGAGCCAGAAGGTACTCTTATTCTAAACAAAATAATACCAACACTGGCCGGCAACCTTGAACGAAAGGCGAGTTCTCCAAAATCTTTATCAAATGTCAAGAGAATACGATTTTCCGCTTGGGCGCGACTTAAAACTTCCCGGTCCGAGATTCCGGGGGATTCCACCCTAATCCACAGGACATCATGGCCATTTTGTCGTAGGGCTTCAACCGCATCAAGGGGGAAATTTTCGTTCGCTAGAAAACGCATCAGTTAAGCAGGAATAGCATAGACTTTCTCAGACTTGAGCATTACACTAGCATAGCTAAGACAAGCTTGAATATCTTCTACTGTAATACCTGGGTAGTTTCGCAGAATTTCATCAACACTCCAACCTTGGGCGAGAAGATCGATGATCAATTCAACCGCAATCCTTGTTCCTTTAATGATAGGTTTTCCCACCAAAATATCGGTATTTAGTGTAATTCGAGTTTCCCACTCCATAGCTACATCATTGAAAGTGTTTTCAAAAAGGTCAAGGCTGCGTGGGACGCACCCTATATCTCGTTTTATCATAACAGGATTTGGTATCACAGCTTCAATCAATGTGCATGGTGCGTTCCCCAAAAATCGATCGGTGGAGCAGTGGGAGCCACATTAGGGAACGCACCCTACAAGATCGGCGATCGTACTTTAGAGATTATTCGTCTGGAACCGGAACGTCGCCAACGCTTACACCAAAATATTAATTTTGTCAAGAGTAAATTAAATAATCTTAATATATTGCCTTCGGAAACGGCGATTTTATGTTTACCGGTAGCCAATCCGGGTCAAGCTCTAGAATTATCGCAAAAACTGCTAGAAAAAGGGATTTTTGCCCCCGCAATTCGTCCTCCTACTGTTCCCACCAGTCGTCTGCGGTTGACTGCCATGGACACCCATAGCCCCGCCCATCTAGAGGTTCTTGTCCAGTCTCTTGGCGAGTCTTTCCCCACATAGGGAAAAAGTTTTTCGTGGGTGTAGGGTGTGGGGAACGGCTGAACTCACCCGCCGCTAGTAACTTTGGAGAATTACAAGTAGCCCATAGGGTCGGGTGCAGTGCTTTGTTAGACTTATTGACCTCGCCCTGGCTTACAGTCGGCAAAACTTAATGCCTCTGTGTCTAGAAAACTGGCGATCGCCATCTCAATCATTGCTTCAACGGGATAATCAATTTCAGCAGCACGAGCAATCAAGGCATCCTGAATCCAATTTGGTAAGCGTCTTAAAATAATTTCTGCATCAGTGGACGAGATTTGCTCTGAAAGTTTCGCTTGCATAAGTTAGGACTCCATGGGAATTTGGACATTATAGGGTGGCTCAGTCGCTCTCAAAATGATCGCCTCTAATTCTAATAGTAGCGCAGGGTTTTTCCAGTAAGGTATTGTCTGCACCGCTAGGCGTACATCTTCGCTTTTATATTGATCCAGCCAAGCCCACAAAAAAGCTTTGTGTCCACCTTTAAAACGACCTCGTAAACTTTTGGTTTTACCAATGTAAAGCAATCCCTGATATCTATGCCTGACCGCGTAAATGCCAGGACGATCAGGAATGTCGCTAAAATCCCGGCTCAAGGGTTGGCATTGCTCAAAGGGAGTAAACGCAATGGTATCCAAGACGCTTCTTGCTTGGTTTTGTATTTCAGAGTTGTTCGTTGGCACGGAAGGCAGATTGTAAGTTCCCAAATTCATCATGCCAGATGGCTACCCAAGTATAAATTTAGAGCCAGAAAAAAATCGATAATACTTTTTCCCTGTAGCCTCATCATTAACAATTTCTGGGTTATCGCACTTGGTCATGCCTGAAGGTCCACTTGAAGTAAGATCACTAAAACCAAAAGGATCTCGATAGGCAATACATTTTCCTGCTGATATAGGGATAAAGCAATATCCATCCCTGTATATAGAACCTGGTATGCTAGGCTGGACTCCATTTCTTGAACATTCATATTGGCGACGAGATTGAGCAATTAGGTTGCTTTGGTTGCTTTTGCCTAAAGTGTCAGTTCCTAATGCGACAGAGTTTGAAAAAGTAGTAACTGCGCTTGCAAGGAGTAGATAAGGGATCAGCTTACAATTTTTCACGCTTAATTCCTTGGATATAATTCCGTCTAACTACATATTATAGGTCAACTTTCCACATATTATAGGTCAACTTTCCGTATAACACTCTCCAGAGTAACGATATACAGAAATTTTCCGTATAACACTCTCCAGAGTAACAATATGGGTCAACTTTCGGCATATCACTTCATTTAGGCGCAATCGCCAGAACTTTTCCCTATATCACGCCCAAAAGCTTGTTAGTCAGATTAGCTCACTGTAAACAGCCTCCTTTAAGGAGACTTATCATAGAAGCCTTCTAGAAATCTAGCAAAGATTCTCGTATCTGGCTGCACTTGGTCACAAAATTTCACTATTATTTCGGGTGCGGTGATTTGTTAAAGTGATTGTTCACTAAATGGTATCAGCCGCGACGACAATTATCACAATGACCACAGCGAAAATTATCGGCATTTTCCTGAAAACCAAAGGCATTTAAGAGAAATTGCCAACGACAGCGACGGGTATAGAGGTAGGGAAACATCTCATTTTTAGGTTTAAAAGTCATCTTGGCTGAATTATGGCGATAAATAAGCCGATAATGAAAAGGATCGAGCCATTCTAAGCGATCGAGACTGTGTAAAAGGGAGAGAATGAGCGCACCATCGGGAAATTCGGCACTAATCGCCTCTACTTTGCCCTCTAGGGGAATTTGGGCTAAAATTTGCCAAGCTTGTCGGTATTGACGCTCCTGTTGGGAGTTAAAGAATTTTTGCTGGTTTTTATCGCTATTATCTAACCATCCCGTCGGTTCACTAATTAAGGTGAGAGCCTGCATTTTGCCGCCATCGCGACCACCGCGGCCGATTTCCTGTAGGTATTCCGATAGTAAAGCTGGGGGTTGGTAGTGGACAACCCAACGCACATCGGGTTTATTGATACCCATGCCAAAAGCTGAGGTACAGACAACAAAAGTTAAATCCCCCCGCAGCCAATTTTGTTCTATTTGCCGACGCTGAAAGGGGGATAAACCGGCATGATAGGCACTGGTGCGATAGTGGAGAGATTGCAACCATGCCGCTAAATTTTCACTATGGCGACGGGAACGAGTATAGATCAGGCCGGATTGTCGAGGTTGACCGGTGAGGAAGTTTAATAGTTGATGACGACGACAACCGGGGCTAATACATATTTTGGTGCTTAAGTCAAGGTTTTGACGGTAGGGATTTATTAAGAAAAGTTGTGGTTTTTCTAGTTGTAAGACGCGGGTGAGAGTCTCACGGGTGGCGGGGTTAGCGGTGGCGGTAAAAGCAGCGATCGCTATTTGGCTGCCGGCCGGTTTTGATTGCAGAAGAGCGGGACGGACAGCACCGAGACGACGGTAAGCAGGACGAAAATTATCGCCCCACTGGGTTAAACAATGGGCCTCGTCGAGGATGAGAGCGTTAATTTTAACGTGGGGAAGGGTTAATTTTGACCAGAGGGGCGGACTTAAGAGGGTTTCTGGGGAAAGATAGAGAAGTCGCAGGGTTTGATCTGCGATCGCTGCTAAGGTTTTCTTTCTCTGTTGTCGGGGGATTTCGTTATGAATCAGGGCGACGGGTAGTTTTTTGGCTAATAATTCCTCCACCTGATTTTCCATCAGGGCAACCAGGGGAGAAATCACTAGGGTTAAGCCGGTTTTTAATAAAGCGGGCAGTTGAAAACAGATAGATTTACCGAATCCCGTGGGCATGACAATCAGAGCATCTTTTGCCGCTAGAATTGTCTCGATAATCTCCTGTTGGGGAAAGCGAAAGCTATCATAGCCCCAAATTTTTTGAAAAATAGTCTGGATGCTTTCGGTATCGTGGGAAGACATGGGTTAACTGCTGGGGTGTGGGGTGTGGGAAATGGGGAAATGGGGAAATGAGGAAATGGGGAAATGGGGAAATGGGGAAATGGGGAGGTGGGGAAGTGGGGAAATTGAACTAAAACCCTAACACCCTAACACCCCAAAACCCCCCGCAACGCGCACGCAGTGACCACTTTGACTATCCCGGAAGGGGAACAATTTTTCCACTGACTGGAATTTTTTTTGCGCTTCTGTAATAATCTGTTACACTTATAGCGATCAATCTTTGTCTGGGGAATTACTGATGACTGAACCTGTTAGTGCCACCGACCCCGCAGTAGAAACCGCCACCGAAGCGCAACCCAGTTACGTCAAGCTGGCGATGCGGAATATGGTCAAGAAAAAAGGCATCTCTTTAAAACACTTTTTTTTGACTACGGCAGCCTTACTCGCCTTTTTTGTCGGTATTTCCTATCTGACGCGTCCCTAGGGTGAAATCTGGTGAGTGAGACTTTGCCCCTAGTGGTGGATTTATGCCTACAGGACAATTATTTTGATCCCGGAAATAGTCCTGTGGATGGGGAAACTTGGCACTATTGGTTAGAGACATGGTTAAGTTATCTATCGGATTATCTCCCCGTTGCCGCCGGTTATGAACTAAGTTTGCGCTTAACAGACGATCGAGAAATTCGGACCTATAATTCCCAATATCGCCACAAAGATCAACCGACGGATGTTCTCGCTTTTGCCGCCCTCGAAGTGGATTTCCCAGTCGATGAGGGCATTTTAGAGACTGAACCTTTATATTTGGGGGATATTATCATCTCTGTGGAGACAGCACAACAACAGGCTTTAACACAAAATCATTCTTTGGCACGAGAATTGGCCTGGTTAACTGCCCACGCTTGTTTACATCTTTTGGGTTGGGACCATCCCGATGAAACAAGTCTCTTGGAAATGCTATCTTTACAGGAAACTTTGTTAACAACCGTCAAAATTGCCGATACATAGTTAGTTGTTTTTGTCAAGCATTATTGAGGAATATGAAGACAAATTATCATCAAGCCAACCAATCTGCCAGCATACCTAATCCCTATCTCAACAATAATTTTATCCCTCGATCGGGACAGGTTAGTGAGGGCAACAATCCCAGTCAAAGAGAATACGCTTGGCAAGTCGCCTCGAATCTGTTAGTCAGTTTTCGCTACGCTTGGGCAGGAGTCCGTTATGCTTTTGTCAGTCAAAGAAATTTTCGCATTCACACCCTGATTACCCTAGTAGCGATTAGTTGGGGCTTATTTTTGCGGGTTAATGCCATGGAAATGGCGATTGTCACCCTTACCTGCGCTCTGGTGATGGTCTTAGAATTAATTAACACTGCCCTAGAATCAGTGGTAGATCTGACGGTGGGGCAATCCTACCATGATTTAGCCAAAATAGCGAAAGATTGTGCCGCCGGTGCCGTTTTAATCGCCTCGATCGCCGCTTTACTCGTAGCGGCTTTTATTTTTATTCCCCATTTATTAGGGTAAGCGGGAAGCTTTTTTCAGTGATCAGTAAACAGTAAACAGTAAACAGTGAACTGAAAACTCAAATCTGATCACTGATCAGCTGTACTGATTTTAAAACGCTTAGGGGAAAATTCAGTACAAATGCTCTAGCATTCTCTCCCTGCTGCCAACTATGGCACTCCAGTGCAGTCTTAACCAGTAATTTAGATACTCAACAGCTTAACTGATCACTGATAACTGATCACTGATCACTGATAACTGATTTGGCACAAGAGGACTCGACAGCTTTTAGCCGATAAATTTAACTTTTCTTAACCTAAGCCTAAACTGGTGAGGGGAGAGGGTTTCGCTATATATAAAAAATTGTAATCGTCGATACAGCAAAAAATCTCTTTTGTCCCCCTATAGGTTAGAATATAGTTAGTGATAAGACTTCTTTTGTAGATCTTGCAGGAAATCTCCCATGAGTGCCATAACTTTCTCCACCGCTCCCACCGCTTACTCTATCAGGATGATTAAGGACGAAGTCCGTCAGATGGTAGAACAGGGGGTAGTGAGCAGACACCAACCGATCTACACCCTCTGTCAGTTCATTCCCCCTCGGGAGTGGGTTTGTGTTGAATGTGAACTAGAACGATGTGACTACCTTCTCAGAGATCAAATTGGTGACTTAATCGCCTCGGAATCTTGGGATAATGACTAAACTCTCCCGTTTGCCGATCTGGGTAAAAATCGAACTGATCAGAAAATTAGCAGCCTTGTCCACTTTTTTAACTATTATAATTCAGCCCCGGTTAATTCTGGGGCTGAAACTATGGGGACGGGAAGGGGATAATTGTTAAGAAAAAAGAAGTTTTGGCAAGATTTAGCCAAGTTAGTTGACAAGTTACCCATTGCTAAGGGACGCTATCTCTAACATCCCCAAATTTTCCCTAACTTAAAATCAGTAGTTGGCGCTGTTGTAAAGAACGCACACCAGTTAATCCTAAAGCAACTTGAGCATCGATTGCTGCCACAGTTAAACGACCATCACAAGCTTGTAAAAAAGCAAATTCTCTCTCCGAGAGATTAACCGGCCGATAATCGTAATCTAGAACACTTGCACTAGGCCAACCATAAAGACAGGGATGAACTTCGGCCACTGCATTCTCGAGGACTTGATCCCCGGACCAATCGGCAGTCAAAATCGGTGGTTTAGCGAGGAAAAATTCGTAGTGGGTGATTTCGGGGTCTAATAATTCCGTCAAGCGATAACGTTCCCTTTCCCCTAAATTTTGCGCTCTAGCCATCAATTCGGGGGATTTACCCAATAAACGCTCTAATTCCCAGTAGGAAGGGTTAGAAAAGCCAATAAAGGCTAATCCTGACGCGTCAATCAGTTGAAAGAGGGTATCGATATTATAGTCCACTTCCCGGGGGTGAACGTACATATCAGCGAAGGACTCATCGCGATGATTTTCCATTGACCAACGCTCTTTTTCCCGTTTCAAAATGCGATTATCTTCCGGTAGAGAGGCAAAAATCTCTCGGCCGACAGCGACCCCATCTTTATAATCCCCGCGTCGGTCTCCCTGCAAAAGTGCGATCGCAGATTGCATTAACTGGATTTCCCAGCGTCCCAATTGTGCATAGACGAAAATGTGCAGCAGACCCCCGGGGGCCAGTTTTTGCGCGAGGGATTGAATACCTTTAATCGGGTCTGGGAGATGGTGCAGCACCCCGACGCAGTTAATTAAATCAAATTCTCCGGGGAGATTAGTGGCAGATTCAAGGGGTAAATGGTGAAAATCGAGAGAACCTCGGTGCTTTGCTGCGACTCCCGAACGATTACAGCGTTCTTTGGCAATTTCTAGAGCTTTTTCACTGATATCTATAGCGACTACATGAGCGAAAGGGTTGAGCGCAAGCAGATATTCGGTTCCTGCACCGGTACCACAACCCGCATCGAGAATCCGGATATCCTCTCGTTCAGGCCTACGATGACAACAAAAGTTATAGGCAGCAATCCAATTCCAGCGCCAATTGTAACCCGGAGGAGGTTCGTCTAGGAGCGGTTCGGGGGGAAAAGGATAGGTATTGTAGAGACGTTGTACAGCAGTGCGAATAGTAGCGTCGTCGGACATGAAAATTGGCGGAGTTTAGGATAACACTCGATCGATTGTCTCACAGACGGCAGCGATCGGGAAAGTCGGCCGGGGTTTTTTTGAGTTGGTCGGGGGTAAATAGACCTCTTGTAAAAATCAAAAATTGTTGTTAGGGTTAGGAGTCAGGAGCCAGTAGTCAGGAGTCAGGAGAATTAAGAATGAGCATTAATCAATTAAATGATCTATTTAAGAATTTTATGCAATTTAATTCTTATTTTTACCGTTTTTGAACCCTCTAAAATTAATTATGCAAGAGTTTTAATTATAAATAATCATTATGAATATCCGGTTCTGTGCCAAAATTAGATATTATTTCTTTGGTCGATATTTTTTTCTATTCCTTGTCCTACTGTCTCTTAAGCCTATCTAAGTTTTACTGGCAATTATTCGAGAGTCATTCTCTAACAATTATCTCAAATATAAGCAACTCTTGGCGATACAAAAATTCATGAGAATTAAGTCTATAAATCTTACTAATTATCGAGGTGCAGTTAGTTTAAACATCGACTTTCATCGGCAAATCAACGTATTTATAGGAGTTAATGGTGCGGGAAAATCCACCATTTTAGACAGTTTAGCTATTATGCTTTCATGGTTAGTTAATCGCCTAAAAAATACTAATGCCAGTGGACGAAAGATTAGCGAAACCGAGATTAATAATGGTCAGGGGACGGCTATAATTGAAATCACGGGGGTGACGGAAGATAGTCAAGAGATTACTTGGAAAATAGTAAAAACTAGGACTGGATATATCCCCGCTGGGGAAGGGAGTAATTTTAGCCAATTAAATGATTATACTAAAAAAATACAACTGCAAATTACTGAACATCAAGGACAAATTAACTTACCTTTATTTGTTTATTATTCTGTTAATCGAGCAGTGCTGGATATACCTTTAAAAATTAAAACAAAACATAAATTTGATTCTCTAAGTGCCTACGAAGATGATTTAACCAGTGGATCAGATTTTCGCACTTTTTTTGAATGGTTTCGCGAACGTGAAGATTTAGAAAATGAAAATAGAAAATATCGGGAAGATGAAATTAAACCAGAAGGTTTTTGTTTTCCCGATCCCCAATTGGAAGCAGTTCGGGAAACGATCGAACGTTTTCTACCCGATTTTACTAATCTTAGCGTCCGTCGTAATCCCTTGAGAATGGAAGTAACAAAAAAGGATAAAATAGTTACTGTTAATCAACTTTCTGATGGAGAAAAATGTCTGATTGCTATGCTGGGAGATTTAGCTCGAAGAATGGCGATTGCTAATCCTCAAAATCCTGATCCTTTAAAGGGTAATGGCGTTATTATCATTGACGAAATTGATTTACATTTACATCCTCAATGGCAAAGATTTGTAGTACCTAAATTACTAGAAGTTTTTCCTAACTGTCAATTTTTTATTTCCACCCATTCTCCTAATATTATCACTCATGTTCAACCAGAAAGTTTACACTTCATGGAACAAACAGAAATGGGAATAAAAGTTCATCCCGTGCAAGAGTCCTACGGCAAAAATGTTGATCGAATTTTGGAAGATTTGATGGGATTAGAGACAACTCGTCCCCGGGAAATCGCTGAAGCTTTGAAAGATATCTATGAACAAATATCTCAAAATCAATTAGAGGCAGCTAAAAATAAAATCAATGATCTCAGAGCTAAAATTCAAGATGATCCAGAATTAATTAAAGCTGAAGTTATCATTCGACGCAAGGAAATTATCGGAAAATGAAGTATATTAGCAAAAGACAAGAACCACTGGAGTTTAAGAATTGGAAAGAGCAAGCTAACTCAGATTGGCAGCCCGACTTTAAAAATTTAAGGGGAAACCCAAAAGAAATACTAATTAAAGCTTTGATGACATAACAGGGGGAAATATGTTGTTATTGTGAAAGTCGATTGGTTGATGGTAAATGCCATATAGAACATTTTAAACCTCAAAGTGATCCCACTGTTGATCCCTTAGATTATGCCAATTTGCTATGTTCCTGTCAGGCAAATCTTAGGACTGGTGAACCTCGGCACTGTGGTAATCTAAAAAATAGCTGGTTTGATGAAAATCTCTTAATCTCTCCACTTAATCCCGATTGTCAGTCTCACTTTGCTTTTAATGATGATGGTACAATTAAACCCGCACAAGAAGATGATCAAAAAGCAATTAATACTATCGAAAAGTTGGGATTAAACCTCAATAAACTCAAAGCACTTCGTCAGAAAGCTATCGAACCTTTTTTGGATGAGGAGATAGATAATGCTCAATTAAAAGTTTTTGTCAATGGATATTTATGCTTAGATGATCAACAAAGATACAGTCCTTTCTGGACAACAATCAAATATCTGTTCAGGGATTTAATTGAATAATCTTTCCTTTACAAAAATACAATAATTATTATAAAAGTTTAGATAAACAAGAAAAAATATCAAGTCTTATGAAGATTATTGAAGAATTATCTCAAAAGTCAACAATTGATGAGATTCTGGCCAGATAATGGGGATGGAGGGGTGAGTCAACCTGATCCGAAAAAGAGATTTTTGTCGAGAGTCGGAGAGAAAAAGCAATGAATATCAAGGATACATTACACAATTTTGTCCAGTACCTAACAGAGGCTTTCGCTCGCATTTTTAGTCCCAACAATGATGAATATCCCGATGTGGGGATGCAGCCTTTTGATTCTGAACCTTACCATGCTCCCAAGGGTAATTCTTAACTAGAAATGACAGATAACTGCTTTGAGATAAAAGTTATGGGTAGGGATAATAACCCTACCTGATTTTATCGAAAAATAATTAATCCTCTGCTTGCCAATCTGGACAACTATCACTATCCCAACCGTAGGGATGGAAACCGCAGACGAGAAGATTGCCTCCGTAGATATAACCGTGATAATTACGGCAACCGATACAAGCAGGATGGGTGTTAGGATCGGGGTTAACCTTGGGAGTGAGCATAAAATCCGAGGGTTCATCTAATTCCGAAAAAAGGGATTCATCGAGGTTAAAGAATTCCTCTAATTCTTGGGGTAAAACCTCTTGAATAAACTGTTCCAGATCGATGATAATTTCCTCATTAATTTCTTCGATAGTTTGGGTCACTTCTTGGAAAAAAGTTTCAATTCCCACCGCCACAGTTTCGATAACTTCCCAAAAATCCTTCTGCCAATCGTTCATGTTTATACTTGCGTCCCTTGTCTGGTAATAATTAGTTATTTATCCCTAAAATCTAGATTTTAATCCTGTTGCAGTTTCCGTAATTCCTCCTGAAGACGTTCCACCTTTTGCCGCAATTCATCTACTTTTGGATCGGCTGCTTTGGTGTCCTCCTCATCTTCAATAATTTCTATCAGTCGGGGTTCATGGGGAATATTAGATTCGTTAGCTGCTACGGTTTGCTGTTGTGCCTGTTTCACCAACTCATCGACGTATTTGCGCGCTTCTTCTGCGTTTATTTCACCGCGAGAAATCATTTCATCGGCTAATTTTTGGGCTTGATTTCTTAATTCTTGTAAATTTACTTCAGCTTTTTCGGCGGCATAAGCGGCAATGCCTACGCCCAAATAAACTGCTTTTTTGACTAAATCACCTAAGTTGGCCATAGCAAAAATCCTGAATTGATCGCTCTTACTTCCTAGAATAAACGATCCTTCCCGCAAATGGAGATGGGTTTTGGGTGTTGGGGTTTGGGTGTTGGGGTTTGGGTGTTGGGGTGTTGGGGTTTTAGTTGAAATTTCCCCATCTCCCCATCTCCCCATCTCCCCATCTCCCCATCTCCCCATCTCCCCATTTCCCTAATCCTCTGATGAGGTAAAGTTTTGTAAAGAGAGGAGGTGGTGGCGACAGCAAAAGTGATGGCTATAAAGATTAAATTTTAGTCAAATTGCTGGTTTTTCGCCCTCAAAAAGACGATAAAGCCTCATTAGGTCATTTTTGACCGAAATAGTGTGATTAAGCTCAAAATAACTAAATATTGCGCCTAGCTGACGGCAGCCCGCAGCCGGCTGAATTGATTTGTGTTCATCCTAACCAAAGATTTAAACTAAAGACCAGATTCCCGATTTAATCACAAAAAACTATGTTTCCTATTCATCGCCCCCGTCGTCTGCGTCAAACCCCTCAAATGCGCCGTCTGGTGAGTGAAACCGTCTTGACAGCCAATGACTTTATCTATCCCCTTTTCGCCACGACGGGGGAAGGTATTGCCTTAGAAGTCAAATCGATGCCGGGGGTGTACCAATTATCAATCGATAAAATTGTTGATGAAGCCAAGGAAGTGCGGGATTTAGGAATTCCAGCGATTATTTTATTCGGGCTGCCGGAAAGTAAAGACACAGAGGCGACGGGAGCATGGCACGATCATGGTATTGTGCAGAAAGCGGCCACAGCAATTAAAGAGGCAGTTCCCGATCTACTTATTGTCGCCGATACTTGTTTGTGTGAATATACCAACCACGGTCATTGTGGTTATCTGCAAACGGGAGATTTAACCGGCAGGGTGTTAAACGATCCTACTCTGGAATTATTGCAAAAAACCGCCGTTTCTCAGGTAAAAGCGGGAGTGGATATCATTGCACCGTCGGGAATGATGGATGGTTTTGTGCAGGCAATTCGTCAAGGATTGGATGAGGCGGGTTATAGTGATACACCGATTCTTTCCTATACGGCTAAATATGCCTCTGCCTATTATGGTCCGTTTCGGGATGCGGCTGATTCTACCCCCCAATTCGGCGATCGCAGAACCTACCAAATGGATCCGGGTAATGCCAGGGAAGCCTTAAAAGAGGTGGAATTAGACGTATTAGAGGGAGCAGATATGTTAATGGTGAAACCTGCCCTGTCTTATATGGATATTATCTGGAGAATCAAGGAAATGACTAATTTACCCGTGGCTGCCTACAATGTGTCGGGGGAATATTCAATGATTAAAGCTGCGGCGTTAAATGGCTGGATTGACGAAAAACGGGTGACTTTAGAGACTTTAACCAGCTTTAAACGGGCGGGTGCCGATATTATCTTAACCTACCACGCTAAGGATGCCGTGCGCTGGTTAGCAGAGGGTTAAACTTGTTGATTTAACCCACAATGCCGATCAGGATAAGGGTATGGTGAGGTTGCTACTATTAATTCTAGGGATTACCTGAAAAAAATACTTTCCAATATCGGGGACTATTTTAAGACTAAACCAGTTCACCGCTTTCTTGCAAAGAGTGGAGACGTTGATAGATTCCCTGCTGATTTAATAATTGATCATGGCTACCGATCTCGACAATGCGACCATTATCTAAGACGACAATTTGATCAGCTTCTCGAACGGTACTGAGACGGTGGGCAATAATAATCGTAGTGCGAGTGCCTAAGATGGATTTCATGGCTAGTTGAATGGCTCTTTCTGACTCATAATCTAAGCTAGAAGTGGCCTCATCAAAAACTAACACATCTGGATCAACAATTAACGCCCTAGCAATTCCTAAACGCTGTCTTTGTCCCCCCGAAAGACGCACGCCCCTTTCCCCTACAATAGTGGAATAACCATTAGGTAATTCCTGAATAAATTCATCGACACGGGCAATTTTACAGGCTTCTTCTACCTTCTCGAAGCTAATATTAGGATTACCGTAGGTGAGATTTTCTAACACCGTACCATTAAACACATCTACTTCTTGATGGACAATCGCTAACCGTCGCCGATACCAAGTCACATCCAAGCGACTAATATCCTCGCCATCCATCATAATTTGTCCTTGACTTGGTTCAAAATAGCGGAAAAGTAACTTAACTAAAGTGGATTTTCCCGAACCCGATTTTCCTACTAATGCCACGGTTTGATAGGGTTCAATCAGCAGATTAATATCCTTGAGAATCGTTCTTTCTGGACTATAGCCAAAGCTGAGATTACTTAATTCTACTTTACCCGTAAAATTATAGGGATTATGTTGGGCATGATCGGCCAAAAGACTACCGGAATCAGTACCACTGGGCAAGTTGATAAATTCGTTTAGACGTGCCATAGAAGCATAGCGACGGGCGAAAGTTTCTGCCATTTGGGATAGGGGATCTAATTCCGCATAGGCCATACTAGCGAGGGTATAGGTGGTGATAAAATGCCCGATCGAGATTTTCTGTTGAACAGTAGCTAGGAGAGTAAAGAAAAATACTCCAAATAAACTAGCTTGGACGAGGGTTTTTTCCCAAGTAATTAAGTCCACATAACCCTTATGAATGCGATGGATAACGTAGGTAAATTCTCTCTCTAAACGCTGTTTTTGACGATATAATTCCTGTCCTTCTGTGGCAAAAGCTTTGACAGTTTTGATATTAGTAATAATCTCAGAATTGCGACTTTGGGTATTTTCGATGTGCCGATCAAGAATTCTTTCTTTTTGCATTAAATCGTTTAAATCTCTCAAAATAAAAGCTACAATTAATACAAAGGAAATAAGAAAAGTAAGGGCGATCTGCCATTGAATTACCCAAATAACAAGAAAAATACCGAAAACTCTAAACAGTTTTGGGATCATCATTCCCGCCACTTCAGGATAAGTCCAAGTATGATTTTCTATCCCTTTGGCAATCCGGTTAGCGATGCGTCCTGGATTATTTTCATCGTAAAAAGATAGGGGTAAGGTTAGAATTTTGGCAATAATTTTTCCGAGATGATCTCGTCGCGCTCTTAAGGATATTTCCCAGTGAAACCAGACACCCACCCAAGGCTGAATTGGTGCTTTAATTACCGTGGTTAGGAAAATTAAGCCTAATAATACCGCCAAACTAACCCACTTTTCTGAGGCAAAGGGAGTTAAAATCATCGTGCGATTAACTAAAGATTGCACGAATCCATCTAAAGGTTGATCAGAAAGAACATTAAGAATCTGTCCGACAGCGTAGGGAACCATCAGATCGATAATTTCAAAGACACTGGAGGCAGCAATACTCAAAAAGGCGGCTTTTTGATAATTGCGATAGTAACTGAGAATATCGCGGAAGGAAGCCATAACATCAAGTAAATTGCCAATTTTTAACTTCTATCTGCTAACTGCTAACTGAAGAGACTGACGGCACTTTTAGGATTGTTTTTCTGGATTTACTATTATACTACAATACTACAAAAATCTGCCGAACTAGAAATTTCTAGGACAAAAGCCTTGTCATAGTCTTGTATTCTCGATCAGCTATTAGTCAGGAGATGATGCCGGATCAGCTTGTATTTCATCCTTGGCAGAAGTACCAGATATCATTTATCTGAAATTTCGGCGAATATTATCACAAAAATTAATAAATTTCTGAAAGGTTTTTAACTGTTCAGTTTTATCGATACGCTTTTTTAATTCATTAAGATAGTATTGTTCTTGAGCTACCCCAGGTAATTTTTTAGAATAAGACAAACCTTTAGCTTCAAAAATAGACTTTAGATAAGCAAAATGAAAATCGGCATGATTTCTGCAATTAAATCTACCCATTAGTTCGGGATCATTTTCGTAAACATCATAGTGTTGAACATAATCAGCTAAAAGTCCCTGTAAAGGTTGTTTAGGATTAAATATTCTACGATTGCCTAGTAGCCATGTTTCAAGACAGCGATTTTGAATGATGATCACGATTTCGATTGTTGCAGGAACAGTAATATGTTTGGTGATAAAGTCATTAACATATTGTTCTCTTTCTTCGACAGTATCCTCATCAGCATCGAGACAGATGACTAGATAGTTATATTTGGATACTTCTTGAATTTTATCGATGGCGTTAGGAATTCCCTCATGAAGTATCGAGGGGTAGCCATCACCACTAATAAGATAGTAATTGTTGTGATTGGCTTGATCGTAAAAATCAACTCGCTTAAATTCGGGAATAAGATAAGTTAACCAGGCAGTATAAAGCTTTTTTTCGGTACTTCTTCCTTCAACTAAAAAATAAATATTCATCGATTAACTAATTCCTTGGGGAAATTCTTCTAAGACATTGATAAGATCAATAAAGGCTTTTTGTCGAGTTTTAGAAATATGAAAATCAGCCGCATTGTGTACCTGAATTACTCCTCCTTTACGAGTGACTATTTTCCAATAGGCAGGACTGATATTATTAATTATATAGGGATGATGACTGGTAATAATAAACTGTAAATCTCGATAATTAACTAATAAATCTTCTGTTAAAGTGTCCAAACAGTTAACCCCCAAACTATTTTCAAATTCATCGATTAATATAACGCTGCCAGCAGCAGATAATTCGATCGTTGCTAAGAACATCAGGCTTTTTATCATTCCAGAGGAGATATTTGGTTCTAAAATCCAGACATGAGAGTTTTTTTCTTTTATTTGTATGCAAGGTGAGTTTTTAAGTAAACCAATTCTAGTTAATGAAACAAGCAGATCACCTAGTTCGGATGGCTCTAAAGATTCTATTTTTAAATCTTCAACTTGAGGGAAAATATCTAAAAACTTTCTCTTTATTATCTCGAACGTATCGGGATATTTTTGATAAGTTATTAGTAGTTTGTCGGAAATACGAAGTTGACTCGATTGTAATTCATAGAGAGAGTTATATTCGGTATATTCGTAGTTTCTAAGGAATTTATCAAATGTTGAATATGAGATATTAAACTTAAGTGGATTGAAAATCATTTTGTTAAATTCCTGTCGAACAGGGAAAACATCTTCTTCTTGATTGAAAAGCTCTATACAGCTTAAATAAGATGGTAGTTTTGGTGTCTTTGAATTTTTAAACTCAATTACCTCTTGGTTTCTTGCGATCAAAACCTCTTGATCTTTTAAAAGAGTTTCACTAATTATACTAACCTTATTTTCGCCGTCATTACTATTGACTTCATCTTCATCGTTTTTGATGGGAGAACGGGCTTTTTTAACCTCAAATTCACCCAACCAATGATAACGAACATGATCATTAGTTAAAAATTCTACATCCCATTTTACACCATTTACCGATGCACCGTTAGTGATTCTTTTTAAATTACTAATAGCCTTTAAAATCGAGGTTTTTCCTGCACCTGAGATACCAACTAATAAATTCAAATCTGGAAAAAACTCGCAAGAATCTATACTTAATCCAGAGGCTAAATCTTGATAGGATAATCTCAAAAGTTTCATAATAATTTCCCTCTGCTAAAACTAAAAAGGGTGAGGATTGACTCACCCCAAGATTTTACTGAGGATCGAGTTTTAGGACTGCCATAAATGCCTCTTGCGGGACATCAACAGTTCCGATCGCTTTCATCCGTTTTTTCCCTTTTGCTTGCTTGTCTAACAGCTTTTTCTTGCGGCTAATATCACCACCATAACACTTAGCTAAGACATCCTTTCTTAAAGCGGGAATATGTTCACTAGCGATAATTTTAGAACCAATAGCTGCTTGAATGGGAACCTTGAATTGATGCCGGGGAATCAATTCTTTTAACTTTTCGGTTAACGCACGACCAACATAATAAGCTTTATCCCGGTGAACGATCATCGCTAAAGCATCAACGGGATCACCATTGACCATAATATCTAATTTAACTAGCTCATTTTCCCGATAGCCAATTAATTGATATTCCATACTAGCGTAACCGCGCGATCGAGATTTTAATTGATCAAAAAAGTCCGTCACCACTTCCGCTAAAGGTAACTCATAAATCAAAGCGGTGCGAGTTTTAGTAAAATAACGCATATCCTTGAAAACTCCCCGACGACTTTGACATAATTCCATCAAAGCACCTACATAGGTTTCCGGAGTAATCATTTCCACTTGGATATAAGGTTCCTCAATTTTTTCCCGTTTTTGTGGGGAAGGTAACAAACTAGGATTATCCACTTCGACAATTTCCCCATCGGTAGTAGTTACCTGATAAACTACCGAGGGAGCAGTGGTAATTAAATCTAAGTTATACTCCCTTTCTAGTCTTTCCTGGACGATTTCCATGTGTAGCAGTCCCAAGAAACCGCAACGGAAACCAAAACCCATGGCGCTAGAAGTTTCCGGTTCGTAGGATAGAGCTGCATCGTTTAATTTTAACTTTTCCAGGGCATCTTTGAGATCGGCATACTGATCGGCATCGGTGGGAAATAATCCGCAGAAAACCATCGGTTTTGCTTCCGTATAACCGGGTAAAGCTTCTTTTGCTGGTTTAGAGGTTAGAGTAATCGTATCACCCACCCGGGCATCAGCGACAGTTTTAATCGCAGCTGCCAGATAACCCACTTCTCCCGCATGAAGTTCATTTACCTGTACCTGTTGCGGTGATAAAACTCCCAATTCATCAATAACAAATTCTTTACCAGAAGCCATAAAACGAATTTTATCGCCCTTTTTCACCCGACCATCCATGACGCGGAAATAGACAATTACCCCTCGATAAGCGTCGTAATAACTATCAAAAATTAAAGCTCGGAAGGGTTCTGCGAGGGTATCTTGGGGAGGGGGAACTAATTGGACGATCGACTCTAGAATATCATTAATACCGATCCCAGCCTTAGCCGAGGCCCGAATCGCCTCACTACAGTCTAACCCCACCACTTCCTCGATTTCCGCCGCGACTCGTTCCGGTTCGGCACTGGGTAGGTCGATTTTATTTAAAACTGGGATAATTTCGAGGTTATTTTCCAGTGCTAGGTAAACATTGGCTAAAGTTTGTGCCTCTACTCCTTGGGACGCATCCACAACTAATAAAGCTCCCTCGCACGCCGCTAAAGACCGAGAAACCTCGTAGGAAAAATCCACATGGCCGGGGGTATCAATCAGATTAAGAACGTATTTTTCACCATCCTTAGCGGTATAATCCATGCGTGCCGCCTGTAACTTGATGGTGATACCCCGTTCCCGTTCCAAGTCCATATTATCGAGAAATTGTTCTTTCATCTCCCGTTGGGCTACGGTTCCCGTAATTTGCAGGAGGCGATCGGCGAGAGTTGATTTACCATGATCGATATGAGCGATGATGGAAAAATTGCGAATGCGAGAAACGGGAACGTCAGTCATCGTGGTTCACTGCTGGCAAAAGTCAGGGGTTTATAAAATTTTAGATTCCTTAATTCATTGTAGAGGTAAAGTCTCTAAGGCTGGAGCAAAAGCGAAAAGTAAAAGGTAAAAAAAGCTAAACTGCAAGTATAGTCAGGGTTTTGACCTTAGCTTTCCCTCTCGGCATCCACAGGAAACTATGGTCAGTTTGAGTATGGGGACAAAATCAGGCAAAGGGCAATGGCTAAGGAAAGGCTCTATGATTTGTCCAAATCGGATTACTATAGATAAACTCTTGGATGAGAATCCTCGACTGACGGGTAGAATGATAGATAGCAATCATTAATAGAGCTTATGAACGACAATGCTACACCGACTCAGCGCACGGCGGAGAAAGTTGAAATCTCTATTCACCTTGACTCGGAAGTTTTAGACCAGATTAAACACCTGACTAACGATCCTAGTCGCATTATCGAAACAGCGATTAAACAGTGGCTAAGAGGAGAGAAACAACCGGATGAGGACTTAACCCGTCATCTTCGACGCAATCCCCCCGTACCACCCAAAGGGGAATGGAATGACTAAGATTTTTCAGTCTCTAATAGGTTATTTCCCGACGGAGAGACTGAAATATTTTCTTAGGTCAACCATTGATGGTAATTGAGATTTTTTCCCCAACTAACCTGGTCATACTAAATTCGTTGAGTATAGGCTAGATATCAGGACAGGCAAAAGGGGGAATAGATAATCAGTTTTTAATAAACGGATTTAGCATCATTTTGCTTGGGTACTTACAGGAGGAACAAAACTGATGCAGATAGAAATTCAAGGAGCCGATGCTATCAAAGTTGCTCAGGATATCCTAGAGATGGAAAGGGTGCAAGGCAGCTACGAAGTTATCTCCGAAGTGGTTGCTCAAAGGCTTCTAGATGTTTTACTGACTGTGGAAACGGAACTGACAGAAGGTGCGGCAATTACTATTAGCGATGACTCTGTGCATGTTCGTAAACTTCCAATTCGATAAAATGATGTCTAACACTTACTAATTTGGATAATAAAACAAAACTAACAATCCGCCGCAATGCACCGCTAACTTTAATGATGGTGGGTTATATAATTTAAAATTCTGAGGTAAATCATGCAACTAAAACTAACAAAAATATTCCAGAAAGTTCCCGAAGGCTATATTGGTTTTGTTGAAGAATTGCCAGGAGCTAATACTCAAGGAGAGACTCTAGAAGAAACTAGAAGCAATTTAGAAGAAGCAATTGAGCTAGTTTTAGAAGCTAATCGTATGTTAGCTGAAGAGCAACTGCAAGGACAAGAAGTGATTCGAGAGTCTGTTACTTTCTGGGCTGCATGAAACGCATAAACTTAATTCGTCATTTAGAAACTTATGGCTGTGAATTCTTAAGAGAAGGCGGCAATCATACGATTTATGTAAATCGTGTCCATCAGAAATCTTCAGCCATTCCGCGCCATCGTGAAATCAATGAATTCTTGACACGAAAAATTTGTCGAGATTTACAAATACCAGAACCATGAGTGCGACCCCTGTTAAGCTGCTGTAGAGTGTAGGGTGCGTGTTTGCGGTTACTAATTTGGATAATAAAATAAGACTAACAATCCGCCGTAACGCACCAATTCTATTACTATTAATTAAACATAATAAATTACATTGAATTTACCTGTGTATCATCCCCTGTAGAATTTCTGGCAATTTATCGATTAAATTTCTGGCTTTTTGTTTAATATTTTTTATTTCCATAATGGTTTCCAAAATGACTCCTGACAGTTGACATTATCAACTATTCATTATTAATTAAAAGGGCGATCGCAAAATTACGCCTTCTCGAAAAAGAGATTAAACACCTGAAGCAAAACCCAAAGGTTGAAACTGAGCATCATTGATAATTTTAACCGTTTCCCCCGACTGCTTAATCACAAACAAACCGCGCCGATAGGCATAGACATCTATCCCCTGATCAATTTCAATGCCTGCCACTGCCCCATAAACCCGAAACTCTCGAAATTGGGGGAAAGAAACCTTAAATCGCTGTAATCGGCTGACAAAATCATCTACATCATCCCTCGACAGTCGAGATTTACATTCCACAGCCACCAACTCGCTCCCATTCACCGCCACAATATCAATCTCCATTGCCGCCCCAGAACGCTTACTTTTCAAGCGACTCATCGTTTGGGTGACATCAATGCCCCGTTCCTGAAATAAACGCACAACCGCAGGCTCTACCATTTCTTCAACGAATCTGCCCCAGCGCGTTGTTAGGTTATTAACAGCTTTGGTCGTTTCTTGTACCTGTTTTTTTAATTCTTCCATCGTGCGATTAGCTTCCTCTCTGCGGCGATCGGCTTCGGCACTGCGGCGATCAGCTTCCTTTTGAAACTCGGCAAATTGGGCCTCAGTTCTTTCAAATAACTTGTAAATATCGGCGATCGTTACAGCGTCTGACATAGGAAGATTCTTCAAGGTTGAGAAGTCTAGTCCCATTCTAGCGACTTGGCGGAGAAGAAATGTCCCTAGCTTCTCATCCGTGTTTTTTCAATCAATTATTCACTATCGGCTAATCAGCGATCGCAGTTTAAAGGGAAGGGGTCAAAGGTCAAAAGGCGATCGCGGTCAATGGATAATAGGCAATTGACAATGGATAATTATCAACTATAGCTCCTGCGGCCATGGGCTACTATTTTGATCATCAGGAAGAAATCAACCAGAAAATCACCCAAGAATGGGAGCAGATACAGGTTAACATGACGCGAATAGCTAAATCACTTTTTACAGCAGGGTGAAAGAAGTGACTTTTCCCCCCTTCCCCCGAATGTACCCCGTAACTGATATAAGTAGAGATGTAGGTCTATAACCAAAATTGCCGCATCAGTTCGGTTAGGTGACTGTTTTTCGCTTGTCTAGGAGGGTAGATATGCTCAACGAATTAATTTATGAAGGATTAGGTTTAAGTGCTGTTTTCGGAGGACTATTCCTCTGGTCGCGCTCTAGTCTCGTCAGCAAAAATACCGCCCTTTTAGCTGCACAAGCGCAATTACAGCAAAGTAACTCAGATTTGTTGGTTCAAGTCAAGGGTTTAGACGTGGCGCAATCAGATTTAAAAGACGAAAATCAGCAGCTGCACGCCAAAATAATTTACATAGAACAACATTCCGCCCAATTACAGCACAAAGCTACGGATTTAGAAAATTCTCTCCAGTCCCTCCAGCAAGCTGTGCAAATAGGTGAGAGTGAAATCGAACAACTGAAAACCACCGCTAAGGACATAGAAGCGGAGAAAGCTGGTTTGATGGAGCAGTTAGAGGCAGAAAAAGCCCAAATTACTAGCCTAGAAGCACAAATTCAAACTTTAGAGCAGCAAAAAGGCGAAATTAACCGTCAATTTGATTTGACCAAAAAACAGACCACCTCTCTCTATAGTCAAATTCAGACCCTAGAACAGGATAAAACTCTCTTACAGCAAGAGCTAGAAAAAGCTGAGGAATTAAGGGCGAAAGTGGCCGATTTAGACCATAAAAACCAAGAATTAAGCGATTTAGCCGCCCAAATTCCCAACTTGCAAGGTCAAATTCAAACCCTAGAACAGAATCTGGCTGACCAAACAGAACAGTATGAGCAAGGACAGCAGGAAATAGCCAGCTTACAGGGTCAAATTAGCGGGTTAGAGCGGGAAAAAAAGTCTCTCAGCGAAGATTTAGCCGTAAGTCAAACTCGATCGCTCTCTTTAGGGCAAGAATGCGACAATTTAACTATAAAACTGCAAGAAACCGTCGCTCAAGTGGCGGCTATAACCGACGAAAAGGACAGTCTCGGCGCTCATCTCGAAGCAGCTAAACTGGAGTTACAGGCTTTAGAAGTCCAGAAAGAGGAATTATCGGCAGAATTAACCACTGCTGCCGAAAAAATTGCTGATTTAGAAGGGCAATTACAGGGATTAACCCAGTTACCCCAACAATTGGCTGATTCTCAGGCAACAATTGCTCATTTAGAAGGGCAATTACAGGAATTAACCCAGTTACCGCAACAATTGGCTGATTCTCAGGCAAAAATTGCTAATTTAGAAGGGCAATTACAAGAATTAACCCAGTTACCGCAACAGCTAGAAACCTATCGGGAAAACATTTCTAATTTAGAGATTCAACTACACCAGTTAAGTGCCGAAAAAGACCAATTAGAAACCACAACTTCCCGTCATATCGAGGAATTAAGCCAACAAAATCGCCAACTAACTCAAGATTTAGAAGTCAAAAAAACGGCAGCTAAAGCTTTAGAAAAGGAAAAAATTAAGTTTGAGGGTGAGTTAGCAACTAAGCAAGCAGAAATCGCCGCTTTGGAGGTTAAAATTCAAAACCTACAGCAAGAAAGAGACGATTTCTCTCGACAAACTGCCCCTATTACCACTAATGAACCAGAAGCAATTATTAGCGAGACTCCGGTAGTAGAAGAACCGGAAACCTCCCCGGTGATTGCCAAGGAGACTCCTGTGGTGACAGCAGAAAAAATCCCGGTTGCCGATACAAGTTTAGAAGTGCAACCCGCAGCAAAGATAGTCCAGACGAGTCAAGAATCCGCAGAAAATCCCCTCAGGGGAAAAACCTTAGTTATACTAGGAACTTTCAGCAAAATCAGTCGCGAGCAAGCGAAATCATTGATTATTAATGTCGGTGGTACTGTTACCGGTTCCCCCAGTGCGAACACTGATTATATTCTCCTCGGTAAAGCTCCCGGTGAGAAACTCAAAAAGGCTCAAAAATTAGGCATTAAAACCCTTTCAGAAGCCCAATTTCTGCAAATGGTAGAATCCTAAAACAGTTATCAGTTATCAGTTATCAGTTATCAGTTATCAGTTATCAGTTATCAGTTATCAGTTATCAGTTATCAGATTTTAGTTTTCAGTTCACTCTGCCTGTTCCCTATTATTGCCAAAATCATGAGTCAAAAAATTGCCTTTTTAGGATTAGGAGTGATGGGAGCGCCGATGACGGCTAATCTTGTCCGTCAAGGTTTTGTTGTCAATGCTTGGAATCGCAGCCCAGAAGCGCCGGGGATAATCATTGCCAGGGCATCAGGTGCGAACATTTGTTCTAGTATCGCCGCCGCCGTCAGGGATGCCGAGATTGTCTTTACCTGCGTCGGAGATGTGCCTGACGTGGAAGCGGTAATTTTAGAACCGGGGGGTGTCATGGAATCGGCAGCGGTGGGAACTCTGGTGGTGGATATGAGTACCATTGGCTCTCAAGCCGCTAGGATGATTGGTAAAAAGCTAGAGGAAAATAATCTCCGTTTTCTCGATGCTCCCATCTCTGGGGGCGATATTGGGGCGAAAAACGGCACTTTAACCATTATGGTGGGGGGGAAAGAAGCGGATTTTCAGACTTGTTTGCCCTGTTTTCAAGCCATGGGCAAAACTATTCGCTGGTGTGGCGAAATCGGCAACGGACAAGCGGTAAAACTCTGTAATCAAGTCTTGGGGGCGGTTCACATGGTGGCGCTGTGTGAGGCTCTAAAAATGGCAAAAATTCAAGGATTAGACCCCAATTTAGTCATAGAAGTCTGTAAAACGGGGGCGGCGGGTTCTTGGGCGTTGGAAAATTTGGGACCAAAAATCCTCGCCCAAGATTTACAGCCAGCTTTTATGATTGAACATATCTTAAAAGATTTGCGATTAGTCAAAGAAACTGCCCAGACAGCCGGGGAAATTCTGCCTGGGACAGATTTAGCAGAAGCTTTATTTAAAGTAGTAGCGGAATTGGACGAAGGTAAGGGAATTAAACAGGGAACCCAAGCGATGATTCGCGCCTACGATTAAGCATTTTGTTGGCGATAAATATCATCGGTACGGGCAGCCATGATGAAATCATTTTGATGTAATCCCCCCACGTCATGGGTCCACCAAGAAACGGTAACTTTACCCCATTCTGTCAATAAAGCGGGGTGATGGCCTTCTTTTTCCGCCGCTTCTCCCACGGCATTAGTAAAGGCGATTGCCCCTTGAAAATTGGCAAATTTATAGAGTTTTTGCAGACGGGGAATACCCTCGTATTCTAAGAGATTCCAATCGGGAATTTTAGCCTGTAAAGCGGTAATTTCCTCGGCAGTGATAGGAGAAGAACCCGATTGATAAGGTTGACATTTTTGTTGAGCAAGTTCGGTCATAGGGCTATCAATCTAGATTTTTTACCTTTATTATAGAGTAAAATCCCCCAGAGAAATTTTTTATTCTTCCTCTGACTCTGGAGAACTTACCCAAGGGGTAGAAGATTCGGCAGCTTTCGGGAAAGAAAAAGATTTTTTCGGAGGAGAAGGCAATAATTCCAATTGTCGATTACCGGTTTTATAGCTAGTTTTATTTTTCTGCTCTCCCCGTCGTCGTTGGGAGGTTTTTTCCTCCGTGGTATTTTCGGCTATCACTTCATACAAAATCGCCCGTTTATCCTCTTGTTGGCCTTTTCTTAAAACCCGTCCCAAACGCTGAATATATTCCCTCGTGGAACCGGTTCCCGATAAAATAATCGCGATGCGTGCTTCTGGCACATCAACCCCTTCATTGAGAACATGGGAAGTCACCAGAATTTTGTATTCTCCCTGACGAAAACGGGTCAGGATTTCATGGCGTTCTTTCACGGGAGTTTGATGGGTTATGGCAGGTATTAAAAAGCTCTCGGAAATGCGGTAAACTGTGGCATTATCGTTGGTAAAAATTAAAATTGGTTCCGGATAGTGTTCACAGATTAACTCGGCTAAAACCCGCAATTTTCCCTGGGTTCCAGAGGATATTTCCTTCGACTCCCGGTGGGCTAACATCGCCCGGCGCCCTTCGCTACTTCTGGCACTAATCATGACAAAATTTTGCCAACCATCTAAACCAGACAAACTGAGATTATTTCTTCTTAAAAAATCATTGCGAATTTTAATTGCTTCTTGATATTTTTCCTGTTCTTTGGCAGATAGTTTCACTTTAATTTGAATTATTTCATGATCCGCTAGGGCTTTTCCTGACAAGTCTTGGGGACTTTTTTGATAAACAATTGCACCGATAAGATAATCTAAATCTTGATGACTACCATCACCGCGATCCGGTGTTGCTGTTAAGCCTAAACGATAGGGTGCGATCGAATCTTCCGCTATTTTCCGAAAGAAATCCGATGGTAAATGATGACATTCATCAAAAATCAAAAAAGCGTAACGATTGCCAAGAGTTTCTGAATAAATTGCCGCACTTTGATAGGTGGCGATTAAAATAGCACTATTATCCTTAGAACCTCCCCCTAATAATCCCACCTCGGCATCGGGAAAAGCCGCCAACATCTGGGCATACCACTGGTGCATTAAATCAATAGTCGGCACGATAATTAAGGTGCTGCGGGGAGTCGATTGTAGAGCTAATTGGGCAAGATAGGTTTTACCGGCAGCGGTGGGAAGGACGATAACACCCCTTCTCTGGGATTTTTTCCAAGCGATTAACGCTTCCGTTTGGTGGGGGTAGGGTTCCCGTTCAAAACTGGCAATTAATTCTAAATTGTTAAAAGCTTTTGCTTCATCTTGGAAGTTAATGCCCTCCTCCTGTAGGGTTTCCACGAGAGGACGATAATGAATGGCCAAAATGCGAAATCTTTCAATACGATCATCCCAAGTGGCAAAATCTAGCCATTTTTTCCCTTTTGGTGGTGGATGGAGAATTAAGGTTCCTCGCTCATATTTGAGGGTGGGTAAGCGCATTTTTCAGTTATCAGTTATCAGTTATCAGTTATCAGTTATCAGTTATCAGTTATCAGTTATCAGTAAACAGTTAAGCTAAGACGCATTTAAACCGCTTATTCTTAGATTAGCCGAACCCCCCCAATCCCTTTACTGTTGCCTTTTGCCTCTTGCCTTTTGCCTCGTCTCAACAAGCAATTTAAATTACGAACAGCTTATCAGTAAACAGTAAACAGTATAAGTGAACTGAAAACTTACATCTGATAACTGATAACTGATAACTGATAACTGATTCAAGGCTGACGGCGGCAAGATAGCTTATCGCTAGATCATATTGATCAGGTTAAAAAAATAGAGTGTGAATTAACACACTCTCAGCATATCGGAACAGCCAAAGTTTGGCAATAGATTAAATCTTTTCGGTTAGCTTAGTCAGAACGCGATTGGAACGTTCCACAAAAGCTTGCATTCCCTCGGCATCAAATCCTTTTTGAGCGATTAAAGCTAAATCATAAACGTGCTGACAGAGCATTTTCGCTAATTGCGCCGATGGAGATTCGCCACTACCGGTAACAATACTTCCCTGACTAATCTGGATAATCTGTTGAATTAGGGGATGATTAGTATTAATCATCAGAATATGTTCTTCGGGGAAAGCCATGGCTTTTTGTTGCATCATTGCCGTCATTTCCTGTAAGCGTCGCATCGCTTCTGGAAGTAAGACAATTGCCGGGGGAGTACCTTGGGGATCATCGGATTTCAAGGCTTCAGTTTTGATATTGATGCGAGAATTATCGAGGGCTTTGGCGAAGATTTCTTTGATCAATTCAGCCCGGGTTTTATTACTACCGGGATCGATAATTTCACTAGCTTGATCCTGTTCGAGCAGCGTCGAGTCTAATTCAGAATCAACCCGGGTGAATTTCACATCAGAATATTCTCTTTCTAGGAAAGGAATAAAGTAATTAGTATCGATGAAAGAATCAAAGAAGAGGATTTCTAACCCTTGATTTTTGTAGAGTTCAACGTAGGTGGATTGGCTACGAGGATCGGTACAGTAAAAAACTCGATTTTCGTGGCGTTCTTTATGGCGTTCTAGGTAGGCTTTGAGAGTAGTATAACCTTCCTGTTCGATCGCTTCTAGGGGAGTTTTTGCCGTTGTTTCTTGCCATGTGTCACCTTCGGCGGTTTGCACTTCCACTTGTACCGAAGTTTCTGGGGTTTTGTAGGTAGTGCGATAGATTAAAATATCTTCTACCTGCTGTTTAAATTTATCCTCTTTTAAGGAACCAAATTTAATAAAAGTTCCCACATCTTCCCAACAACGAATATATTCTTTTGCGTCTTCGTTGTAGAGAGATTTGAGGCGATCAGCAATTTTTTTGGCAATAAAATCGGCAATACGGCGAACGGTGCGATCTTTGGTTAAAGCACTTCGAGACACATTTAAAGGAATATCTGGACTATCGATAACTCCTCGCAAGGGGATCAGGAAATCGGGGATAATCTCCTCACAGTGATCGCTGACAAAAACCTGATTACAGAATAACTTTAATTGTCCTTTTGAGACATCTACATCCGGTCTGAGTTTGGGAAAATAAAGAATGCCATTGAGCAAGAAAGGATAATCGGTATTCAGATGTACCCAGAGTAAAGGTTCTTCTTGGAAAGGGTAGAGATAACGATAGAATTCTAGGTAGTCTTCTTTAGTCAGATTTTGAGGAGATTCTTTCCATAAAGCCCGTTGTTGATTAATCACTTCCCCATCAATTTTAATGGGAACAGGCATAAAATCTGAGTAGGTTTTGACTAACTGGCGAATGCGGGCAGGTTCTAAATATTCCCCCTCCTCATCCATTAAAGTTAGGGTGATAGTGGTGCCGATTTGGCTGCGGGAAGAATCGGTTAGTTCAAACTCTGGAGAACCATCACAGCACCAATGGACAGGGGTAGCACCTTCCTGATAGGAAAGAGTATCAATTTCTACCTTTTTAGCCACCATAAATGCCGAATAAAAACCTAGTCCAAAATGACCGATTAAATCGTTGGCTGATTTTTGGTATTTATTGATAAATTCTTCCGCACTGGAAAAGGCAACTTGGTTAATATATTTCTTGATTTCTTCCCCCGTCATCCCGATGCCATTATCGGTAATTGATAGGGTACGATTTTCTTTATCGATGGCGAGATTAATTTCTGGTTCGGGGACTTCTCCTCTCGCTTCTCCTGCTAAGGAAGCCATTTTTAATTTCGAGATAGCATCCACACTATTAGATATCAATTCCCGCAGAAAAATTTCATGGTCAGTGTAGAGAGATTTTTTGATAATAGGGAAGATATTCTCGGTATGAATCGTGATATTACCTTTTTCGAGTACCGTCATACGTTCAATCACTAAGGGCTTGACTATTCTAACTTTTTTATTTTGCTCGATGATGGCACTATTGATCACAGAGCGATTGCCCAACTTCTTCTAGGGGGATAACCGTACCGATAAAGGGATTCGAGAACTCGATCGCAAAAATCAGGGATAATTGCCGGATTATCGGGGTTATTTAGCACTTTTTGACTTTAGCAATCCGATTGAAGCGGAATTGCAGTAGCTCTACTGTTCAATTTGCAGATATCCCTCAATCACAATATCGGGATTGAGATAATTAACCGTGACATTTTCTAACTGTAAAGCTTGGCTCATTAACTGGAAACCTAAATCACCCACAGCAGTAGGTGCCTTGATTCCCCCGATGATTTTGGGCGCAATAAAAGCGATAATTTTTTGTACCATGCCCTCAGCGATGGCAGCCGCGCTTAAACCGCCGCCGCACTCCCACAAAACCTGACAAAATCCCCTCTGATAAAGATTTTCCATCACTAAAGTGGGTGTCACCTCGGTTAGTTCGATCACTTCCACGCCTTTTGTTAATAATTGTTGCTTAAGCTTGACATTAGAATCAATTTGTGTATAGACAACTGTGGGAAATTGACTGGTATCCCAAAGATGGGCGGAGGGGGGTAAATCGAGCGATCGAGTCATGACCACCCGCAGGGGATTATGATCGGAGAGGCCGTGAGTGGTTAGGTGGGGATTATCTTGACGGACAGTGCTACCGCCGACGATAATCGCATCACAAGCCGATCGCAGTTGATGGACTATTTGGCGAGAAGCGGGGCTAGTAATCCAAGTGCTATGACCGGTAGTAGCGGCAATTTTGCCATCGAGAGTCATGGCATATTTGAGGATACCGAAGGGTTTTTTAGCCGTAATGCGATGGATAAAACCCTGATTGAGTTGACGACATTCGGACTCCTCCACTCCCACCAGCGTCTCGATGCCTGCCGATGCTAATCTTTGAATGCCTTTCCCCGCCACCAGGGGATTAGGATCAATCATCCCTACCACCACTTTTTTAATGCCTGCTCGCATAATTGCCTCGCTACAGGGGGGAGTACGTCCATGGTGGTTACAGGGTTCGAGATTGACGTATAAAGTGGCACCACGGGCTTTTTCTGCCGCCTGTCTCAGGGCGAAAACTTCTGCATGGGGTTGTCCGGCCTCTGGGTGAAAACCTTCGCCGATAATTGTCCCCTCTTGAACAATCACAGAACCAACCAAAGGATTAGGAGAAGTCCGCCCCAAGGCTTGCCTAGCAAGGGTTAGACATCTTTGCATCATTTTGCGATCGAATTCCGTTGCTCGGTCCATTGTTTATTTCTCCAAATGAGGGGAGACTTTATCAGTTATCAGTAAACAGTAAACAGTTATCAGTAAACAGTAAACAGTTATCAGTGGGGAGTGGGAATTATAAATCATAAATTATGAATTATGAATTGGGAGATGGGGGAGATGGGGTGTGGGGTGTGGGGTGTGGGGGGGTCACTGCGTGTGCGTTGCGGGGGGTAGTGGGGCATTTGGCTGAATTTTCCCTAAACTCCTAAATCCCTAAATTCCTAAATTCCTAAACCCCTAAATCCCTATATCCCCTTTCTAACTGATAACTGAAATTTGATCACTTCTTTACTATTGTTATTTTAAAGTGAAACGTATCAGAGGATACAGAAATCTCAAATCAAAAAAACAAAGATCGAAAAACATTGACTACTCACACATCAAGATAAATCCCTAGGTGTTTGGTCTTCTGAAATGATTGACCCCTGTTCCTAGGATTTAGCGTTTGAACGGACATAATTGCTCGGTAATTATTTTCAAAAGTAATGAATCGACCTACTAACTCAACAAAGTAAACGAATTAACGATGAAACGAATTGCTCGAAAATCTGGGGAACTTGTCGGTTTATTACCGAAAATTAACCCTGTCTGGTTAGCTTGTGTTCCCTTGTCTGCGATTATTTTCGTGGTTTGGAACACAGCCGTACAGGCCCAAGATGCGAAACCCCTAACCCCCGAAGATGTCCAAAACGCCCTTAATACAATCTGGGTTTTAATTGCCGCCATCCTCGTGATCTTTATGAACGCGGGTTTTGCGATGCTAGAAACGGGATTCTGTCGCCAGAAAAACGCCGTTAACGTTCTCGCCAAAAACCTGATCGTTTTCGCCCTCTCCACCATATCATTTTGGGCGATCGGTTTCTCCCTCATGTTTGGGTCTGTCAGTAACGAATTTTTCGGTACAGGAGGTTGGTTCCTCAGCAGTAGCGATCCTGCCACCTACGTTATGCCCGCCTCTTTGCCCACCTCGGTGTTTTTCCTGTTCCAAGTCGCTTTCGCGGGAACGGCGGCAACCATTGTATCTGGGGCGGTGGCAGAACGGATTAAATTCACCGATTTCCTCGTTTTTAGTTTAATTATCGTCGGTATCATGTACCCGATCACCGGTCACTGGGTTTGGGGTGGCGGTTGGTTAGCCGACCTTGGTTTTAAAGACTTCGCCGGTTCGACGGTGGTTCACTCGGTCGGTGGTTGGTCTGCCTTAACCGGAGCGGCAATTCTCGGCCCGAGAATGGGTAAATACATTAACGGTCGCACCAGTGCCTTACCCGGCCATAACATGAGTATTGCGACCTTGGGTTGTTTAATTCTCTGGATTGGCTGGTTTGGTTTTAACCCCGGTTCTACTTTAGCGGTTAATGAAACTGTACCCTATATCGCTGTCACCACTAACCTCGCCGGGGCTGCGGGGGGTATTGCCGCTACCTTTACCGCATGGGCGAAAGATGGTAAACCTGACCTTTCGATGATTATTAACGGTATTCTGGCTGGTTTAGTGGCCATTACTGCCGGTTGTGATGGTGTTTCCTATTGGTCGGCGGTAATCATCGGTTTAATTGCCGGTGTGGTCGTGGTTTACTCGGTGTCTTTCTTCGATAACCTGAAAATTGATGACCCGGTGGGTGCCACTTCCGTTCACCTCGTCTGTGGTGTGTTTGGAACTTTAGCCGTCGGTATCTTCAACAAAGATGCCGGTTTAATCACCGGTCAATTCCAACTGTTTATTAACCAAATTATCGGGATTGTAGCAGTAGGGGCATTTACCCTGATTGTTAGTGGTATTGTTTGGACAATCCTCAAGGCTACCCTCGGTATTCGTGTTACTCCCGAAGAGGAAATGGAAGGTTTGGATATAGGTGAACACGGAATGGAAGCCTATAGCGGTTTCGTCAAGGAGTCCGATATCGTTACCGGCGGCCATTATGCTTCCAGTGTTGACATGGAAACGCCTAGCACTCGTTAGGTTAAACCTTGTAAAGATAGATTAATTGATCCCCGACAAAGTTAAAGAGAAAAGGAAGAAGGCCTCGCCCCGATGCGATCGGTGGCTATAATTGCCTTCTAAACCTTTTCTCTTTCGGTTTTTGTCTCTTTCCGGACAGAAAAAATTAATCTTGCTACTAGGCAGCAACCGTCAATGAAAAAGATCGTAGGAATAATCGTACTTTTGCTGGCACTGGGATTCAATTGCGGAGTTGCCCCAGTTTTTGCGGAAACCATCGCCGCCGCTCCCCCCAATCCGATTAGTTCTGGGGATACCGCTTGGATGCTGATCTCCTCAGCTTTAGTTTTATTAATGACCCCCGGACTGGCCTTTTTTTATGGGGGTTTAGTGCGTTCCCGCAACGTCCTCAACACCATGATGATGAGTTTGGTGGCCATGGGCGTAATTGGTGTAACTTGGGTGCTTTGGGGTTATAGTCTCGCTTTCGATGTCACCCCGGGTAAAAGTGGCTTTGGGGAAGGGATCGAAGCTTTGATCGGGGGACTAGATTGGATTTTTCTTAACGGTGTCACCGCAGCTGCACCTGACAATATCGGTTATGCACCCACCGTTCCCCATCAAGTGTTTATGGTCTATCAGATGATGTTCGCCATCATCACCCCGGCTTTAATTTCGGGTGCGATCGTGGAACGGGTCAACTTTAAGGCCTATTTTTGGTTTTTACTGCTTTGGTCCACCTTTATCTATTCTCCCCTAGCTCACTGGGTTTGGGGTAAGGGTTGGTTAGCAGCCACTGGGGCGCTGGATTTCGCCGGCGGAACTGTTGTTCACATTAGTTCTGGGATTTCCGCACTGGTGGCCGCTTGGGTAATTGGTCCGCGGCGTAGTTTTGGAACTCAAACCTATGCACCCCATAATGTGCCGTTTGTTCTCCTAGGTATCGGTTTGCTCTGGTTCGGTTGGTTTGGTTTTAATGGTGGTAGCGCGCTTTCTTCTAGTTCCCTAGCTACGACAGCTTTTGTTAATACCAGTATCGCCGCTTCGGCTGGGGGTTTGACATGGATGCTGATAGAATGGATTTTACGGGGTAAACCGACGGCGATCGGCATTGCTAGTGGATTTTTAGGGGGATTAGTGGGTATTACTCCCGCTGCCGGTTATGTGCTGCCGATCGGGGCAATTCTCATCGGTTCGATCACTGCCCTTAGTTGTTTTTTTGCGGTTAGTCTCCGGGCAAAATTGCGCTTTGATGATTCTTTGGATACCTATCCTGTCCATGGTGTGGGTGGGACAATAGGGGCGATCCTTACGGGGGTTTTTGCGACTAAATCGGTTAATTCCTTGGGTAATGACGGTTTACTATTTGGCAACCCCGGCTTAGTTTGGACGCAATTTGTTGGCGTTGCCGCTACTTATATCTTTGCTGCGGTGGGTACTTTTGTGATTCTGAAAGTTCTCGGTTTATTTATGGATCTGCGGGTTAAACCGAATACGGAAGCAGAAGGGTTAGATGTGCCTCAACACGGAGAGGAAGCCTACGGACAGGAATTCGAGTTTGGTAACAGCTTTTCCTACCAGGAAAATCCTCCCGCCACAAATCTGCGAGAAAATTATTAGCGATTCCAATCGGCTATCGGTGCGGCTAACAGAGGCGAAATTTCGTCTCTGTGAAACCGGGCTAAAAAATTCCTTTGAATGTCTTCCCCCAAGAATTAGCCCAGGTCTAATTGTTTTTCGCCTCGAATTGCTCCCCTAACATGATTTATAGTCATTTCAGATAAGTCTGATACAGTCTAGACCGACAAAACCCTTAGGAACTCTGGGATTAATATTCTCAATCTTAATTGAAATGACTATAGCGGTGTGCAGTCGTATGAGGTACAGTGTCACGAGCTATAAACCATGCCAGGCAAAGCTTGGTCTGTATCTCACTCAAGCGCTTACCGCTATATAGTATTATTTCTGTTTTGATTGAAAAATATCACTGCATCTTTACTTATTGAAGAAAATCCTCGATCGCCTGTCCCGTCTCTTCCGGTGCTTCTTCCGGTAAAAAATGACCACTAGCGATCGCCTGTCCCGTGACTTGATTAGCTCGCTGCTGCCAAAGAGCGATCACATCGTATTGACGTGCAATGAAACCTTTTTTTCCCCAAAGAACCAAGAGGGGAGAGGAAATTTTCTGGTCTAAATCCTGACGATCATGCTCTAAATCGATAGTAGCGGCGGCCCGATAATCGGCACAGGTGGCGGTTATCGTGCTTAAATCTCGAAAACAACGCTGATATTCCCCCAAAGCTTCCTCTGTAAAAGCGCTAAAATCTCGCCCCCAACTTTGCAAGCAATGTTGCAGATAATAATCGGGATTAGCGGCGATCAGGGTTTCGGGAAAAGGGGAAGGCTGAATCAAGAAAAACCAATGATAGTAGGCAGTAGCAAAAGTTTTATCAGTCCCATCGTACATCGCCATCGTTGGGGCTATATCGAGTAAAACGATTTTTTTGACCTTTTCGGGAAAATCAAGGGCGAGACGGTGGGAAACTCGCGCCCCTCGATCGTGGCCGATCAGATAAAACTCTTGATAACCCAATTTTTCCATCAGCAACACCTGATCGAGGGCCATGACTCGCTTGCAGTAATTGCTAGAATCCTCTAGGGGTAAGGGTTTATCGCTATCCCCGTAGCCGCGCAGATCCGTGGCGATCACCGTAAAATTAGCCGCTAATCGGGGGGCGATTTTATGCCACATTTGATGGGTTTGGGGATAACCATGGAGCAAAAGCAGCGGAAAACCGCGCCCACCTTTGACACCATTGATAGTAATGGCATTAACTTCTAGCTGAAATTTCCGAAAATTTGTCAGCATTTTTGCTTCCTGTCACCTTAGGGGGAGATAATTGCATCATCTGGCCAAAGTGGCCTAATCAGTCAAGTTTTTTCACTATAGCTCCTCAAGCCGCTGCTTTTCTGATAGATTAAAACTATTGGGTTGCTCAAAAATTAACGAGTTAAGCAGTAATTTGATTATGATCTCGATTATCTATTCCGATGAATTTCTCGATCACGATACAGGTATTTACCATCCCGAAAAAGCGGCGCGTTTAACGGCAATTGTCGCCGCTTTAAAACAAACAGAATGGCAGTCAAAATTAACATGGTATTTACCGACACCGATCGAAATTCGTGAGGAAGTAATACCTTTAATCAAACAAGTTCACAATCAAGATTATGTTGATAGATTGCGGCGAATTTGTCAACGGGGTGGGGGAAGATTGGATGCAGATACTCCCGTTTCTGCCCGTAGTTACGATGTGGCGTTACTAGCGGTTAGTGGCTGGTTAGATGGAGTTGATCGAGTTTTATCTACTGGCGATCCTGCCTTTATTTTAGCCCGTCCACCCGGACATCATGCCACTTCTAATTATGGCATGGGTTTCTGTCTGTTTTCTAATGCTGCTATTGCCGCCTATTATGCTTTGGAAAACAAAAGAGTGCAAAAAGTAGCGATTCTCGATTGGGACGTGCATCACGGCAATGGCACCCAAGATATAGTCGAAAATCATCCCCGGATTGCCTATTGTTCCCTCCATCAATTCCCCTTTTATCCCGGCACGGGAGAAGCGAGAGAAAAAGGTGAGTTTAATAATATTTTGAATATTCCCTTATCGGCGGGAAGTACGATTAAAGATTATCAAGAACATTTTGATGGGGAAGTCATACCTTTTCTGAAAAATTTTCAACCGGATTTAGTGATTGTTAGTGCTGGATATGATGCCAATCAAGCGGATACTCTGGCGGGAATTTGTTTACACCCACAGGATTATGGAATTTTAACGAAATACCTCTTAACTCTCAATAAACCGCTGCTTTTTGGCTTAGAAGGCGGTTATGATTTAGAAACTTTAGCGGCTTCCGTCGTCGCCACCCTAGAAGCTTTGCTCTGATTCTATCCTAATCTGGGTAATCGTTACATTTCTTTAAAAAGATTGGTAACAAAGCGATCGAATGCGCTAAGGTAAACGATCGATAGAAAAAAACCCTTGACCTAGTTACCTTTTAAGATTATGACCTCCCTTGCCCCACACCTAAAAGCCAAAGCCCTCAAACCCAATAGTCGTCGTCCTGCCAAAGAATTGTGTAGCGAGTGCGGACTTTGTGACACTTATTATATTCACTACGTTAAAGAAGCTTGTGCTTTTCTCAATCAACAAATCGCCGATTTGGAAGCAGAAGCACATGGCAAAAGTCGCGATCTAAATCATGAAAATGATCTCTATTTTGGTGTCCATCAAGAGATGATGGCTGCCAAGAAAAAACAAGCTATACCCGGGGCGCAATGGACGGGAATCGTCAGTACAATTGCCTGTGAAATGCTCAATCGTGGTTTAGTAGAAGGGGTGGTTTGTGTGCAGAATACCGCCGAGGATCGCTTTCAACCGCAGCCGATTCTCGCCCGTACCACGGAAGAAATTCTCGCCGCTAAAGTTAATAAACCGACTCTTTCTCCCAATTTATCAGTCCTAGAAGAAATTGAAAAATCGGGCATGAAACGGTTATTAGTTATCGGAGTTGGTTGTCAAATTCAAGCCCTAAGAGCAGTAGAAAAAAAATTAGGCTTAGAAAAATTATATGTCTTAGGAACTCCCTGCGTCGATAATGTCACCCGCTCAGGACTACAAAAGTTTCTAGAAACTACCAGTCGTTCCCCAGAAACCGTGGTTCACTACGAATTTATGCAGGATTTTCGGGTACACTTTAAACACGAAGACGGCTCCATCGAAATGGTTCCATTTTTTGGCTTAAAGACTAATAAATTAAAAGATGTTTTTGCCCCTTCCTGTATGACTTGTTTTGATTATGTTAACTCCCTTGCCGATTTAGTTGTCGGCTATATGGGCGCACCTTTTGGCTGGCAATGGATTGTCGTTCGTAATGATACGGGCAAGGAAATGTTAGAGTTAGTTAAAGACCAATTAGATACCCAAGATGTTATGTCTAGTGGTGAGAGAAAACAGGCGGTACAAAATAGCATTCCTGCCTACGATAAAGGTGTAACCTTGCCGATGTGGGCGGCAAAAATGATGGGAGTAGTAATTGAAAAAATCGGGCCTAAAGGTTTAGAATATGCTCGCTTTTCCATCGATTCTCACTTTACCCGTAATTACCTTTATGTTAAACGTAATTATCCTGAAAAATTAGCAGCCCATGTTCCTGAATATGCTAAAAAGATTGTAGAACAGTATAAATTGCCCGATTAATTATTCACTTGCTCCGGCGGGGGAATAGAGAAAAATTACCCCGCTTTCTTAACATTTTTAACTGATTTGTACCTTGCTTGGCAATAATATAATAATGCTAAATTGATGTTATAGAGGCTCAATAAGCATCTTGGCGATGAATACTACTCAATATGATAATAAGCATTTCTTTATCTTGAATTTTGTAAATGATGCGATAATCCCCTATTCTAATTCGGGTCTGCTGAAAAAGTTTTTCGGTGGGGGTTGGGGGTTGGGGTGTGGGGTTTTACCCATTTTCAGGTGGTCAATTACCTAATTTTCAGGGAAAAAGTCCCTGAATTTTCCCCCCAATCCCTAATTCGGTAGGTGTCATCATATCCTTTGAGTTTCTTGACTCCGCTAGGACGAGGTGTATCGGTAAGTAGTCGAATGGCAGTAATTAGGTGTTCGCGTTGTTGTTTGGGTAATTTGTTTAGTTGTTTTTGAACTGGTTTCGGAATAATAACTCTGTAGTTCACGCTTGAGTTGCCTCATATTCTTCGAGGGTTAGATAGTCTCCTGCTTGATAAGCTGATTCAGAAGCTATTATGTTAGCTTGTTCTTCTTCTGTAATTTCTATTTCAGTATGTCGTTCTTTGATAAAGAGCAAAAAGTCAAGTAATTGAGTCAAAAGGGTGTCAGGTGTCTGCTCGATTTCTTTAATAAGTTGTTCTTTGAGTGTCATAGCTTTATCAGTAATCAGTGAGCAGTCATTAATTCAATTATAGTCCATCATTCAATCATTCCAACCACAGTCGATGGTGGTGCGTTACGACGGATTGTTAGCTTCAAGTTAAAGCGGAAATTTTTGCCGTCTAACGCACCCTACGTTTTATTTATCACTAGGTAATAGGTGTAGGTCTCCGTTTTTCTGGGTATAGAACTTGTAATTTCATTTAGGCGGGTACTTCAATTTTACCCTGTCCGGCCAATCCAAAAGCGGCGTGAACCACTTGTAGGGCCCTGACTCCATCTTCCTGATTCACCACACAACTGATTTTTATATCAGAAGTAGCAATCATTAAAATATTAATTTTCTCCTTTGCTAAAGCTTCAAAAAAGCGTGCTGCTACCCCCGGTTGTCCTTCCATTCCCGAACCAACAATACTAACTTTGGCCACATCATTATTAACCACCACTTCCTGTAACCCCAAACTTTCCGATAGTTCTAAGAGGATTTTTTGGGCTAAATTAGCATCAGCTTGGGGCAAAGTAAAAGCGATATCCCGTCGGGGAATACCATCGACAATGCGGCAGCGTTGGGATTGAATAATCATATCGACACTGACATTTTTTGCCGCTAAAACCGAGAAAATTCTCGCTGCCATCCCGGGGCGATCGGGGACGCGACGAATAGCCATTTGTGCCTGATTATTATCTAGGGCCACTCCCCGTACCGGGACTAAATTGTGAGGGATTTCGCGATGAGCAACTTTAGCAGAATACTCCAGTTGAAAAGCATCACAAAGGACTTTAATTGCTTTTTCTCCGTCCGCTTCATCGATGACACAACTGACTTTTACTTCAGAAGTGGAGATCATTTCGATATTAATTGCCGCTGCGGCCAAAGTGCTAAATATTTGGGCAGCAATTCCCGGCCGGCCAATCATTCCAGCGCCGGTAATGGCGATTTTAGCGGCCCCAGATTCGATGATCACTTCCGCTTCCTCTGTATTAGTGGGATGGGAACGTAAAACCGGCGCGATCGCTTCGGCCACGGATTCGGCTTTTTTCAAGGCATTTCCCATCACCGTAAAGGCAATATCGTTGCTGTCCCCCTCGTGAATCGATTGAATAATTAAATCCACGTCCACCTGTTGATGAGCGATTTCCCCGAATAAACGGGCAGCGATACCGGGACGATCAGGAACCCGTAAAAGGGAGATTTTCGCCTGATTGCCCTCAAATTCCACCGCATCGACGGCTTTTGTCAATTCCAATCCTTGTAGGGTGCGCGGTTTCGGTGCCGGGGATGTCACCCAAGTACCCGGATCCTCAGTCCAACTGGAACGGACAACCAAGGGAACCCCGAAATTTTTAGCGATTTCCACCGCTCGCGGGTGGAGAACTTTCGCCCCTAAACTGGCTAATTCGAGCATCTCATCGCAGGTAATTTCGTCTAAAAGACGCGCTTCGGGGACTAAACGGGGGTCAGTGGTGAGAATACCGGGTACATCGGTGTAAATTTCGCAAAAATCGGCTTTTAAGGCGGCCGCTAGGGCTACGGCCGAGGTATCGGAACCACCGCGCCCTAGGGTGGTAATCTCTAGTTGATCACTATCGCTGACACCTTGAAAACCGGCGACAACAACTACTTTACCCTCCGATAGATGACGGGAAAGGCGATCGGTTTTAATTTCTAAAATACGGGCGCGACTATGTTCGGATTCCGTGACAATTCCCACTTGAGCGCCGGTTAGGGAGATGGCTGGTTGTCCGATTTCCTCTAGGGCCATACTCATCAAGGCGATCGTTACCTGTTCCCCCGTGGATAATAACATATCCATCTCCCGGCGCGAGGGTTCGGCGGCGATCTGTTTGGCTAAATTGACCAATCCATCGGTGGTTTTACCCATGGCAGAAACGACCACCACCACGGTATTTCCTGCTATTACCGTATTTTTGACCCGTTGAGCGACCGATTGAATGCGTTCCACGGAACCTACCGATGTACCACCGTATTTTTGGACAATTACAGCCATAGTTGTCAGCGCTAGAGACTTTCTATCTTTGTTCAATCTCCAACTTATCAAAATTCCTTAACTATAAGTGGTTTTGGTTAACATTCCTACAAGCTTCGGTATCTTGCCGGGGAGCGAGACTCTCCCACTACAGCTATCTACGGATTAATTGCACTCACCTCCTTAAAGTCTTTTTCTTAAACTGACACCCCCTAAACCAAAGGCTAAGAGCGCAAGCAAGGCAGATGGTTCGGGGACGGGAGTTCCATGAAATTGAACCTCTGAGAAGCCAGCAAAAGAGCCTCCCCAGTTGCTACTAACAACAAACCGGACAAAGGACGCAGTAACCGGAGAAAAGCTGACAATCTGTGGATTTGATGGACCGTTAGCTGCGATAGCAAACTGAGTAGGAGCGCCGGCTATAGTAGTCCAAGTCGTACCATTGGTGGAGGATTGAACAGTCACGTCCTTAATTCCAGCAGTATTACCAGGATTGTTCAAGTTCCAGAAGCTAAAACCAGTCAGACTATAGCTGCCATTGAGATTAAAAGTGATGTTACCAGTGGACTGATTTCCCAGCCACGCATTCCCCCCAGTTGCTGTTTGATGAGCTCCCGTCAGACTTGGTGTATTACTGGGCAACCCTTGCCCATTCACGGTATTGATTATATTAGTACCATTACTACCCATATCCGTTGAAGCAGTAATTCCTGTAATCAGTGCGGCTTGGGCGTTTTGTGCCACACCAAACATTAAGCTTAAGGCGGCAGTCGATACAACAAGAGGCTTGATAGCGAGTTTCATGGTGAAATCTTCTGAAATAAGGTTAAATAAACAGAGAACAGTTTATTTTTTTTTCTCATGTCTGTCACTTTTGATACAGTTTTTTAACCGTTTTATGATATTGCAGTAGGGGCAATCCCTCGTGGGGGTTCCCCAATTGATGGTTGTCCCGATTTCAGGTACAATTACGATCAAATCTTCGATTGGCATTCAAGATGGAAGCTCATCAGCCAAATAATATTGGCAAGATTATCGGAGGCGTACTGATGGCTAACAGTAGAAGCTACCAAGATGATTTATGTCACAAAATATAGTCTATAGTCACGACCGAGTAAACAGATCGAGATAAGGGACTTGCGCTTTGATAATGTACCATTTAGGGCTGGTCTTATTCTTCTACAGAGCGATTTTCAAAGCTGGGATATTATTCCCACGCAAGTCCCTAAGGCAATTTTAAAATATTTTTGATTAGTAGCCCTATGTTATTATTAAATTGTCATAACCAGTCCAGAAGCGTCTCTATTTTTACCAGTAATTAGGGACGGAATCCATCATTCCATTGGGTTTGAGCATTATAAATAATATCCGTGAGGATGGTATTTTGGAGATTAGCCAGACGCAAATCGGCGCTGCTTAAATCCGCTTGTTGCAAATTGGTTCCTAACAAACTAGCTTGACGGAGAATTGCACCGCCAAGATTGCATTGGCTAAGATTGGCAGTGCCGAGGTTGGCCCCACTAAGGTTAGCTTGACTAAAGTTCGCTTTTGCCGCTTGCACAGACCACAAAATCGCTTTGCTTAAATTGGCACCCCGGAAGTTAACTGATTCTAGATTGGCATAGCTAAAGTCAAATTCACTGAGATTCAGACCAGATAAATCCAAACCTTGTAAATTTTCACCGTTTAAGCCGATCTTTAAGCCAGCATTGATCGCGCTCTCCAGTTGTTGACGGGTGACGCTAGACATTGTGTAGCAAGGAAAAAGTAAAAAAGCCTGTCAAGACGGGGAGCTTGCCCGTCTTGACATGATTAAAACTGGATTAGATCGCAGTTAACCAAACAAGGGTACAGTAACCCAATAACGTTTACGATAACCATTGCCAAAGTTAACTTCGATCGCTTTGCGGGCGATCAAAATCGCCTCATCGCCGTCAATATCGTAGCCAATCTCGGTGGAATTGGGTACAGTGGTGAATTCTAGAGGCATTCCACCGCCACCGCGAGCAGACAGGGAAGCCAATTGTCGGCTAAACTCTGCCGCTAGTAACTGCTCATAGTTGCTAGGTTCGGGTGCTAAGACAGGGGCGATATCACCCTGGGGAGGCGGCGCACTGGCAGAGCGTACAGGACGACTACTTAACTGTTCGAGCGAGCGGACTGATGAATGCACATCGGTAACAGTACCATCGTTATCCAGGGCAATTCGCACCGTACCCGCCCCCGGGGTAATCACTGGGACACCATTAATCAACTGTCGGAATTGGACAATCACACCGGTGGTAAACGGTCCGTCCAATTGTCCCGAACCGTTAGCCGTACCGCCGGCTTCCGAAGATAAGATAATTCGATCGAACACCACCGGGACTTCTTGGTCAAGACCGTAACGCCAGACGGCCTCCTGGGCTAAGGTTTGGGCGCTGTCCATAGCCAAGGGGTTGTAATTATAACGGTTAGGAGTTGCCAAACGAACATCAATTGACCCATCACTACCGTAGGCGATGCTTTGTTCCCCCGTCACCAGGCGATAGGAGCCATTTCTGGTACTAGCAACTTCTGACGGGATTTCCAGGTCAAGACCAAATCGTGCCGCTAGGCTGCGGGCAGCCGGTCGAGTAGCGTCTAGGGGTTGCAAACGACCGACGAGGAGATGCTGGGGTAAGACCAGTTGTGGTTGGCTACTGCGAGCCACATTGTACCATCGCCACCAATACCAAGCATTACTGACCCGTTCGCGAGAAAAATAGCGTTCATTAAAGAGACGATTTTTCGCCTCATCGGCACTGGCACCACAGGCCACCACCGAGGGGGCCTGGTCGTGGGCAATGCGCCAACTAGCATCTAACCAAGCGGTACTAAAAGACTTATTCTTGTTCCATTCTTCCCAGAAAAATTTGCCGTAATTGGGATTATCCCAACTAACAGTTTCATAGCCGAAGAGCATTCGCCAACCGCGATTACTACGATGCCAAGTCCGAATCGGGTTGTGACCACCCAGAACCCGCAGGGAAAGACAGGTAGACAGAAAAATGTATCTGACCCGCTCGTTAGCCCAAACTAACTTATCACTGCTAGAGACGATCGTACAACCTTCGTTACCCCACGGTTTGCTCATCGGTAGATAAAACACGCCATTGGCATCCATCCCGCCATGACCAGAGTGATAGAAGGCCATGACCGCATCTACCCCGTAGGTATCTTGCCAATCATCGTAGGGTTCGTAGTAAAGCCAGGGTTGCACGCCACAATCTTTATACCAAAAGTTTAAGGGGGTAAACTTTTTCACATAGTCTAACCAGCCTTGGGCATCTTCATGGGTATAGCGCAGGGTGCCAAAGGAGCAACCACAGCCCACTTCAATACTACAGGCGCCATAGAGATTCGCTCCGCCACGCTGGCCATCTTTGCTATCCTGACCGAGGGGGTTTTCGGCAAAGAGAGGAACAGAGGGAATTTCTGGTGTTTCGGACTTAGGAACGTTAGCTGCGGGGGGAATTTGAGTCGGTTGTGCTAATGTCATGGTATTTTCCTCGTTAAATCTTGAAAAAGTTTTAAAAAACGTAAATTTCCTGAATCACGTTGTTTTCCAGACGCAGATCGACGGGAAATTTTCTTTCCTTAGCGGCGGACAGCAGGGTAAGCATCCCCAAGAAAACACTGTCACTCTCGGCGGCAATCTTGCGCCAGCCGAGGCCCTCCACATAGGCGGCCGCATTGCGTTCTTGGTTAATCATCCACAAACCGGTAATCTGCTTTTTCTTTAGCCAAGCACTGCCGGGGACAGTGAAGGTCATCGTGGCACCAATGGCAGAAATCTGGGCGATTTTTAAGCCAGAGTTGCTACCATCCCACCATTTACTGCTCGGACTGGTGCTATCGGAAAACTCGGTTTTATAGGGGGATCGAAATAGGTCGGCGTTATCACCGCCATTGGCATCTTTCTCCAAATCGAAGCGATTATCGGCCTGTTCTAAGGAACATTCGTAGTGTTGGCTAGGAGTCATCTGTTCCTCCTCGTTCCCATTCTTCTGTTCGTCCACGTGCCAGATGGCTAGGCCCGCATCGGGGAGGAATGTATCCCGGCCAGTTTTCTGCCGGTTTTCGATGAGGAAATACTCGTTAGCGTTCTTACTGTAGAGGTAAAACTCATTCTTGGCCGCAGGAAGACTGGCGGTAAGACCTGGAGTTATCGCTGTTACTTTGCTGGCCCAACCGGCTTCATTTTTGAGGTAGGCACAGACTTGCACGGGATTTTTATCATTGCCTCCGTAACACATCAGACAATAATTACCCACTCCTGCCGATTGACCGCCATAATCGTAGAGATCGGGAAAATCGCAGATCATGTGACCATTTTCATGACAGAAGGTACGCAAGGTCAGTTCACTACCCATATTGGTAATTTGGTAGTCGTATAATTTCTTGCCACCCCCGACATCGTAGGGTGAAGCTAAACTCCAGGAATGAGGCCATAGTCCTTCGGCCCAATTGTTGACCCGCGGTCCGACATAGAAGACATTTAAGGCATAAATTAAGCCGTTACTATCACTACTCAACTGACTAAAGTTAAAGCCTTGGGATTTCAAATAATTGAGGGCTTCTAGAATCAGTTCTCGGGCGCGAGTACCATAGGCGATCGCTGGATCGGTATAATAGGAGCGATTATGGGCGGCGGTATAATATTGGGTGACAACATTGGTATAGGTTAATTTTCCCTGGGAGTTGTCGTAGAAATAATCTCGTACTGACCCTTTATTGCCAAATCCGGCGTAACCAGGTAGGTTACAGAAGTTGCTGACTTCCTGTTGGGAAATGCTGGCGGCAACGTCGGGAAACTTAATCAAGATACATAATCCCAGATAGTTGCCCACAGTTACTGTTGAAGCTGGTCTGGCATCAGCACTGGTCGTCGCACTGATTCCCTGCAGCTGAGTTTTTTTTTGCTGACGACGGACTTGCCATTGACTGAACCCGTCCTGTAGCATCGGTGCGCTCTGAGCTTGTTGTTTGGCACTCTCGGTCTGGATCCTTAGATGGGGCTGGATGCCGAGGCTTTGGGGTGCTACTTGGCCGACTATCCCATCGCTCGCTATCAGTTGGCTGTTGTCTTCGGAAAGCTGGGCGTAGGTGTAAAAACCATTGTCGGGGTTTTTGACCACGGTATAGCCATCTAGGGTTTCAAAAACAGCATAATATTGGTTTCCCGAACCCCTGACCCGGATAGTGCTGCCGTCGGGATTGGTGAAGGTAAATTCCTCATTCACAAAGGGTGTAGGCATAGATTTGATTCTCCTTGCCAAAGAAATTTGGGCTTTTTCGATAAGAAGCTCTGTTCAAGAAAGGCTTCAGGACAATGCACAATTTCAATAATCATCAAATTTCTCTGGGTTAACAATACGATGATCCGCGTAGGGAATTATGAAGATATCGCAGCAATCTGCCCTTTCAGCAGCCCCAACTTTTCGAGGGCAACTATAACCGCTGCTGTCCGAGTTTGTACCCCTAGTTTCCCGTGAATATGTTCTAGATGTTTTCGCACGGTTCCTTCGCTACATCCGATCACTTTTGCTATGGCGGCATTACTTTTATCTTGGGCAATCCAAAATAGCACTTCTGCTTCCCTTTTAGTCAGTCCCAACAATTCTAAGGCCGCAATCGAAAAACAGGGCAGTTCTTGTTCTTCTAAGAGTAGGAGAAACTGTTCTCCGATCAGAGTGGGAATCAGAAAAATGATTAACTGTCTTCCCTCTTGTTCTAGGCGTAAGGGTGAGCCAGAAAAGGCGTGGTCATCGTTGGCTAGGAGTCGGGCAATCTGATGTTTAAACCACTTTTGCAAGGGTTCTGGTAAGGTGTTCGGGGTATGAGAGAGGGAATACTGGTACAGCAATTGTTCAGATCGTTCCGTAAGTATTTGCACGCTTCCAGCTATATCCATGACTATTAAGCCTATCTGCTGGCAAAATTGGGGTAATCGTGGCGTTATTGCTTTTATTTGATTATGTTTGTCCTTATTGTTTTCTGGCTCTCTCTGTGGGCTAGATAGCAAGGCTGCGAGACAGCGATCGCAACTTACTGAGAGCTTTGGCATCAATCCCATAAATTTCTCCACTATTCAAATAATTATGACAAAATCCATCTTTCTGCCCTGGTGGTGACGCTCTTATCTCAAGGCCTAGTGCTTGCTCAGAATGTCTGTACTTTTAGAAAGCAGCAAACAGGCAACATAAAATTAGGAAACAAACAAGAACATATCTCGGTTATCAACATCAGTCGCAGTGACATAATTCCTTAAAATAGCCCCCTGTTAACTATAATTTTCTTTCATAAAATGAACTGAACTTATAGCAAATAATGGTTGTTTTGTGAGCAATTTTTTAGAAAAAGTTTTTGCTTTCGTTTTTTTCCAGAAATCCTTCTGGAAATAGTAGGATGATGGTTCTTCGGTTTTTGTTATGCAATGGACGGGGTTATAAGGAATGAAACCCTTATAGAGAGGGACATTGCCGCAATTTTTGTCAATTGTTTTCGATCTAGAGCGAACTAATCAATTAAATCTCTTGCCAGATAAGGATTTAGTCAATTTATGTCACCCGATCGAACCATACCAAGTAACGAAGAACCAAGATGATTAACAGAAAAAATTGTAGTTTCATCGATTTTGTCCGCGCCACTACCAAAGGGAATAGGATTAGATTTCTTGAAAAGACCGATGCGGACTTGGCGAAATTCCTGAGCGATTGCCCAGACTTTTCCCGCTTTTGTCCGTGAAAATCGAGCAATTTTCCTATTCTTGACACTCCTAATACATAGGGGTACCCCGAAAAATAGATTTACTTCAGCATTGCACCGCCTGAAACCCTGATGAAACCTTTGTTTATTCTCAATTAGTGCGAAGATTTTCTCAATAAGTCCAATTTATCGAGTGCTAAACTTAATCGGTCAAGGTGGTTTTGGTAAGACATTTCAAGCCATAGATGAGGATAAAAAGTTTTAGATTAATTAATCTGGCTAGAGCCGTGTTTTGAGCGTCTCTAGTTTGTTGTTAATTCCGTTCTAAATATCCTTGATAACTTAACCGGAACTGTTCGATCGATAAGTCCTTTTTCCAATATTCTACCAGAGCATGACCCCAGGCCCAAGCTTCCTTGTCGGCAGTGCTAGAATTTTCTAATAGTATTGGCCAAAGTGCCAATAAATCAAAACTTTTATTCTCTGGATTCAAGAGAGAATAAAGCTCGTAGGCCATCTGTAATTTACCGATCGCTACTGGTAATTGTTCCACAGGAATTTGTTCAGCTAAAAGATAGGCTAAAGTCGGTCTTCCCGTGGCTAAAGTGGAGATGAAACCTAGAATAGGACTTTTTAATAGGGCCGTTAAACCTTGCCCCGTGGCCATCTGTAAAGTATAGCGATCAATTATTTTCGCCGCTGCCAGGGTTCGAGTTTCTAAATCCGCTAAAAAACGGGCTAAACGCAACTGTTTTGCCGGTGAAATTGCCCCCAACAAAGCGATTGATAACTCCTCATCCCCCCAAGCTTCTCTATCCGGCTGTTGACTGACCATCGGCAAAATGCGATCGCAGAGTTCCTCGAATAATTCCGCCCGATACTGCAAACATTCGCGGATATTGACTTCTTTAGGACTTTCTCCCGTCAGCCAATTATAGGGGGGTTGCCACTCTCGCAGCGGACGCAGGCGATCGACTTGAGAAACACACACTATAACTGGTAAATTATCAATAGTTTGTTGCAAATCTTTAAGAAAAGCCTCATCCATGGCCAGGGCGGGATCGAGGGCGGGGGTGACAAGAATTAATAAATCGGCGTTTTGGGCATAATTAAGAACTTTTTGCCGATAATCAGCCCGATTTGACTGTTCATAGCCCGGGGTATCCCAGAGGATTAACTCGTCCCCTTCTGGGGTTTGCCAATGGTAGGATTGGATGGCGTCGGTACTAGGCAATAGATCCACTTGGGCCAAATCGGCCCGAAAAAGAGTATTGATTAAACTGCTTTTGCCGGCCCCAGTGCGTCCAACCAGCAGAATATTAACCGGTTGGCGATCGATTGCCGTGATCGGTTCCGCTTGGGCGAGAATTTCCTTGAGAGTAGTGGTGGCGATTTTGGTTTTGGTGGGGAGAGTGGGGGCGAGATTACTGCCACTGTAGAGTAACACCGCTTGGCGAGAGAGATTTCTCAGGGCATTTTCCCGCAAAACTTGCCCCAAATTGACCAATAATTGCTGATCCGCTCGATCGCTGTATTTTTGACTAGCCACTTTAGCCACGGCCGCAGCGGGATTGATTAGCCATTGCGCCCAATTCCAGACCTGCCAAAGTTTCTGGGCCGAGGGTTGCAATTTTTGATAAACTTCGTAGGCTTGATAGGCTTGGCCGATGGTGATTTGATTCAAGGCTGGGGAAAGATTCTGCATCCAGCGATCGCTATCATCCACGGTTCCCCGAATTAAACCGTAGGCCTGGGGAATGTAAATATTTAATAAGGGGTACTTGACATCGGGGTAATATATATGAGCGATGGCACTGACCAAATCCTGACAGCGTTGCCAAAAAGTCGCCCAATCTTCCCAAACCGGGCGATCATTGCGGGCCTCGACGATAATCCTCTCGATAATTTCCTCGACATTTCCCCCGGAATCACCGTCAGGAGGGGTTAATTCTGCCTTAACTTCGCCAATGGTGGCTTCAATTTCCCCGACCACTGGGCGCGTCCATTTGACCAACAGGAAGCGCCAAGCCACAAAAATCAGGGTAAAAACTGCCCAAATCCAATTTAAACCCCATTGATTGATCTGGAAACTGGCGGCCACGATCAGAAAGATGACCACGGCGGCGATCGGAACTGCTAAAATCAACCCTTGCCAAGTTTTTAACCGTAACATTGCTCGATCTGGTTTTTTTCCATTCTACCGATCTCCGATTCTCGGTTAGGGGGGCAGAAATTAGACAGTGGCATCAATTTGGGCGAGGATTGCTGTGGACAACTGACAAAGTTGTTGATGACAAGGACCATTACTGGCCATGATCCCCCCCCATTGCCGCACATCGCCGCGATTATAGCGCACCGGTTGACCGTCAAAATAGGAGAATTTGCCGCCGGCTTCCGTTAAAATCAACTCTGGAGCAGCAAAATCCCAGTCTTTAGCTGCCGATTTCCCCGATAGGGAGATATAAACATCGGATTTTTGTTCGAGGATCGTGGCAATTTTACAGCCCACACTACCCACATAATTTTTACCTAAGAAGGGTATTTGACTTAATAAATTATCAAAACGTTGGTCGCGATGGGTACGACTAACCACCAGATAGAGGTCGGTAATTTGATCTTTCTTGGCAACTTTTACCTGTGTAATATTGCCGTCGCTAGTTTCTAGAAAAGTGCCTTTTCCTTTTTGGGCAAAATAGAGTTTTTCTTGATCCGGTAGGGCAACCACGGCGATGATCGGTCTTCCCTGATAACATAAGGCGATATGTAGGGCATATTCTCCCGTTTTGTCGATAAAATCGCGGGTTCCGTCCAAAGGATCGATAATCCATACCCAATCTTTCGGGATAGCTTCATTACCCTGATGGGTTTCCTCGCTTAGATAACCAAAGTCGATATCAGAGAAATTTGTTTGTAATTCTCCTAAAATATAGTGATTTGCCGCTAAATCCGCCGCTGTCACCGGTCCGCCTTTTTTTTCCTCGTTGACGGCTAAATCTCCTTCACCCCGGTGGTAGGATTGGAGAATTTTAGCACCACCCCAACCCACGGCACGAGTCACAGCTAAAATGCGATCGAGCGTTTCGGTATCTTGACAGGTTAAATTCATCATAAAATAGCCTCAGTTTTTCAGACTTATTATCCACTAAATTGAAAGACTGGCATCTTAGCTTATCATCTCTTGTTTCCTAGCTCCTGACTGGCTTAATTTTGCTCTTACCAAAAATAATCGGCGGGTTTTTTGGTTTCTGCTGGTGATGATTGAGGAGCGTCTCCCAAGAAAACCGAGCGCTGGCTGACGCGATCGCCTAATCTTCTTTGGACTCGACTGGGAATGCCGTAACCGTAGGCAATATGACCTTTTCCTGCTAGGACGATGATCTGATATTCGGGATGAGCTTGCCAGAATTTAGCGATCGCATCGGCCATGGTTTCATCCCAGAGAACCTGTGCCAAAAAAAAGCGATCGAATCCCTGACTTTTGCCCCCCGTGTGTTGCTGATAAACGGCTAAGATCTGTTGACGGTACTCCTCGTTATCCTGTTTTATTTCGCTTTTAGGGGGAATGTAGGTCATTTCTGAGGTAGAGAGGCTTTCTAAGCCCTCCTGTGCCACTTTTCTAGTGATTTCCGTGGGTGTATTTAGGGCGATAGCTGGTAGTTGTTTCGCCTTGGCCAAGCGCAGGATCGGGGCGTAAAATTCCCAATCAAATCCCCAACGTTGGTCGTATTCACTTTTTTCTCTTAACTGATTTTCGCTAATTTGGCCCGCTAAATACTGATCCAAATAGATTTGGTAAGGACGTTGAAACATCTCGAAAGCGATCGCTATTTGGGGATTATTAGCCTGTAAATACTCGATAATAGCTAATTGGGCCTGATGATCGGCTTGACTATCGTGCCTTTCTCCCAGATAAATAATCTCGACTGTTTTTAAATCGGCCAGAATTTGTTTTTGGCTATTAGTAAAACTCCAGGCCCGGGGCAGCAAAATAAACAGTAAGCAGAGGGCCAAGAAAACGGGAAAAAAGCGTCGAGAGAATTTCATCTTTTATTAAAGGCCTTTTAAGAAACCTATCTTAACCGAAGCCATAACAAAAAGGGTGGACAATGCCCACCCGCAAAAATTTTCCGAGAACCTTTTTGGTTTAGTAGGTTTCTACGTGCCAGCGATGTTCTTTTTTCAGTTGTTTCTGATAGACAGACCAATCAGTGCCATTTTTAGCGGCAGCACCACTGATAGCATCGTCGATACCATCTTCCATCCCTTTTAGTCCGCACATATAAGCGTGGGTTTTGGGACTTTGGAGTAGATTCCAGATTTCGTCAGCGTGTTCGGCTACCCGGTGTTGAATATACATTCTGCCACCCTGGGGATTTTGCTGTTCCCGGCTGATGGCATAGGTGAGACGGAAGTTATCGGGGAATTCCGCCGCGATTTGCTCTAATTCTTCTTGGTAGAGAATATTGGCCGTTTTGGGAACTCCGAAAATCAACCAAGCTAGACCTTTGAATTTATAATCTTCGTGTTGTTCCTTGAACATCCGCCAGAGGAAAGCTCGGAAGGGAGCGATTCCCGTCCCGGTGGCCATCATAATGATGGTGGCATCTTCGTCACTGGGTAGGAGCATTTCCTTACCCACGGGACCGGTAATAGCCACATCGTCCCCCACCTCTACATTACAGAGATGGGTGGAACAAACTCCATAAACCGTTTCCTTGGTTTCTGGGTGTTGGTATTCTAACTGACGCACGCACAGAGACACGGTTTTATCGTCTAATTTATCACCATGACGGGTGGAGGCGATCGAATAGAGTCTCAATTTATGAGGTTTGCCATTAGCATCGGTACCCGGGGGGATAATACCGATACTTTGCCCTTCTAAATAGCGTAAATCGCCCCCAGAAAGGTCAAAGGTGACGTGTTGTACGATGCCGATACCCCCCTCATCAACGAGAGCATAATTCTCGATACATTTGCCGATAAAGGGTTGGTTCGGACGGTAGATGTTGACGGGGATATCTGTTTTTTCTTTCGCTTGAGTCATGGCCTTTTTCTTGGTCTGTTCGGGGACGGGCGATGATTGAGCGATTGGCTGTGGTGTGGAGGCACTAGAAACAGTTGCTACGGGGGCAATCCCATTTAAGGGTTTGATGCTGACGATACGACCACCTAAACGGGTAATCCGACGCATTTCTTGATTCATGCGACTGTAGGGAACCGTGAAAAACACGCTTCCACTCTGACGGATTGAATAATCCAAGCTGTCAGTATTGTCGTTTTGATTGAGACCCGCCACTTCGTAAACAAATAAACGGTTTCCCGCTAGTGTACTCGGACTGTACATTAAATATAACTCCCAACTCAAGTCACGATAATCGTTCCATAGTTTAGCCTACCATCGGTACACTACACCTAGGCCTAATTGAGAGTTATCTTAAAAAAACCACAGACATCGCTTTTATCCTTTCCTTGAAAATAGCTCAACTCTCTTGTTAAAATCTGTTACATTTGCATCATTTTACTTTTTATTAAGATTTATGCTACTTTTTCCCATTTATGCTACAAGTCCCCCTAGTTTGCCTGATGAGGGCAAGAGCGGGGGACAGATATTAGCGATAATTATTTTATGAACTACTCGGCTGCAGCAGCGTTTAAGGGTTTAATGCTGACGATGCGAGCGCCTAAACGGGTAATCCGACGCATTTCTTGATTCATGCGGCTATAGGGAACGGTTAAAAAGACACTGCCACTCTTACGGATAGAATAATCTAGGTTATCAGTCTTGTCATTTTGACTCAAACCGACGACTTCATAGACAAAAAGGCGATTTTCTTTGGCACTAGAGAGACTTTGCATCGAAATGGCTCCTACATTGATGTTATAGTTCTCTAGTTTAGCCTAGCGGGGAGACTAGCAATCTAGTTAATGGCTGATTTACGGCCGTTTATTCTACCATGACGCTCGATCGCAATTGTCCACAGGCCGCATTGGCCGCTAAACCTCTCGAATAACGGACAGTAACGGCGACTTTTTCCTGTTCTAAAATAGTTTTAAAAGCCTTAATTCTCTGCTGTTAATTGTTTGAAGATAAGCCTGCTGATAAGTCGCAACGCTACCACCTTGATCTAGTGTAGTCGATTGATGTTGTACTACTTATCATCCCTGATGATTTCTCGCAGGTCTGGATCAAAGTGAATGTGGGTAATGTACACTCCTTTAGGGGTCTGTAAAGTGATAAACTCTACAAACAAAGAATCTTGTTCGTGGCGAAGTTTCAGGAAAAAACGTCTTAAAAATTTATTCTGGGGATAGATAATTTCTTGCAGAAAAACACATTGTTTACAAGAACCAGTACCTTGAGCGTATTGTTTGAGAAATTTTTTCATTTTCAAACGGAATTCCTCCCAGCCTTGGACTTCACTTCTAGCTTGTTCAGCTGATTCAAAAAAATCCTCATGATCCTTGGCGAATTTAATTGCGTTATCTAACCACACATCAACTGCACCACCAGTATTGCCCGCTAGATACAGTTCCAATCCTTGACGAACAGGTATGGGAAGTTGTGCCATCTCCTCATCATCAATTATGATCGAGGTGGGTGTGGTTGATTCTTTGCTGACAAGTAGCGGTTGACTATAAGCTATCCGAGGAAAACAATTAAAAACCGCTAAAGTTCCTAAAGCTGCAATTGCTAATATTTTACTTTTCATGATCCTTACCCCCGAACTCGAAGAAATTACCAATAGTCGAGTTGCTGTGGCTACAAATACTAAAATTTACTTCTCTGAAAAAATTCCGTGGCAGCATAACCAAAACCGCTAGTTAAAGAAGCACACTTAACAGTTACTTGCCCCCCACCGTTGAGGTGTTACCCGATAACCATCCCGATCTTGATTAAATTTTACAATTATTAACAAACCACACAGCCAACACTCCTCTGTTACCCTAATTATAACAGAGAAAACTGATGATGGAGTAGTGAACAAATCAAGTTTATTGTACCATGACGCTCGATCGCAATTGTCCACAGGCCGCATTGGCCGCTAAACCTCTCGAATAACGGACAGTAACGGCGACTTTTTCCTGTTCTAAAATAGTTTTAAAAGCCTTAATTCTCTTTAAATTGACGTGAGATTGAAACCCTTTCACCAGTTTGGCTAATTCCCCTGCGTGTTCCGGTAAATCATTCACTCCCGCTAAAAGAATGTATTCAAATGTCACTCTTCGTCCCGTGATTTGAACGTATTCCTGACAGTCTTGGATGAGATTACTGAGGGGATAATGGTCGGCACTGGGGATTAATTTAGCTCGAACTTGTTGATTAGAAGCATGGAGACTTACAGCAAAAGTTACTTGTAAATTATGTTCCGCTAGTTGCTTGATTTTATGGGGTAATCCTACCGTAGAAATCGTTAAACAACGCTGACCGATACCCACATCTTGATTAAGGGAATGAATCGCTGTCACCACTTCGGGGATATTTAATAAAGGTTCCCCCATCCCCATAAATACCACATGGCTAACTCGCTGTTGAAAATCCTCCTGTACTGTTAATACTTGGTCAACGATTTCATAAGCTTTTAAATTACGAGTAAAACCCCCTTTTCCCGTGGCACAAAAATCACAGGCCATGGGACAACCCACTTGGGAAGAAACACAGACTGTCAATCTTTTTTCACTAGGAATTCCCACCGCTTCGATAATTAAACCATCGGCAAGTTTTAGCAGATATTTACGAGTGCGATCGGGTGCTACACTGCGATAATGTATAAGGGAACGACCGATAGGATAATCTGCCAGCTTGCTGCGCCATTCTTGGGGGAATACGGAAATATCCGCCAAAGAATGCACCCCTTTTTCGTATAGCCATTGGTGTAATTGTTTACCCCGATAAGCGGGTTGTCCCTGGTCTTTTACCCAGTCGGTCAGTTCCTCTAAAGATTTCGCTAGTAAAGTCATAATTATTATCGTTGATCACCTTATCATTCTAACTGATCGATCATCCCTAAGAGCAAAACCGTAACAAAATTGTATTGATTAATTGACATTTTTTACCTTTGCTCCTTATCTAGTCTTTGTTAGTCAATTAAATACTTAAAACTATAACTTAAGTAGGTAGGTGTTAAAAGTTTTCAGATCCCCCCGCCTATCGGCACCCATCTTATTAAGGGGGGCAGGGGGTATCGAACCTCAAATCCATTTTTAATTTAATTATAACCAGCTACTTAAACTTAGCCTGACGACAAAAACAAATCTAGTCTTAAGCTTGATCTTTTTTACTTTTCATTTAACCTAACTGTTCAAAGGGAACTGTCAGCGCCATAATAATCGATGGACTTCGATCGAGAACAGAAATTTTATGAGTTGCCAGCAAAAAAAGTCAATATGGGGAAATAAGGAGCTATTCAGTTGTAAAAACAATATTTAAGCGAAAATTTATGAAAATCGCTATTTTATCGCAAGACGCTTCTCTTTATTCCACCAAGCGACTGAAAGAAGCAGGAGAAGCTCAAGGCCATGAGGTACGAGTGATCAATTATTTGCGCTGTTACATGAACATCACCTCCCATAAACCCACGGTTGTCTATAACGGTAAACCCTTAGAGAGTTTCGATGCGATTATCCCCCGCATTGCTGCCTCAAAAACCTTCTATGGAACCGCAGTCGTCCGACAATTCGAGGTGATGAATGTTTTTACTGCCAACGACTCGCAAGCAATTTCTCGGTCGCGGGATAAATTGCGTTGTCTGCAAATTCTGGCCAGGGAAGGGATAGGCCTACCAGTGACGGGAATTGCCCACGCAACTCAAGATATCGATGGTTTAATCGAAACCGTCGGGGGCACGCCTCTGGTGATTAAATTATTAGAGGGAACCCAAGGTATTGGGGTAGTCTTAGCGGAAACCGACCAAGCAGCCAAGTCAGTTATTGAAGCTTTTCGGCAATTAGAGGCTAATATTCTAGTACAAGAGTACATTAAAGAGGCCAGTGGCGCAGATCTGCGCTGTTTTGTCATCGATGGAAAAGTGGTAGCCTCGATGAAGCGACAGGGGGCCGAAGGGGATTTTCGTTCTAATCTTCACCGCGGTGGCAAAGCAGAAAAGATAAAATTAACCCCGGAGGAACGCAGTACGGCTATACGGGCCACTAAAGCCATGGGTTTACGGGTTGCGGGTGTGGACTTATTACGGTCCAATCACGGGCCTGTGGTTATTGAGGTCAATTCCTCTCCCGGTTTGGAAGGAATAGAGGCGGCCACTGGTGTGGATGTGGCCAAAAAAATTATCGATTTTGTCGCTAAAAATGCCACCCTAGTCCTAAATCGCGATCGATATCAATATTAGCCGTCAGCCTTGCATCAGTTATCAGTTATCAGATGTGAGTTTTTAGTTTACTGTTTACTGAAAAAGCTCCCCACACCCCACTTCCCCACACCCCACACCCCCCTGCCCCCCGATGTCGGGGGGGTTGGGGGGGTCACACCCCACTTCCCCACTTCCCCACTCCCCACACCCCTTAAACAGGATTTAGTATCAGTTATCAATCGGCAAATACACGGACGCTATCGGGAATAATCGATAGTTTTACCTTTGTACCGATGTCTAATTGGGTGTTAATCGTTGTTCTAGCGTGGATTTGGCTGCCGGTGGCCGTTAGCAGACAATAACGGTACTCCCGCCCCAAAAATTGGCGATCGCAAATAACCAGATCTCCCGTCTCATCCGGCTTAATTTTGACATCTTCCTCTCTCAGCATCAATTCCCCTTTGTCCAAATCTTGACCATCGGCAATTTCCCAGACTCCTATCTCGGTTTGCCATTGTTCCCCCTCCCGTCTAGCGGGGAGAAAGTTAGCTTGGGTGACAAACTCGGCCACGAATCGCGAGGCCGGATGACTATAAATTTCTTCGGGATTGTTAATTTGTTCTAATTTTCCTTGACAAATGACCGCAATTGTGTCACTGATCACCATTGCTTCCTCCCGGTCGTGGGTGACAAAAATGGCCGAGATACCAGTCGCTTTCAGGATATGACGGATCTCGTGCCGTAAGCGTTGCCGTACCTGCACATCGAGATTACTTAAAGGTTCATCTAAGAGGATTAAAGAGGGTTTTGGGGCTAAAGCGCGGGCGAGGGCGACTCTTTGCTGTTGTCCTCCCGATAGCTGATGGGGATAACGTTTTTCTAGTCCTTGCAGTCCGACTAAATCTAAAGTTTCCGCCACCCTAGCGTTAATAGCTCTGCTCGATAATTTCTCCCCAGAATTTTTTAACCCGAAGGCGATATTGTCAGCAATGGTTAAATGGGGAAAAAGAGCGTAATCCTGAAAAACCATGCCCGTATTGCGTTTTTCTGGGGGAATAAAGGTTTTTTCGTCGGCAACTATTCGCCCTCCCAATTCAATTACTCCTTGAGATGGTTTTTCAAATCCCGCAATCATCCGCAGTAGAGTGGTTTTACCGCAGCCCGACGGGCCCAATAATCCGAGAATTTCGCCCTCTGTTAAACTAAAACTGATATTATCAACAGCTAGAGTAGGAGAAGCGGGAAAACGCTTGTTAACCTCGGATAAACGCAGAATGACAGACTTTTTCATGGTGAGAAAGACAATCGCCCAGTCAGTGGCAGGGCCATTTACTTAAGAATTATTCCTAATTAGTTCACTATTATTATTTATAACATCTCCATGGACTAATTAGGAAACTTTCTCAAAAATTTCATGCTCACACCTGAAGATATTATTCTCGTTCCCCGGGGGGCCGAGCATAGCTCAATCCGCCGAGGATTAAGGAAAATCGGCGATTTAGCCCCGCAAATTATCCCGATTAACCTTGGCGCTCCAGAATTCCTCGACAGTTCCCCAGTCTCTAGGCAATCTCTAGAATTTCTTAATAAGTTCACGGGAAAAATTGTGGTTATGGGATTAGCGGGCAGTCTTAGCGATCGCTATCGAGTCGGAGATGGGGTAATCTGTCAAGGTTGTGGTGCGGAAAAGGGGAATTATTGGCAGTGCGAACCAGAAATAACCGCAGAAATCGCGCAATTAACTGGATATAGTCTTGTTAAAGGTTTAACCAGCGATCGCCTGATTAGCCGATCCGAGGAAAAACGACGTTTAGGACAGGGAGGCTATGAAGTGGTAGATATGGAAGGAGCAAGGATTTTAGCGGCTTTACGGGGGCAAAAAGTGGCAATTGTGCGCGTGATTAGCGATGAGGTGACACAGGATTTACCCGATTTAGCCCCGGCAATTGATAATCAAGGTCAGCTGCTACCATTGCCCCTAGCTCGACAAATGTTAATCCGTCCTGTCCCGGCCTTCCATTTGATTCAAGGTTCCCTAAAAGGTTTATCCGTACTAACTCAGGTGGTGCGAAAGTTGTGCGGCAGTAATTTTTAAAAGTTGCTTGCAGATTATTTTTTTTCTGTGCTATAGTGGTTAAGCTAAAATCAAGCGGATGTGGTGGAACTGGTAGACACGCACGTTTGAGGGGCGTGTGGCTTACGCCTTGCGAGTTCGAGTCTCGCCATCCGCATAAACTTTTATCTGCCCTCCGAAGAGGAATACCCTTGTCACCCATCGGCAGGGATGGATATTTGGCAATCAAAATTTCCCGAGTCACCTTTTCAGGTGGCTTCGGTTTGACTAAGTTTAGTTAAGCGGTTGCTGAATAATGGTAAAACCCTTTTAAAATAAGGCTTTTGACCTGTTAAAATCCGATGTTAGTGCAAGAATATAGGATTAAGACCCTCAAAAACCTTGCATTATCCTTCTTGTAGTACATAAATTGGTACAAAAAAAGAGGGCAACAAAGCCTGAAACGACCGACGACCGGCTACTGACGACCGGCTACTGACTCCTAACCCCACCAACAAACTTTTTCAGCAAACCCTAGTTAAGCGGTTGCGAGTAGCGATTTAGCCAAAGCACTAGCCTGAATTATAGCGTTTCTGATTCACAAGAGGTACATTCCCGATCCTGAAAAGCTTAATCAGCAAAGGTTTAAGTGTGCTGCACAGATGCGAGAACCGCTATATTCATGAAGAAAATAGAAAAAGCTTAAAACCTATACAGTGAGGTCAATTGAGAGATTCATCCTCAAAAAGAGTCTGCTAAGTTACACTTGTTAATAGCTTAATGATAATAAATAACACTTTTTTGGGTGATAAAAAATAGAAATATCTGCTATTATAGAAAG